>DGFH01000173.1 GCA_002391565.1 Anaerolineales bacterium UBA3905
GTAGTTGGGCGCGGCTTCGCTCAGCACTGAAGGCGCCAGCATCATCACTGCCCAGGCCAGGAAAAGAAAGAGGGCATCGCGATCCGGGTCGGGCTGCGGTTTTGTCTTGCCGAGCAGTCGCCACAGCCACCACCCTACGCCGAGGTAGAACGGAATCGCCATGAACCAATCGAAAACCGGGCGATCGGGAATGCCGTGCGCCCATTCCAGGTCGCCGTCGAAGCTGAACATGCCCAGCACGCGCAGGATGTTGATCGCCAGCAGGCGCCAGGGCGAGGCGTCGCCCGCCACGCGTTCGGCAAAGATCGAGACTTCGGATGCATGTCCGAAGAAGAACTCCGGGTGACGCCAGAATTCCAGCCCCAACGGCAGAAAAACGACAAACGCCGCGACGCCTGTCACAGCTAACCCAAGCAACGGGTTTGCGCGCCGCTCAGGGTAACGCCACCATAGCCAGAGCACATACGCCAGCAGCACGAAGGGGACAAAGCGCCCGGTCGGGTTGTTCCAGACGCCCAGACCGGCAAGCACGCCGCTGATGACAAAGGCAAGGAAAGGTGCGATTGAGCGATTGGGGGATTGGGAGATTGGAGATTGGAGATTGGGAGATTGGGAGCTTGGGAAGTTTGTCTCCCTGTTGCCTGGTCTCCCCTTTGGCGCCAGCAATTCACAGCCCACCCAGAAGAAGCCGAAGACTCCGCTCAGGATCAGCGGCATGAGGATGATGCGAATGCCGTAATGACTGAAGTGGATGTGCCAGTAGCTGACCGTCAGCGCCAGCGCGGTGAGCACGGCCAACATCTGGCTGTGGCGGCGGAAGAGGGTGCGCACCAGCAGGTAGACGGCGGCGACGGTGAGCGTGCCCGCCAGCGCCGAAGCCAGCCGGAGCGTGTAGAGGTCGAGCCTTCCCATGATCGCGCCGATGGCAGCCTGGTAATAGGTGTAGAGCACCTCGCGTCCGCCGTTCGCCGGCAGGAAGAGCGGGCGGTTGCCAGCCAGCACCTGGCTGGCGTCGATGGCGTTGAAGGCTTCGTCGAACTGTGGCCCAGGTGGGACGACGCCAAGCTGATAGAAGCGCAGCGCGCCTGCCAGCAGGGTAATCACCAGGAGATAAAGTCAGTCCTGTCGTGTCATGCTGATCCGCCCATTGTGATGACGCCGATCTCGACAAAATCGCCCATTGCCGCACCTGTCGCCGGATCATAGACGCCCACCACTACACGATAGTCGCCTGGCGGCAGGTCGGCGGGAAGGGGCAACGCCATGTAGCCCGGCTTGACGTCGCCGGCGCGCCACGTCGTTGGCGGCAGCAAGGCGCCGATAGGAAACTCGTCGCGCTGCGCCACGACGGCGCCGCGATCATCGACCATCCGCAGTGTAACCCGGTAATCACGCGTGGGTTGGCGTTCGGCCAGCCAGTCGAGCCGCACGAAGCGATAGTTTGCGTCCAGAGGATGCTGCGGCGTTTGCATGATCGCTGCGCCGGTCAACCGCAACTCGCCGCCAAACAGGAGTTCAGGTGTGGACGACCGCACCTCGGTCAGGAAGTGCGGGCTGACATAGCGGCAGAGGCTGACATCCAGCCACGACCAGCACTCTTCTTTGTAGGCGACGGCAGTCAGGAACTTGGGCACGAACTCGCCGCGATCCACTTCGTTCTCGGCGGTGACGATCACCCACAGCGCAGGGTGCGTTGCCAGCAGATCGAGGAGCACGCCGTCCATCTCTTCCGGCACGATGGGCGGCGCGTTGACCGGCCAGAACGTCGGCAGCTCGACTACGGGCGCGGTAACGACCTCGTCGGCTATGTCCGGCAGATAATACTTTGTCAGCAAGTGTTGGCGCGGCGCATAGAGCATGACCGCTTCATCCGGTTGGCGATAGGCGGTGAGAAACGCCGCCATTTCCCGATACTCGCTCTTGGTGTAGCCCGTGAAGTAATAGCTTAACCCCAGCCAGGCGACGACCAGCGCCAGCAACGCTCCCGCCAGTCCGAGCGGCAGGCTTTGGCGTCCCAACCAGACGATGCCCGCCGCCGCCAGCACGTAGATCGCCGGCAGTGCGAAGAGGATGTAGCGCGCCGCCAGCGCCGGGGCAAAGAGCACGCTGAGCAGCAGCGGCAGCAACGCCGCCAGTCCGACCAGCCAGCTCCACGGCGTGTAGCCGGGATTGGTGCGGAAGCAGCGCGCGTCGGGAATTGCGGTCGCCGCCAGCCCGATCGTGACCAGTGGCGCCAACACCAACCCTACGATCGCCCCCTCCGGTTGCCAGCGGATGGCGCCAAAGGTCAAGTCGCGCCACAATGCGTCCAGAAACGCCAGCGCCGACTGTGTGTTTCCACCGCCGATGTTATTGACGACAACGCGCAGGGTGTCGTGGAAGCCAGGCGCCAGCGCCATCCACAGCGCAATCGGCGCGAGCGAAAGCACAATCGCCCCTGACCAGCGCCAGGCGTCCGGCCTGGCGCGGCGGCGCGCAGCGAGCACGCCCAGAAAAATCGCCTCGACGCCGATCAACAGGATCGAATAGTAGTGAAAACCGGTCATCAGCCAGTTGATCCCGGCGAAGGCAAGGATCACAGGCAGGCGTGGCTGTGTCGCCAGCGCGTGCAAGGCGATCAGCGACAGCAGCGCCAGCGCCACAACGAGCGTGTACATGCGCGCCTCCTGGCTGTAGAGCACCAGCGTCGGCGCCAGCGCCACCAGCGCCGCAGCCCAGTTGCGCCAGGCCCGTTCCGCCGGCCACAGGCGTTGCACCCACCACCAGGTCAGCGGGATGACCGTTGCACCAGCCAGCGCCGGCAGCAAGCGCAGCGCCGCCTCGTTTTGGCCGAAGCCCGCCGACCAGCCCGCCATCGTCAATTGCCAGAGAGGAGGATGCTCGAACGCAGCGCGCCAGTGAAAGTCAACGATGGCGGCGGGCGCGGCGCGCGCCATCAGCGCCGTGGCGGCTTCATCGTAGGCCAGTCCCATGTCGCCCACTCCCCACAGCCGCAGCGCCAGCCCGCCCAGGGTGAGCGCAGCCAGCAGCCAGGGTTCATGCGGCGACGTCAGGATGTTCAAATGACGCATTGGCTTGTGATCGAGAGGTTCAGATGCTGGGCGTGTGCCATGAACGAGACGCACCATCAAGTCAGCAGGCTTCGAAAGTAAAGAACGACAGAAACCGGGGTTGGCAATGACGACCTTCCAGACGCCGGGCCATCAACCACCCTACTTTTTGTCGTTCACTACTTTAGCACAAATCGTCCAGGATTCCATGTCGGATTCTCGCCCAAAGGGGCTAATCAATGCGGCCATAGCGCTGCCTCCTGGCGTCAACATCAGTTGGTGAGACCGTCGCTGAGTTGCTGATAGAGATGCGGACGCAGCGTCAGGTTGTGGCGCAGGAAAGGTGGATGGAGGCGAGGGGCGAGGACAGGCGGCTGCATAGTGTAGAGAGGCGCCTTCCAGGAAGCCCGCAGCTTCCTGGAAGGCAAGAAACCGTTGTTACTCTTCGACCACCGTCAGCAGCAGCCCGTAGAGCAACATCAGGCCGTTGCTGGCGCGACTGGAGCGCGTCCCCTGCGAGGAGATCGACTGATTGGCGGCGATGGCCAGGCCGGGCAGCTCGCCCGTTGGCGGCAGCGGCGATGTGAACAGCCCCATGCGCCCGGTTAGATCGTTGAGCATGAGGAGTTTGGTTCCGGACGGCGACAGCGCGCCCGTCCACGGCGAATACGCTCGCCAGGGCAGGTCAGAGCCAGGCGCGGTTGAGAAGTACATAGAGGAGTCTTCCACGCTGCTGAAATCGACTACCAGGGCCGACGTCCCTGCGGCCAGGTCGCTGTAAAAGAAGACGGTGAAGGGCGTCGAGTTGCCCATATTGCTGACCGCAATTGAGGCCACGCCGGCGCTGTCCGCCGTCCAGGAGAGACCGACCGGCGTCGCCGGGATGCCCGGCCAGGTGGGGATGGCAGCCTGGTAGTCGGCAAAGCTCATCACCTGCACCGGCTCAGCGGCGGCGTCGGCCAGGTCGATCACCCACAGATTCGGCTGCAAACCGCCAAACTGGCCGAGGGTGCTGACGATGGCCGCCAGTTTTGTCCCGTCGGGCGACACGGCGGAGAAGCCGTCCATGAAGAAGGCCTCCTGCTGGAAGAGGGGCAGTTGCTGCGGCAGGGCGTCGGTCAGGTCGCGCACGAGTTCAGCCTCACCGCCCGGTGTGATCTTGTACAGACCGATTGCGAAGTTCGGGAAGTCCAGCGGCTTGACGCGCCAGAAGACAATGCTGCCGTCGGCGGGGTTCCAGGCGGGCAGATAGTCGATGAGCGCATCGGCGGCGCTGCGCCAGGAACCGGTGACGCCGTCGTCGGTCAGATTCTGGAACGAACCATCGGCCACCGTGAAGAGCCAGATGTCGGCGTCATTGCCAAGCTGGATCGGATTTTCAGTGAAGGTGATCATGCTGCTGTCCGGCGACCACTGGAGCTGATAGGGCCAGTCGCGGAAGCGCTCGGTGGCGATGGGATAACAGGTCTTGTCGGCATTGGCGAAGGTGAAGAGGCAGAGTTCGCCGGTGCGGTCACGGCGACGACCGCTTTGGGTGAACCAGGCGATGCGTGAGCCATCTGGTGAGATCGCGGCGAAGGGTGCGTCGCGTTCGTTGAGCACATCGGCGACCCGGCGGGCGCTGGCGACGGAGACTACGCCAGCTGGTGCGGCTTCGGCCGGCGTAGGCGCCAGCTCTTCGGCGTCGGACGCAACCACGACGGGCGCAGTGACTTCAGTCGCTTCTTCTGTGGCGGCTTCAGTCGGGGCTTCGGTTGCTGCTTCTGCTTCCTCCGTGGCAGCCTCAGCCGGCGCTGCAGTTGCTGCTTCTGCTTCTTCTGTGACGGCTTCAGTCGGCGCTTCGGTGGCAGCAGTTTCCTCCTCGGTGGGGGCTGCTGTGGGGGCGGTTGTTGGCGCTTCGGTCGGGGTGGGCGCCGGGGTGTCCGTCGGCGGCGCCACCGTCGGCACGGCGGTGGCGGTGGGCGCCGGACTACCGCCGCCACACGCCGTAAAGACAAGCGCCGATGCGATGACAATCAACAAGATGACAAAGGTTCGCGCGTTGCAAATCATCGTTTTTCTCCTGATAAAGATATATCGCTCTGAGATGTAGGATGCCCGGCGCACCAGATTCCGACGCTGCAATTATCGGCTGGAGCGGCGAGCAATGCTGATATAGTAAAGCAGTTGCAGCACCGACGTGATCGCCGCGGCCAGATAGGTCAACGCGGCGGCGGTCAGCACCGCGCGCGAGCCTTTGCGATCGTCCTCAGTTTTCATCAAGCCGGCTTCATCCAACAGCTTCAGGGCGCGGCGGCTGGCGTCCAACTCAACCGGCAATGTCAGCAGGGAAAAGAGCACCATCAGCCCAAAGAAAAAGACGCCCAGCCAGATCAGGTTGGTCATGTCGAAGATAATGCCAAACATCAGGCTCATGTACGAGAGGGTTGGGCTGAACTGGAGGGCAGGCAACAAGGCGCTGCGCATCTTGATCAGCCCGGAGCCGGTCTGGTATTGCTGCACGTGGCCGAGTTCGTGCGCCGCCACCGCCATGGAGGCCACCGTCGGCTGCGTCGAAACCGGGTCCGACAGACGCACGACATTGGCGCCGGGGTCGAAGTGATCGGTCAGGTTGCCGCGCACACGCTCGACGGGGATCGCATGAAGCTGGGTGCGGGCAAAGAGTTGCTGCGCCGTCTGCGAGCCGGTCAGCTTGCTGCTGTTGGGTACGCGGCTCCATTTGCTGAAGGTGCTCTTCAGATAGAGTTGAACGCCCAACGAGAGGAGCATCGTCGGGATAAAGACATACCAGAAATAATTCGGATCAATCCAGAACATGGCTCACCTCTCAACCCCAACTTTCGATGTAATATTCTTTTTGCCAGCGATAGGCCCGGTTCGAACGCACCTGATAGAAGATGCCGAGCAGCGCCACCACCACCCAGACAATTGACCAGAACCAGGAGTCCGCCAGCACAGGCTGGATGGCGTTGCCCGCCCCGCGCAGTCCGGTCAGGCTCACGCGGTTCAGGAGCAACAAGACGCCCAGCAGAATTGCATTGGCGCCGCCAATTGCAGTGAGGGCGATGATGACATACTTTTGCAGATTGAGCACCAGCGTGAGCAAGATCACCATGATCGCCACCGAGACGCCGACGATGAAGAGCACCCAGCCTGCCGTCAGCCCCATCGCCGCCATCATCCCGCTGCCGATCGCATAGCCGACGACGCCGGCGATGATGGCGACGCCCAACGCGTAGAACAGGTACGAGAAGAGCGCCAGCACCACGCCGACGACGAAACCCACGATCCAGCCCGTCGTCGTCGCCAGAAAGCCCTCGCCAAAAAGCATGGTGGCGCCGTGGGCGCCCAGCCAGAAGCCAGCAAAAAAGCCCCAGATTGGCAACAGCACCAGGAAGATGCGATAACCCCACAATAGGAAGGCCGCCCCCACCAGCAACGCAAAGAGCGCGCCAAAGAGCATCTGAAACATGCACTTCTCCTTTCACTTGTGACAATGGTAAGATGACGACAGCGTATCATGAGCGTATCATGAATCGGGCAGCGACGCCAAGCCCACAGCAGTGCACCTACTGACCACCAGGTTAACTGTTTATCTTCCCGGAAGCTCCAAAGCTTCCGGGAAGATTGCGAGTAATATCACGTGACAACCTAGAAATCGATAACACCATCAGTTTGTATGAAAGAGATGTCCCACGATGAACGCCAAGGACCGCGTCAAGGCAACGTTGCGTCGCCAGACGACCGATCGCACGCCGATCGATTGCTGGCTCTATCAAAAACAATTTGTCGAGATGCTCGCCGCCGAGTATGGCCCACGCGAGCAATTTCTGGATGAGTTCGGCATCGACATATTTGTTGGCTTTGTACCCTATCCTAATCAAACTGGGCGCCTGTGGGATGTTCAGGAACTGCCCGCCTACGATCCCGGCGATCCGCACGACCCGCGCTGGCTCAATCACACGGAATGGAATTACGACTTCGCCGGCCTGAACGTGGCGGAGGCGGTGCGGCAGCAGGGCGATAAACGCTTCATCCTGGCGCACGTGTGGGGCATCGTCGAAGGCACCAGTCGCATCATCGGCATCGAGAATTGTTGGATGAACCTGGGCGCCCAACCAAAGATCATGAGCGCCTGGTTCGACCGTTACGCCGACTGGCTGTGTGGCCTGGTCGATAGTCTGGCTGCCGCTGGCGTCGATGGCATCACCCTCTCCGACGATTGGGGGTCAAATCAGAATATGCTTTTCTCACCGCGCATGTGGCGCAATATGATCGCACCCTACGCCCGCCGCGTCGTCGCCCACGCCCACAGTCGCGGCCTCTTCGTCAACCTGCACAGCGACGGCTATATCATGCAGATCATGGATGATCTGATCGACATCGGCTTTGACTCAATGCACCCGGTGCAGGAGAGCGCCGGCATGGAGCCGCGCACCGTGAAAGATCGTTACGGTGATAAGATCACAATCTACGGCTCGCTCGATGTGATCGATGGGCTATTGGCTTACGACGGCGACGCGCTGGAAGAGTACATTACGCAGCGCTTCGCCATCTATGCGCCGGGCGGCGGCTTCATCTACAACACCGGGCACTTCGTCCAGCCCGACATCCCGCCGCAGCGATTGCTGCGCGCGTACCGGGTGATCCAACGGCTGGCGGCGCAATACCATACGCCGTAAATTTTATCGCGACTCGCCCTGGAAAGGAGATGCCTGATGCTTATACTGCGCATGCGCGTTTTCTTCCTGTTGCTGGCTCTGGCGCTGTTGACGCTGGTCGGCAACCAGACAGTTATCGTGTTGGCTGAAAATGCTACGCCGACGGCTGGCGTTGTTGGCCTGCAGCAGGTCGTCAGCGGTCTCGACCAGCCGGTGTACGTCACTCACGCCGGCGATGGTTCAGGGCGGCTCTTTGTCGTGGAAAAAGCGGGCACGGTGCGGATCGTACAACAGGGGCAGTTGCTGGCGCAGCCCTTTCTGGACATCCGCGACCGCGTCGCCAACAGTGGCGAGGCCGGGCTGTTGAGCATCGCCTTTCCGCCTGACTTTGCCAGCCAGGGTTACTTCTTTGTCTATTACAACCATCCCGATCACAACCTGGCGCCGCCGCCGCCGGAAGATGGCGGGGTGAACGGAGGCTACGACACCGTAGTGGCGCGCTTCCGCGTCACCACCAATCCGAACCGCGCTGACGCTGCCAGCGAAGAGCGCATCCTGGTGCGCAATCAGCCCTACGAAAACCACAACGGCGGCCTGGTTGCCTTTGGGCCGGATGGCAAGCTCTACATCGGTTTGGGCGACGGCGGCAGCGGCGATGATCCGCTCAATGCCGGGCAGAATCTCAATACCTGGCTGGGCAAGATTCTGCGTCTCACCGTTGGGGTCAGCGGCCCATACACGATCCCGCCCGACAACCCCTTCGTTGGGCGCACCGACGCCAAAGCAGAAATCTGGGATTGGGGGTTGCGCAACCCCTGGCGGTTCAGCTTCGACCGTCAGACGGGCGACCTCTTCATCGGCGACGTAGGGCAGGGCGCACGCGAGGAGATCAGTCTGCATCCTGCGGGAACGCCTGGCGGCCTGAACTTTGGTTGGGATTGCCGCGAGGGCGACATTGCTCACAGCACGACGGCGCCCTGTGCGGGGCCATTCGTGGCGCCGATCGTGGCCTACCCGCGCAGCGATGGTCAGTCGGTGACAGGCGGCTATGTCTATCGTGGTCCCACCTTCGCTGCGTTCCAGGGGCGCTACTTCTTCGCCGATTTTTCGCAAGGACGCATCTGGAGCACGCAACAGGGCGTCGCTGGCTGGTCGTCCAAACAACTCGAGCTGGACACCAGCGAAAACATTGCTTCCTTTGGCGAAGATGAGGCGGGCGAGCTGTACGTGGTGGCGTTTGGCAGCGGCGTGCTCTATCGGCTGGTCGACACGCAGGCGCCAGCAGCAGCGCTCGGCGATTCCTCTTTTACAGCAACGCCCTCCACCGGTGTGGCCGGCGACGTGATCAGCTACACGCTGGCGCTGCGCAACACGGGCGGTGCAACCGCTGGCGCCGTTCAGGTCACAACCACTGTGCCGTCAGGATTGACTTATCTGCCTGGTTCTTTACGCGCCACAGCAGGCGCAACCGACGATAGCGCCTTGCCGATGTTGCGCTGGCAGGGTGTGATCTATGCCAATCAGACCATCTCGCTGACCTACCAGGCGACCGTCGGTGCGGCGCCGCCAGGTGCGTTGCCAACCACCGCCCAGATCGTAGCGCCTGGTCTGCCGCCGCTTTCCCGCACTGCGACATTGACGATCCGCGCACCGGGTGCAACGACGGCCGATCCCGACTTTTTCCTGCCCGGCACACAGCCCGAACATATGATCGACGCAATCGTCGATCCGGTGAGTTGCCAGGGATGCCACACAACGCCAATTTATGGCGCCTGGCGCGGCAGCATGAAGAGCCAGGCCGGGCGCGACCCGATCTTCTGGGCGGCGCTGCACGTTGCCAACCAGGACGTCGAAAACGCCGGCGACTTTTGTTTGCGCTGTCACACGCCGCGCGGCTGGTATGGTGGGCGCAGCCATCCCGCCGACGGCAGCCTGCTGGAGCACAGCGACCTCAGCGCAGGCGTCGCCTGTGAACTCTGCCACCGCATGATCGACCCGCAGTCGACCGGTGGCGAGGCGGCTGCGGTGGCACGCGATGCAGTCGTGCGCAGCGCCATCTCGCCCACGCTGCCTGTGGATCACGTTGGCTCGGCGATGCTCATCCTTGACCCGGAGGACAACCGCCGTGGGCCGTTCAAGATCAACCCGGCGCCGCCGCACCCAAAGGCGACCTGGCGCACCGATTTTCTAGGGCAGGGCGGCGACCCCGTCATCGAGGCGCGCGTCTGCGGTTCGTGTCACAACCTCGACAACCCGACGCTCAGTTGGAACCCGGCAACGGCGCGTTACGAACCAAATGCCGAGAATCTGGCTGCGCCCTCCTTCGCCAACGGCGATCTCTTTCCTATTGAACGCACCTTTGACGAGTGGCTCTACAGCGATTACGCCACCGCGCAAGGCGTCTATGCACCTCAATTCGCTGGCGCTAAAGCTGATGGCGTTGTGCGCACCTGCCAGGATTGTCATATGCCGCGCACGACCGGGCTGGCCGCCGTCGGCGATGTGAATCGTGACTGCGTCACCAACGGCTGCCTGCCCGAACATAGCTTTGCCGGCGCTAACACCTGGGCGCCGCGCTTGCTGCAGGATGCGCGCTGGCGGTTGCCTGCCACCGGCGACGCCATCCATCTGAATGCTGCGATCCTGAGTGCGCGCAGCATGTTGCAGAAAGCCGCCACCGTCACCATCGACTTCGATCCGCGCGCGATGCCCCGGCAGGCGACAGTGCGCGTGACGAACGAAAGTGGGCACAAACTACCCACCGGTTACCCGGAGGGGCGGCGCATCTGGCTCAACGTGCGCGCATACAACGCCGCCAGTCAGCTGGTTTTCGAGTCTGGCGCCTACGATCCACAAACCGGCGTACTGGCGGACGATCCGCAGCTCAAAGTCTATGAAGCGAAGCTCGCCATCGACGACGGCGCCACGGTCACCGAAACCTTCCATTTTGTGCGCAACAACACTGTGCTCAAGGATAACCGCATCCCGCCGCGTGGTTACACGGTGGCGGCATTCGATCAACCGGGGCTGCGGCCTGTGGGCGCCACGTATGTCGATGGCCAGCATTGGGACGAAACGGTCTATGCGTTGCCCGCAGACGCAGCCGTGGTTGTAGCTGTCCTCTACTACCAGACAGCATCGAAGGAGTATATCGACTTTCTACGGGTAGAAGGTGGCGCAGATGGCGTCGTTCTGGGACAGATGTGGGATGATCTCAAGAGTCCGCCGGAGATCATGGCGGTGGCGATTACGCCAGCGCAGAACCGCTTCCTGCCCCTGGTCGGGCGCTGAGAGGTCGGTTTGGAAATTGCATTTCTTTGACGTGGAGACGCAAAGTCACAAAGAAAACGCAGAGAGATGCCTGCCTACCTGGTTGATTTACCTCTGTGCATCTTTGCGTCTCTGCGACCCGGCGTCAAAGCCGGCAAGATGCAAATGTGACTTCTCCGCCGCGTGACATTTGTTCCTGCTGTTCAGGCCGCATCACGGTAGACTGAGCAAAAACGGGGGCGCAGGGTGAGTTGAGAGGGTGCTGTCTCCCCTCACAACTCGCCCCTCGCCCCTTCAACCGTGAGAGGATGTCAGCAATGACGGAACGACTTGTACGCCGCTACTTGCTGCTGGCGGTGGCGGCGCTGACGCTGGCGGCGTGGACGGGTGTGCTGATGCGCTTGGGCATGGTTTATGGCTTTCCAGCCTGGGCGCAGAATTTTGGCGCCATGCGCCACGCCCACAGCCATCTGATGTATTTCGGTTGGGTGACGCTGGCGCTCTTTGCCTTGATCTGGGCCGACCTGCCGCGCTACACCGGACGCAGCCTGCCGCGCGGGGTCGGGGTGCAGATGGCGCTGACCGCCAGCATGGCCTTTCTCAGCTTCCCGGCGTTCTGGGCAAATGGCTATGGGCTGACCACCATCGGGAGTGCGCGACTGCCGCTGGGTTCGATGGTGGCAACCTTCAACGGGTTGACCTGGTTCTACTTTATCGCGCTGTATGTGCGGGCGACGCGTGGGCTGGCTGTGCGTCCCCTCGCCGTGCAGTTGTGGGATTGGGCTTTAGCGCTCCTATTGCTGGCTTCACTGGGCGCAGCCGGGTTGGTGTCGTTGGTCGTCACTCGCGCCGAACAACCATTTCTACAACAGTTGTTTCTGCATCAGTTTCTTGATCTGTTTGCTGTGGGGTGGTTTGGGTTGGCGTTGCTCGGCGTGTTGTGGTCGCACGTCGGCCCACCGGCGCATGGTTGGCTGCCCACCTTTAGCCTGGCGCTGCTCCTGACGCCGACCTTTCTGCTGGGGGTATCGCCAACGCTGCTGCCGGGCGCGCTTTTCTGGGTGGCGGCGTTGGCGAACGCCGCCGCCGCGTTTCTGCTGGCTCTGCATGGGGTTCAACTCTGGCGGCGACGGGCGGCGCTGCCTGCCCTGGTCTGGCTGGCTGGCGCTGGTCTGGGCGTTGTGCTGGCGGTGGCGGCGCTGCTGCTGTGGCCGGGCGTCTGGCATGACTATGCTGGCGGGCAGATGCGCATCTTTTACCTGCATGTGCTGCTGTTGATGTGGGTGAGCACGGCGCTGCTTGGGTTGTTGGAAACACGTTGGCCGGTTGGTCGCCAATCGCTGCGTTGGATGAATCTGTTGTGGCTGGCAGGCGTGCTGGTGATGATCGGCGCCTTGCTGGGATTGGGGTTAGCGCCACAGCTTGGGCAGCCGCAGTTGTTCTGGTTGCTGGCGGCGGCATGGGGTAGCCTGGGCGTGGCAATCGGCGCCACGTGGTTGGGAGTGGTTTTGCTGCGCGCGCCCGCTACGGTGTCCCTGCAATGACTGTGTGCTTTAAATTGAGCGGACTCTCGGCGTCGTTCTCCTGATAGGCAGGCAGCCAGAGCGTGAAGGTGCTGCCGACGCCAAGTTGACTTTCGACTGTGATCTTGCCGCCATGCGCCTGTGCGATGCGTTGGGCAATGCTCAGCCCCAAACCGCTGCCGCCCATTTCGCGGCTACGCGCCTTGTCGGTGCGGTAGAAGCGCTCAAAGATCAACGCCTGCTGTTCGGGGCTGATGCCGATGCCGGTGTCGGCCACGCTGATGCGCACCCAGCCGTCGCGGTTTTCCAGGCTAAAGGTGACGACGCCGCCGTCATGCGTGTATTTGACGGCGTTCTCGGCCAGGTTGACCAGCACCTGGCGCAGCCGGTCGCGGTCACCGCGCACCTGCGCCTGATCCTCGCTGCCCAGACGGATTTCCAACGCGTCGGCGCGTCCCTTGTAGTGCTCCACCAGCCGTCGCGTCTGACGGTAGACTTCAAGCAGCACTGTATCCATCTCGACAGGCGCCATCTGGATTTGTAGCGCGCCGCTGTCCGCCTGCGCCAGCAGCAGCAAGTCGCTGATCATCTTGTTCATGCGCTCGGATTCGGCCTGCACCTCGCGCAGCGACTCTTTGAACAACTCGCCTGCTGTCTCCAACCGCAATCCACCGCCGGTGGGAGAGGCCGCCATGCGTTGCAGCAACTCGACATTGCCCTGGATGGTCGTCAACGGCGTGCGCAGTTCATGGCTGACATCGCCAATCAGCCGTTCCTGCGCCTGAAAGAGACGTTGAATGCGATCCAGCATTTCATTGAAGGTGGCGGCCAGCCGGCCGACCTCGCTGGCGTTGTCGCGAATGTCGATGCGATTGCCCAGATCGCGCGTGCGCGTGATGGCGTTGGCGGTCTCGGTGATCGTGTCAATGGGCGCCAGCGCGCGGCGGGCCAGAAACGCACCGACAATCGCCGCCAACACGATGCTGATCGTCGTGCCCAGAATCAGATAGCGATTCACCTGCGTCAGCGCGGTCAGCGCTGTCGTGACCGACTGGATGAGCTGTACGGCGCCCATCAACTGACCATCGACCATGAGCGGCACAGTGTAAACCAGAAAGGCGGCGCCCTCATTGGTCACATAGTAGAAGCGGTCTTCCTCGCCGGCAAGGATGCGCGGCATTGTGTCGGCATGATATGGGATCGGGATGTCGCCCAGGTTTTCGCTCCGCTTCAGCACCTTGCCATCACTGTCTAGCAACTGCGCGCCAACGGATGAGGCAAAGAGCTCGACCTGGGGAAAGAAGACGTTGTCGGCGCTGTTGCGAAAAACAACCACGTCGCCCTGGATCTGTTGGATGACAGCAGCGGCGATATTGCGCGCCTGCAGCGCAGCGCTCTGTTCCAGTTGGAAGCGCAGGTTGGCGGTCAACGCCGAATAGACCGTGACGCTGAAAAGAATCAGGGTGACGCCGAGGAGAGCGGTGTACCAAAGGGTGAGGCGAAGACGAATGGTCATGGCAGATGGTCGGCTAGCAGGTCAGGCATGAGGCGCCCACACCGGCGCACCCACGCCACAGAGGGCGCTGGGCGCGCAGCCGCTCCTCAATTCTCGCGCAGGGCATATCCCACCCCGCGCACTGTCTGGATCAGGCGCGGTTTGCCGCCCGCCTCCAGCTTCGTGCGCAGATAGCGAACATACACTTCAATAATGTTGCTTTCGCCGCCAAAATCGTAGTCCCAGATGTGTTCATAGATCATCTCGCGCGTCAGCACTTGACCGGGGTGACGCAGAAAGAGCTCGAGCAGATCAAACTCCTTGGCTGTCAACTCGATCAGATCGCCGCCGCGGAAGACCTGACGTGTGCGCGGATTCAGCTCCAGATCCGCATAGCGGTATACGTTGGGTGCGCTCTCCATGCGGTGACGCCGGAAGAGCGCCCGCAGCCGCGCCAGCAACTCATCAAAAGCAAAGGGCTTGACCATGTAGTCATCGGCGCCGGCGTCCAGTCCGGTCACGCGATCGGGCACCGAATCGCGCGCAGTCAGCATCAAGATCGGCACGTTCGACGCACTGCGCAGCCGCCGACAGACCTCCAGCCCATCCATCTTGGGCAACATGATATCTAGGATGACCGCATCCGGCGGCGTCTCACGCGCTACGCGCAGCGCCGTCTCACCATCTTCGGCGGTGTCGACCGTGTAGCCCTCGAATAGCAATCCACGACGCAGCAGGTCACGGATGCGGCGATCGTCCTCGACAACCAGGATGCGTTCAGCCATATAGGGTTCCTGTTTGTTTGGTGTAGTCATTCAAACCATCCGCGATTGTAGACAAGCGTCAGCAGTGTGTCAAATCAATTGGAAGTCACGGGTCTACTTCACGTTTGGGGCAAATTGCGCCGCATCGGTGAATCATGCTCTTTAACAAATTGGTTTGTAACTGTAGGTTCAGCCACGCCGTCACGCCAGAGGCGATGACCTGCGGGAGAGCCACGCTGTCACGCCGGGGGCGATGACCTGCGGGAGGGCTACGCTGTCACGCCGGAGGCGATGACCTGCGGGAGAGGACGCTCTGTGCGCTGGAGACAGCAACGTCGATTGCCGGATCATTTTGTAAATCCTCATGAGCCGACTTCAGTTTTCAGCCTCGATTTGAATCGAAGGCGATGCGCCCCGGACATGAAATACACCCGGAAGTCACCCATGACCTCTGGCTTTTTCGCGTGACCTGTCACCGGTGCTACAATCGAGACACTGGATTGTACGAACAGTCGCTACAGCGGGCGAACGCGCAGCAACGCTTCAGACGCCGCTTTCAACATGTTTTCCATATCGATCAAAGGAGATAATGATGGCTGAACAAACGTATCGCATTGAACGCGACAGTATGGGCGAAGTCAAAGTACCCGTCAATGCGCTGTATGGCGCACAGACGCAGCGCGCCGTCGATAATTTCCCGATCAGCGACCTGCGGTTCCCACGCACATTTATCCGCGCTTTGGGGTTGATCAAGGGCGCTGCTGCTGCCGTTAATCATGACCTGGGTTTGATGGACGCCGATATGTCCGCCGCGATCCAGGCGGTCGCCAAACAGGTGGCCGATGGCGAATATGACGACCAGTTTGTGCTTGATATCTTCCAAACCGGGTCGGGCACCAGCACCAACATGAACGCCAATGAAGTGCTGGCTTCGCTGGCAACGGCAAAGCTCGGGCGCAAAGTGCATCAGAACGACCACGTCAACATGAGCCAGAGCAGCAACGATGTGATCCCGACGGCGATCCACCTGAGCGCGTATCTGGCTGTGCACGACGAATTGCTGCCGGCGTTGGCGCATCTGCACGCCACGCTCGTCGCCAAGTCCGCCGCCACCGACCATATCGTCACCACCGGACGCACACACCTGATGGATGCTATGCCCGTGCGCATCAGCCAGATTCTGGGCGGGTGGGCAAGCCAGATCAAGCACGGCATCGAGCGGATCGAAGCGTCGCTGCCGCGTCTGGCTGAACTGGCGCAGGGTGGCACTGCCGTTGGCACCGGCATCAATGCACATCCCGACTTTGGGCGCGCCATCGCCGCCAAACTCGCCGAGTGGACGGGGCTGCCGCTGGTGACCAGCTCCAACTACTTTGAGTCGCTCAGCACGCAAGACGCCGCCGTGGAACTGAGCGGCCAGCTCAACACGGTTGCCGTCAGCCTGATGAAGATTTCCAATGACCTGCGCTGGATGAACAGCGGCCCGATTGCCGGGTTGGGTGAGATTGCCTTGCCCGCACTGCAACCGGGGTCGAGCATCATGCCGGGCAAGGTGAATCCGGTTATTCCCGAAGCAGTGACGATGGTCTGCGCCCAGGTGATGGGCAATCATGTCACCATAACGATCGGTGGGCAGTCGGGCAACTTCCAGCTCAACGTCATGCTGCCGGTGATTGCCTATAACCTGTTGCAGAGCATTTCACTGCTTGCCAATGGCAGCCGCATTCTGGCTGATCAGGCCATTGCCGGTTTCACCGTCAACGAGGCGCGTATTGCCAGCCTGGTTGGGCGCAACCCGATCCTGGTGACGGCGCTCAACCCGGTCATCGGTTACGAGAAGGGCGCCAAGATCGCCAAACGCGCCTATGCGGAAGGTCGCTCGCTCAAGGAAGTGGCGCTGGAGGAGACCGACCTTTCCGCCGAGGAGCTGGATCGCATCCTGGATCCGCGTGGGCTGACCGAGGGCGGCATTCACGAATGAGAGAGCGGCGGCGTTGACACAGCGCTGGCGCAGTGAACAGCAACGTCAGCGCCACCGGTGAAAACCAGGCCGGGTAAGGAGGGATGGCGCGTCCACTCTCTCCTCACCCGGCATTTTTTGATTACGCGTAACGCGGCGCCGACCGTTGCGTTACGCGTGCCAACCTGACGGCAACTTGAGGAGTCCTGTCATGCACGTTTCTGCATCCACGATGTCTGGTTCAGAGTGGATTGAACAGGTTATGGCTGCGAAGCCCGCCATTGAGCAGTCGGTCGCCGATTTTGCTGCGCGCCACCAACTGCCCAGCCTGGCCTACGGCGTTATTTCAGCAGGACGTCTTGCTGTCAGCGGTGCGGTCGGCCTGGCCGAGCTAACGACCGGCGTGCGCGCCGATGCCGCCACTCGCTATCGTATTGCATCGATGACCAAGAGTTTTGCCGCTGTCGCCGTGTTGCAGTTGCGCGACGCCGGATTGTTGTCACTCGACGATCCTGTCGTCCGCTACCTGCCTGAAGTTGCAGCGTTGGTCTACCCTACCGGCGATTCCCCCCAACTGACCCTGCGCCACCTGCTGACGATGGCGCCTGGGTGGCCCGAAGACAACCCCTGGGGCGACCGTCAACTGTCGCTGGATGATGCAGCCTTTTCTTCGCTGCTGGCGGAGGGCGTCACCTTTGCCGCCGCGCCCGACACACAGTACGAATACTCCAATCTGGGCTACATGATCCTGGGGCGCGTGGTGGCGCGCGTGGCGGGAATGCCCTTTCAGCACTACGTTAACACTCGCATTTTGACGCCGCTGGGGATGATATCAAGCGGCTGGAATCCTGAAGATGCACACGAACAGACGCTGGCGCACGGCTACCGGCTGGTCGATGGACATCACGTTGAGGATGCGCTGGCGTTTGCACGCTCAGCCGGAGATGCAGCTGCCTTTGGCGGTCTCTACGCTTCGGTGGAGGACATGGCGCGCTGGGTCGCCTTTTTCCTGGATGCCTGGCCCGCGCGCGATGGCGACGAAGGGGGCGTGCTCCGGCGCAGTTCGCGGCGCGAGATGCAGCGCTGCACCAACCTGCGGCTGCCGGTGTGGAGTGGTCAACGTGTTGGGGCGCCAGTGCGCTATGAGGCCGGCGGCTACGGTTATGGCCTCTTTGCCTGGCTCAGCAGCGATCTGGGACGCATCGTCGGCCACGCGGGTGGGTTGCCCGGCTTTGGCTCGCACATGCTCTGGTTGCCCGACTATGACCTGGGCGTCGTGACGCTTGCCAACCTGACTTATGCACCCGCTGTTCCCATCACCGTGCAGATTTTGCGCAGCCTGGTCGCAACGACCGGCGTCACGCCGCGTCCGGTGCGTCCCGCCGCTGCGCTGGAAATGGCGCAGGCTCGCGTCAGCCGCCTCATCGAAGCGTGGGACGACGCCCTGGCTGACGATCTGTTCGCCGTCAACTTTTTTTTGGATGAGCCGCGCACCCGTTGGCAGGCGCGACTCGCCGCTCTGCGCTCCCGTCACGGCGGCTTCGGCAATCCCAGCGCAATCGAAACCACCAATCCTCTGCGCGGTGCGTGGACGGTGCAGGGCGAACGCGGCTGGTGCCGTATCTGGCTGACCTTGGCGCCTACTGTGCCGCCGCGCGTGCAACACCTGAGCATCATCTCCATATTTCCGCCGAATGCGGCGATGCAGGCGGCGCTCGATGCGCTCCTGGCAGCGACCGCCAACCCAACCCGGCGCCGCGTGGCGCGCATCTTCACCAAATCCAGCGATCGTACAGCGCAACTCAAGCAATTGCGCATCGTCAACCTTCTCTACGGTGCGTGCACGCTAGAGGCGATCCTGGAAGGCGACGGGGAGCAACGCATTGTGGCGCGTCTCCAGAGCGAAGGTGGCCCGTTAGATGTCGAAGTGACGCTTGATACGCGCACCGGCAAGTTGACCGGCGCCGAATTCCGCGCAGCGGGATGAACCCAGCGGAGGGCGCCACAGGTTATGGGACGCGTGCCTGACTGTCTAGCTGATGTCAGTGTCTGGTCAGTCACGAGTTTTGCAATCGGCTACAATGGAGATAATGCAAGCAACGATTGTGATGATGCGCGACCGTTGCGCTGCATGGGCCGGGTCATTGAGACGGAGGGTGAACGGATGAATACGATCTGGATGTGGGGCTGGGCGGCAATGGCGCTCATTTTTCTGATTGCTGAGATATTTACGACCGGGTTTTTTCTGGTCTGTTTTGGCGTCGGCGCGGCTGCAGCTGCATTGCTGGCCTATTGGGGCGTCGATCCGTTTATCCAGGTGGCCGCCTTTATCGGTGTGTCGGCGGTGGCTGTGTTGTTGACGCGACCGTTGACGCGGCGGCTGAACGAGCAGCACAAGAACTTCGTTGGCAGTGATCGCGTGTTGGAGAAGCGCGCCATCGTTCTGAGTGAGATCAACCCGCCACTGGGCGTCGGTCTGGTGCGCGTGGATGCAGAGGAATGGCGAGCGACGTCCGAAGATGGGCGCGTGATTGCCAAAGATGCGATTGTCGAGGTGATTCGCATCGAAGGCACGCGACTGGTGGTGCGTCCCAGCCAGGTCGACGCCCTGATCGAAGAATAGCACGTGCATCTCAGGCGCTATGTGTGAGAAGCGGTTTGAAGATTCCCAACTCCGACGCCAGGTCGCAGAGACGCAATCCCGCAGAGCAATGTCTGCATTCCCAATTGTCTTCCCTCTGCGTACTCAGCTTTTGCGTCAAAGGTCATTTATCAGAAAAGCGTAAGCTAGGGAGGCAAAGATGGAACTTGTATTAGCGATGGTCGTATTGGGGCTGTTGCTCATCCTGGTGTTTTTGCTGGCCGCGATGGGCATCCGCATCGTCTCACCCTACGAAAAAGGTGTGATTGAGCGCCTGGGGCGCTACTTGCGCACGGCGCAGCCAGGGTTGCAGTTCATCATTCCCTTCATCGATACGATGCGCAAAGTCGATATGCGTGAGCAGGTCGTTGATGTCCAGCCGCAGGAAGTCATCACCAAAGACAATGTGGTGGTGACGGTGGACGCTATCGTCTACTACGAAGCGACCGACCCGGTGAAGCTGACCTACAACGTGGCCGACTTCTACAACGCTGCGACCAAGCTGGCGCAGACCAACCTGCGTAACGTCGTCGGTGAGACGGAGTTGGACGAGGCGCTTACCTCGCGTGAAATGATCAACGCCAAACTGCGTTCGGTGCTCGATGATGCCACCGACAAGTGGGGCGTGCGCGTCGTGCGTGTGGAGATCAAACGCATCGACCCGCCAGCCGACGTCACGGCAGCCATGCATCGGCAGATGAAGGCGGAACGCGACAAACGCGCCCAGATTCTTGATGCTGAAGGCACGCGCGCTGCCCGTATCCTGGAAGCGGAGGGTGAGGCCGAAGCCGTGCGCCGCATTGCCGATGCTCAGCGCTACAAGTTGGAAGCAGAGGCCAGCGGTCAGGCCAATGCCATCACCACCGTCTTTGGTTCGATCCGCAACGCCGATCCTGACCAGCGCGTCATTGCTATCCAGTATCTGGACGCACTGAAGGCGGTGGCCAATGGCCGGGCATCCAAACTCTTCGTGCCTTATGAGGCGACGGCTATTTTGGGGGCGCTGGGCAGCATTCAGGAAGTCTTCGTCAATCAACCCAAGTCTGGTGGGGATGAGCCGGTTGGGGCGGTCTCAGGCGCCACGCCGCCGCCAAGCATGCCGCCAGCAAGTTGAGCCGAAAATCCCATTGTCACAAGCAGTTTTTGCTGCATAAAGAGGCGAAGGATGCATCCGTCCTCGCCTTTTTTGTGAATGATGGCTGGCGCATTGACGCGCACTAACCTTTGGATAGCGCCAGTTGAATCTCCTCGCTCACGCGGGCGTCCGTCTCGCCGACGAGGTGTGCAGTCAACAGCGCAGCTGCATCTGCATGGCGCGTCTTGACCAGGATGCGTCCTGTTGCCCATGCTGCATGGATGCGCGCCACCGGGTCCGGGTCCGTCAACGCCAACGCCAACGCTGGCAGTGCTATCGGGTCGCCCCAGTTGCCCAGCGCCACACAAACGTTGCGCAACATCCCACTGTGCTTGGCGCGCTTGACGGGCGAACGAACAAAGTGCTCGCTGAACGCCTGCGGGTGAAGCCAGTAAGGATGTGCTGGATCGAAGCCCTCTAGCAGCGGCGGCGCCAGGCGGCGGTGCTGGGCGTGCAGTCCGGCCAGCTTCGGGGCGCGCGCCAATAGCCGCCGATTGTACGGGCAGACCTCCTGGCAAATATCACAGCCAAAGATGCGATTGCCAAAGCGGGAGCGCAACTCGCGCGGGATGACGCCGCGCGCTTCAATCGTCCAGTAGGAGATGCAGCGCTGCGGGTCGAGGTCGTAGGCGCCGACAAACGCATCCGTCGGACAGGCGTCCAGGCAACGTGTGCAACGGCCACAGGTAGGGGAGGGGCGAGGGGCGAGGGGCGAGGGGCGGAGGCTCAATTGTGAATCGTGAGTGATGAATGGTGGGGCGCCTCCCCCTCTCTCAATCTCCCTGTCTCCCATTCTCCCATTCTCCCATTCTCCTTGTCTCCCCCTTTTCTCCGCCAGCGCCTCCGGCACCAGGATCACGGCGAGCAGGAGCCAACTGCCGCGTCCGGGGTGAATCGTGCAGCAGTTCTTACCGGTGAAGCCCAGCCCGGCGACAGCGGCCCAGTCGCGCTCGAGTACAGGCCCGGTGTCCACCAGGCACTTGCCCAGGGTGGTGCGCCCGGTCTGCGTACGGATAAAAGCATCCAGTTCGTAGAGCAGTGGGCGAATGATCTCATGGTAGTCATCGCCCCAGGCATAAGCGGCGATGATGCCGCGACTGGGATCATCGCGAATCTCTGGCGGCAGGTCGAACTGATGATAGTCAACGCCGAGGACGATCACCGTCTGAAAAGGGGGCGCGGGCGGCTCAGCCAGCCGCGCCGGATGGCGTCGCTTGTCACGGGTGCGCGTCAGATAAGCCATCTCACCGGCGCGTCCGGCGTCGAGCCAGGCGTCAAAGAAGTCGGCGTGGGGCGCTTCGGCGATGGCGGCGAAACCGCACAGGTCGAAGCCCAACTCCGCCGATTTGATTACAATTGCCTGCCGCAACGCCGTCTTGTCCATGTGGCATTCTCTCTCATATCGTCTGGTCAGAGCGCAGGTCATGCGTGTCAGCGGTCAGCACTCTGCATTGATTGTGGCATCTCGGCAGGGTTGCGTCAAGCTGGCTCCGGCTAAAGCCTCTCCGCTACAGACGTTTTTTGAAGCAACGACGGAAGATCGCAACGTTTTAGGGAGATTCTCCATAACCCGGCCACCTCTATTGCTTTTGAGGGAGTGATTACGCAACTGTTGCGGCAAATCCTACACTGAAAATCTGTACTTTGCGGAAGAATGTGCTATGCTGAGGAAATATTTACGGACTTTTGGGGAGCGTGACGCCATGAATAAAAAACGCCTGACTGCGGCCTCCTACGGCCACTTTTCGATCGATATTCTCAACTCATCGGTCGCTATCATTCTGACGCTGGCGGCTACACAGTTCAATCTGACTATCGCTCAGATCGGCTTTGGCGCCATGATGTATCAGATGTTTGCCGCCATGAGTCAACCGCTCTTTGGCGGGCTGACGGACAAACTCAACGGGCGTTGGATCGGTGCAGTCGGTGTGGCGTGGACGGCGCTCTTCTACGCGCTGGCGTCATTTATGCCCAACTATCCCCTTTTCATCACCCTCTTGATGATCGGTGGATTGGGCAGCGGCGCTTTCCATGCCGCAGGCATGGTGAATGCCTCGGCGGCGGGTGGGCACAAGGCGGCGACGGCAACCTCATACTTTTTTCTGGGTGGGCAGGTGGGGTTGGCGCTAGGCCCGATCCTGGCCGGTGTGGTGATCGGCAGCATCGGGTTGGCCGGGATGCCGCTGATGGCATTGCTGGCTGCACCGGCGGTGACGCTGATGTTCCTGCACATGAACGATGCCTTGCCGGCAGCGCCCAGGCGCACCCAAAGCGAAAGTCAGAGCCACGACGCTGGTCGGTCGCACACTGCCGCCGCCATTCTGATCACGGCGTTTGTCTTGTTTATTTTGCTCCGGTCGGGTACGGCGCAGGGGTATGCCACGTTGCTGCCCAAGTTCTACGAGTCGGTTGGCTACAGTGCAGCGCAGTTCGGACTGATGTTGGGGTTGTTTAACTTTGCCGGCGCCATGGGCACGCTGATTGGCGGTCATCTTGGCGATCGCTTCAATCGCCGCACAATCATGATCGCCGCCTCGATGCTCAGTGTGCCCTTTGCCTACGCCATGCTCTACGTGGGCGGCTTTGCTTATATCGTCACGGCGATTCTGGCTGGTGTGCTGCTGAGCATGCCGCACAGCCTGCTGATGGTGATGAGCCAGGAGCTGGCGCCTAATCGGCGCGGGCTGGCGGGTGGGCTGGTGCTTGGCTTCATCTTTGCCAGCGGCTCGTTCATGGCGTGGCTACAATCAATCGCTGCTGAGCAATTTGGGTTGCTGGCGGTGCTCTCGGTTGTGGCGTTCTTCCCGTTCTTTGCCGGGCTGGTGGGTTTTGCGTTGCCCTCGGATCGCAAACTGCGCCCTGCGGTTGTGAAAGCTGCGCCTTCGCCATCGGGCGCCAGCGATTGATAACGACTTAGCTAATCTTTTCAGGGCAGGCGTAGCCTGCCCTCTTTTATTTCCAAAATAAAAACAGTTTCATTTGACAAAAATATTTTGTCATGCTATTGTTCAATTATTGAGGACAGTGGCAACGGGATGACATATCGCATGGCACTGAGTACAATCGGTAAACGCGAATCGCCGCTCTGGCAGATCATTGAACATCTTCAGCGACGGGGTTCGGCCACCATCAAAGAGTTGGAGGAGTTGCTGGGCGTCACCACGACCGCAGTCCGCCAGCATCTGAATACGTTGCAGGCTGAAGGCTATATCGAGCGACGCAGCGTGCATGCTGGGGTCGGGCGCCCATACCATGCGTACTTCACCACGGCGAAGGTGCAAGAGTTGTTTGCGTGTCATTGTGATGACCTGGCGTTGACGCTCTTGGAAGAGGTTTTTCACCTGGAAGGCGAGGCGCGCACGTCGGAATTGCTAGATCGCGTGGGGACGCGGTTGGCAGGAAAGTATGCCTCGGCGGTGCGCGGCTCGCTGCTGCGCGAACGCGTCGATGAGCTGGCGCGTGCGCTCAACGGCAACGGCATCCTGGCTGATGCACTCTTTGCTGACAGCGAAGTCATTGCGCTGCGCACCTACAATTGTCCATTTCACGAACTGGCGCAGGAGCACCGCGAAATCTGCGAGATGGATCGCGGTATGCTCGAGAAGGTGCTCGGTTCGGATGTACATCTCAGCCAGTGTATGCTGGAAGGACACGCTGGCTGCACCTTCATCGTGCAGCGCAACGGCGGCAAGTATGGCGCCAACGGACATGGAGCTGTTGTTTGAATTTCCAGGGTCTGTCTGCGCTCACATGGTGGATTGGATGATTCAACGCAGCGCATAGCAACAGACATCGGTATTCTGGTTTTCAATAAACATCGATTTCGTTTTGGCGATCCCCGGTAAGGGCTATCGCAACAGAGGAGTTAGAGCAATGAGTGTTTTGGAAATCCGCAATTTGCATGCTTCTGTCGAAGAACGGGAGATTTTGAAGGGCGTGAACCTGACCCTGCGCAGCGGCGAGATTCATGCGTTGATGGGACCGAATGGTTCGGGCAAATCCACCCTGGCTTATGTGATTGCCGGTCATCCCCACTACACCGTCACTGAAGGGGACATCCTGATCGACGGCGAGAGCATTCTGGAGATGGAGCCGGACGAACGGACAAAGGCCGGTCTTTTCCTGGCGTTTCAGTATCCGGTGGCGGTGCCGGGCGTCAGCGTCGCCAACTTCCTGCGCACGGCGGTCAGCAATGTGCGCGGCTACACCGCTCAGCAGACCGAGGCGGAAGGACGCAGCGGTGTGATTGGTAGCAACCTGATGCCGATGCGCGAGTTCCGTAAAGAACTCAATGAGAAAATGAAGGAATACAACGTCGACCCGAGCTTTGCCCGTCGCTATCTCAACGACGGCTTCTCTGGCGGCGAAAAGAAGCGCACCGAAGTGTTGCAGATGGCGATGTTGGAACCGAAGTTTGCCATTATGGACGAATCTGACTCCGGTCTCGACATTGACGCCCTGCGCGTGGTGGCAGACGGCATCAATAAGCTGGCAACACCGGAACGCGGCTTTTTGTTGATTACGCACTATCAGCGCTTGCTCAATTACGTCAAGCCCCACTACGTGAGCATCTTTTATGATGGCCGCGTCGTCATGACTGGCGGCCCAGAGATCGCCCACATGCTCGAGGAAAAGGGGTATGGCTGGGTTGAACGCGAGTTTGGCGCAGAAGCCGTTCCCGCCTGACGCAACACCAGAGTGAAAGGAGACTCTCATGGCAACACATGCGGATCGCCAGGCTTTACAGGGCGTTAAAGAAGAATATGAATATGGTTTTCATGACGATGTTGAGCCGGTTTTTAAGGCTGAGCGCGGCTTAAACCACACCGTCATCGACCAGATTTCGGATCATAAGAAAGAGCCGCAGTGGATGCGCGAGTTCCGCCATAAAGCGCTCGATATCTTTCTGTCAAAGCCCATGCCAACCTGGGGCGCCGATCTGAGTGGCATCAACTTTGACGAGATTTATTACTATCTCAAACCGAGCGAAGGCGCCGAGAAGAGTTGGGACAATGTTCCCGAAAGCATCAAGCGCACCTTTGATCGTTTGGGCATCCCGGAGGCCGAACGCAAGTTCCTGGCAGGCGTCGGCGCCCAGTACGATTCCGAGGTGATCTACCACAGCCTGCGCGAGGAATGGGAAAAACAGGGTGTTATTTTCCTGGATATGGACAGCGGGCTGCGCGAGCACGAAGACATCGTGCGCGAGTACTTCGCCACCATCATCCCGGCGGCGGACAACAAATTTGCAGCGCTCAATAGTGCGGTGTGGAGCGGCGGCAGCTTTGTCTACGTGCCGAAGGGCGTCCATGTCGATATTCCGCTGCAGGCGTATTTCCGCATCAACGCCGAAAATATGGGACAATTCGAGCGCACGCTGATCATCGTCGAGGAAGGCGCCAGCGTGCACTACGTCGAAGGCTGCACGGCGCCGATCTATTCGAGCAACAGCCTGCACAGCGCCGTTGTTGAGATCATCGTCAAGAAGGGTGCGCGCTGCCGCTACACCACGATCCAGAACTGGAGCACCGACGTCTACAATCTGGTTACCAAGCGCGCGGTCGCCTACGAAGGCGCCACCATGGAATGGATCGACGGCAACCTCGGCTCCAAGGTCACGATGAAATATCCGGCCGTCTACATGATGGGGCCGAAGGCGCACGGTGAGATTTTGTCGATCGCCTTCGCCGGGCACGGTCAGCATCAGGATGCGGGCGGCAAGGTGGTGCACGGCGCGCCCTACACCAGCTCCAAGATCGTCTCCAAGTCGATCAGTAAAGATGGTGGACGCGCCAGCTATCGCGGTCTGCTCAAGGTTGGCAAAGGCGCGCACCACAGTAAAAGCAACGTCGTTTGCGACGCGCTGCTGCTCGACGAAACCAGTCGCTCTGACACCTACCCCTATATCGAGATCGAAGAGGAACAGGTGAGCGTAGGGCATGAGGCGTCGGTGAGTAAGATCGGCGAAGAGCAGCTCTTCTACTTGATGAGTCGCGGCATTGGCGAAGATGAGGCGGCGGCGATGATCGTCGGCGGCTTCATTGAGCCGCTGGTCAAGGAACTGCCGATGGAGTACGCGGTGGAGATGAATCGCCTGATCCAATTGCAGATGGAAGGCACGATCGGGTAAAAACAACCGAATTGTGAAGTGTGAATCACGCCTTGTGAAGTCGCAGGCAATATAGCGCAATCGTCTTTCCAATGCATGATTCACAATTCATAATTTGAATTGCGGGAGAATAAATCGTGAGCGTATTAGTCAAAGAACCAGAAGCCATCGTGCATGCTGTTCAGGGATTTAGCGCCGACACCGTGCGCGCACATTCAGCGGCGCGCAATGAACCGGCATGGATGCTGGAGTTTCGTCTGGCGGCGTGGCGTCAATTTGAGGCTATGCCGTGGCCTGAATCAACTGACGAAGCCTGGCGCCGCACCCGGCTGACCGGCTTCGATCTCAATCAGTTCACCCCGGTGGCGAACGCTGCCGGCAAGGTGGAAAAGGGCGAGTTGTCCAAGCTGCTCCAGGCAGAGTTGAATGAAATGGATAGCGCCGCCAGCATGGTCTTCGAGGACAGCGGGTTGCGCAACAGCGTTTTTCACGCCCGGCTGGAAGATCACGGCGTCATCTTCGCCGACCTGCAAAGCGCGGTGCAACAGTATCCTGACCTGGTGCGCAAATACTTCATGACTGAGGCCGTCAAGCCCGATCTCAATAAGTTCACCGCACTCCATGCGGCGCTGTGGGACACGGGCGCCTTCGTCTACGTGCCGGCGAATGGACGCGTCACGCTGCCCTTGCAGATAATCCTGAACCAGGCCACCGCTGGCGTGGGCGGTTATCACCATACACTGGTCGTGACCGAACAGGGCGCTGAAGTGACCGTCGTGGACGATCTGCTCGGCGCCAAAGATGGCCTGCAAGCCAGCGTCGTCGAGTTGATCATCGGCGCCGGTTCGGTTGTGCGCTACATGAACCTGCAGGACTTCGACCATAGCGCATGGAACTTCCTGACCGGACGCGCTGTGCTCAGTCGCGACGCCGATCTGCGCTGGATTCAGGTGAGTTGGGGCAGCCGACTGACCAAAGCCTTCCTCGATGTTGACCTGATGGGGGCGGGCGGCCATGCTGAGTTGCTTGGTATTTATTTCCCCACAGGCGATCAGCACATCGATCACCAGACGTTGCAGATTCACCGGGCGCCCCATTGCTTCAGCGATCTGCTCTTCAACGGCGCGCTCAAGGACAAGAGCCGCAGCGTCTACATGGGCGTCATCCAGGTGCATCCAGGCGCGCAGAAAACTGACGCCTACCAGCGCAACGGCAACCTGATTCTTGACCCAACGGCGCGCGCGGATAGCATCCCTGGGTTGGAGATCGAAGCCGACGATGTGCGCTGCACACATGGCGCCACCGCCGCACAGGTCGAGGAGGAGTATGTCTTTTACCTGATGGCGCGTGGGTTGACGCGTGCACAGGCCGAACGCATGATCGTGCAGGGCTTCTTCCAGGCTGTGCTCGACCGCGTGCCAGTGGAAAGCGTTGTTCATAAGCTGGAGCGCGTGATCGAACGCAAAATCGGCGGTTGAGCCGACGCCCAGCGCAAGTGAAATTGGTGACCAGGAGATTGCGAGATTGGTCGGGCGTCCCCCGCTGCCTCCAGTCTCCTGTTTTGATCAAGCAAGAGGAGGAGCAATGAGTGTACCAGATAAAGGCTACGCCCGTCCTGATGCGTTAGTCAGCACCGAATGGGTGGCGGCGCACCTTGACGATCCAACGATTCGCCTGGTCGAGAGCAACGAGGATATTCTGCTCTATGACGTAGGTCACATCCCCGGCGCTGTCAAGGTTGACTGGCACGCTGACCTGAACGATCCCATTGAACGCGACTATATCAATGAAACACAATTTGCTGCGCTCATGGCGCGGCTCGGCATTGCCAATGACACAACGGTGATCTTCTACGGCGACAAAAATAACTGGTGGGCGACCTACGCCTACTGGGTCTTCCAGTTGTTCGGCCACACCAACGCCAAGATCATGGATGGCGGGCGCATGAAGTGGGTGGCCGAAGGGCGACCGATGACGCGAGACGTGCCCACCTATCCGGTTACAACCTACGTTGCCCAGAAACGCAACGACGCCTTGATCCGCGCCTTCCGCGACGATGTACTGGCGCACGTCAAGGCTGGCCTGCCCCTGGTCGATGTGCGCAGCCCTGGCGAGTACAAGGGCGAACTGCTGCATATGGCCGATTATCCGCAAGAGGGTGCGCTGCGCGGCGGGCACATCCCCGGCGCCAAAAATGTGCCCTGGGCGCGCGCCGCCAATCCTGATGGCACCTTCAAATCCGCCGAGGAGTTGCGCGCCATCTACGAACAGGAGCAGGGGCTCAAACCCACCGATGATGTGATCGCCTACTGTCGCATCGGTGAGCGCAGCAGCCACACCTGGTTTGTGCTGACGCGCCTGCTAGGTTATGAGAGCGTGCGCAATTACGACGGTTCTTGGACGGAATGGGGAAACGGCGTAAGATTACCGATTGAGAGATAATTGAGAGATTGAGGGAGTTAGGAGATTATCGATTTCTAGGTTGTCACGTGATATTGCTCGCAATCTTCCCGGAAGCTCCAAAGCTTCCGGGAAGATAAACGGTTAACCTAGCGGTCAGTAAGAGATTCGTGAGACAGCACAACCCCCAATTGCGCATTCAGCTAATCGCCCAATCTCCGAATCTCCAATCTCTCTTGCAGAATTGGCAAATTTCATGAGCACTGCCGACCGCACAACTGATCTGCGCAACGACTTCCCTATTTTGCGACGTGTGCTGCCCAACGGTCGTTCGTTGATCTATTTCGACAACGCCGCCACCAGCCAGAAGCCGGAAAGCGTGATCCGCGCCATGGACGACTATTATCGGCGCTACAATGCCAACGTCCATCGCGGTGTGCACACGCTGAGTGAGGAGGCAACAGCTGCTTTTGAAGCTGCGCGGGAAAAGGTGGCAAAGTTTATCAACGCCCCCAGCCCCCGCCAGATTATCTTTACACGCGGGGCAACGGAGAGCATCAACCTGGTGGCGTACACCTGGGGGCGGGCTCACTTGAGACCCGGCGACGAAGTGCTCATCACCGCAATGGAGCATCACGCCAACATTGTCCCCTGGCAGATCATGCAGGAGCAGTTGGGCTTCACGTTGCGCTACGCACCGATCACCGACCAGGGTCTGCTTGATCTCGATGCGCTGCCCACTTTGTTGACCGAACGGACAAAACTCTTCTGTTTTGTGCACGCCAGCAATGTCCTCGGCACGATCAACCCGGTGCGCGACCTGGTGGCGGCAGCGCGGTCCGTCGGCGCCAGGGTGCTGATCGACGGCGCACAGAGCGTCCCGCATATGCCGGTCGATGTGCAGGCGCTCGACGCCGACTTTTTTGCTTTCAGCAGCCACAAGATGTGTGGGCCAACCGGTATGGGTGTGCTATACGGCAAGCGTGAATTGCTGGAAGCCATGCCCCCCTTCATGGGCGGCGGCGATATGATCCGTGAGGTCACGCTCACCGGCAGTAAGTGGAACAGTGTGCCCTACAAATTTGAGGCGGGCACGCCGGCCATTGCCGAAGCAATCGGGCTGGGCGCGGCGGTTGATTATCTCCAGCAAGTGGGCATGGATTGGGTGCACGCGCACGAACGGGAGATCACACGTTACGCCTATGCGCGCATGGCGGAGGTCGAAGGGTTGCGCATTCTGGGGCCGGGGCCAGAGGCGCGCGGCGGGTTGATCGCTTTCACCCTGGAGGGCGTCCATCCGCACGACATTGCGGCGATTCTCGACCGCGCAGGGGTGGCGGTGCGCGCCGGCCATCACTGCGCCCAGCCATTACACGATCGGCTTGGCGTCCACGCCAGCGCGCGCGCCAGCTTCTATCTCTACAACACGCCAGACGAGGTTGATGTGCTGGTGGACGCGTTGCACAAGGCGCAGGAAATTTTCACCCTTTAGCAAAGGAAGGCGAGTGAGCGACGATCTTTATCGGGAAGCAATTCTCGACTATTACAAACATCCGCGACGCAAGGGACATCTGGACGCCCCAGACTTTCAGTACCACGATCACAACCCTTTCTGTGGCGACGAGATCACCGTTGAGCTGAAAGTGCAGGATGGCGTGGTGGTGGACGCTGCATTCGATGGTCACGGTTGCGCCATCAGCCAGGCCACGGCCAGCATGTTGATGGAAGAAGTGATCGGCAAGTCGCTTGATGAGATCAAAGCCATCGACAAAGAGTACATTCTGGACATGCTGGGAATCGAAATCGGCCCGGTGCGCCTCAAGTGCGCGCTGTTGCCGCTCAAGGTGCTCAAGGCCGGCGCCTATGGTCTGGAGGAATGGCCGGAGTGACGCTGAGGAGCACCATGTTTTTTGCACCACCCAATGGCGCCAATGTACGTGATGAGACAACCGATTCTGCAATCTATGATTTATTCAACGACTTACCTATGAACAACTATGTCAAAGTCGCTGCACTGGGGGATATTCCGACCGGCGGCAGCAAACTTGTGGAAGTGAATCGTGTGCGGGTGGCGCTCTTCAACCTGGATGGCGCCATCTATGCCATCGAAGATGTATGTACGCACGATGGCGGCCCACTTGTCGAAGGCGTCATCGTGAACGGGTGCCAGGTGCAGTGCCCGCGCCATGGTGCGCGCTTCGACATTCGCACCGGCGCGGCAGTGAGCTTCCCAGCCTTCGAACCGACCAACACCTACGCCGTCCAGGTGCGTAACGGCGAGGTCTGGATCGAGCAGCCGCGATAATTAACCGCGCTTCGATTTGATTGCGAGAGAACAAGGAGCAGATTTATGGCATTGCCTACCAGCCAGGAAGTGCGCGAACTGATTCGCCAGCGCGTGCGCGATCCCGAATTGATGATGAATGTCGTGGATCTCGGTCTGATCTACGATATTGAGGTCACACCGGAAAAGACCGTCGAAATTACCATGACGCTGACCAGTCCCGGCTGTCCTGCTGGCCCGGAGATCATCACCAATGTTCAACGTGAGACGCACGCGGCCTTCCCCGATGTCGAGGAAGTGAACATTCATCTGACGTGGTCTCCCTTCTGGAACCCGGATATGATGTCCGAAGAAGCCAAAGAGGAATTGGGGATTTTCTAACGCGCAATAGACACAAAGAGAGGCGCACGGTCATTCCCACTGTGCGCCTCTCTTTGTGTGTCCATACCCCCACTACCAGAACCGTGCACATCGATTCTTTGCACTCCTGAAGACAATGGCGCTGCGACTGGTCGGCGCCGGCGTCTGCACCTGACACGACAGTTCCCATCAATGCGGTTCCTGGTGAATCTACCTGTGCCGTGAAAGGCCTGCGGGTATGCATCTTTTCCTAATGCGGTGATCTCAAGTAAGATGTGCACTCAATCAACGCTCATCTACAACTCTGCCGTGATGATTCGGCCTGCGCGGCAACAGAGAATTCGTCATGAGTAAGCCCGTCTATGATGCCCACACCACCGACGCCGCCCTGGTGCACGCCTGTCAGCATGGCGACGCCACCGCCTGGGAAGCGCTCGTCAATCGTTACCAGCGGTTAATCTACGCCATTCCACGTCGCGCCGGACTGGATGACGACCAGTGCGCCGATGTCTTTCAACGCACTTTTGCCATCCTCATCGAGCATCTCGACCGTATCGATCAACCCGAACGCGTGCGCGCCTGGCTCGTCACCACCGCGCGCCGTGAGACGCAACGCATCTATCAAAAAGCCAACCGCACACAGCCGCTGCCGGGGGAATCACCCGACGCCGAGAACGAGGCATTGGCCGAATTGCCCGATCCCTCGCCGCTGCCGGATGAGCTTGCCGCCGCACTGGAAGAGCAACATCTCGTCCGGGTGGCGCTGGCCAAACTCGATGCACGCTGCCGTCAATTGCTGACGTTGCTCTTCTATCAGCCAGAACCGATGCCCTACGAGCAAGTTGCGACGGCGGTGGGCGTGCCGCTTGGCAGCATCGGTCCGACGCGCGCACGTTGTCTGCAAAAGTTGGGACGCCTGCTCAAAGAGGATGGCTTTTTTGCGTAACGTCAACGTGCGGTGCATAGCTCGATGGTGCTTGTCTGAACCAAAGCCTGTGAGGAAAAGTAGGTGTATTTTGTTGTGACGGAAATGCTCTGTCTGAATGTTTGAGATAGGCAATTCGCCTCAATCTCATAGGACAAGGACAGGACAGAAAGCCAGTCATCCAGCTGGCGATTCGGTGTGGAAAGGGCCTTATCGTGAGTCTGAATTTTTCTCACATTCCTTACATCCAACTGGTCGATTGGGTCGAAGGTCGGTTGCCAGACGAGCAACAGGCTGCGCTGGCAACGCACATTGCCGGCTGTGCGCGCTGTCGCGACGAGGCTGCGCGCATCTCCCGCATGATCACCGTCATGCGGGAGGATGCCAGCGTCGACGCTCCGCCTGCATTGATCGCCCGCGCCGTGAAGCTCTTCCGGTCGCGTACGGCGGAACCGGCGCCATCGCTGCTCCAACGACTGGTGGCGGTGTTGACCTTTGAGAGCACGCCGCTCACACCGGCTTTTGGCCTGCGCAGCGCCGAATCATCTGCGCGTCAGATGATCTTTGCTGCCGGCGACTACGACATCGACTTGCGCATGACGCTGGCAGCCGGCGGCTGGCGAGTTGCCGGGCAGGTGTTTGGCCCCAACCTCGGCAGTGGCGCGGCAACGTTTCTCATCGACAGCGATACTATCACCGTGCCTCTGCACGATGACGCTACATTCACCTTCCCACCGCTGCCCCCAGGACAGGGTGCGCTGACGCTGCGCAGCGGCAACCTTGAACTGGTTGTCGAGGAGTTATCCATCGGAGCCGGCGGATGACGATCGCAGCTTTCGTCACGCAACTATTGACGACGTCCGACGCACCGACGGCGTTGTTAAGCGCTTTTTTGACCGAATCCCAAGGCGAGGCAGAATTACTGGCGATTGCACTCAAGCAAGCCTACGATGACGCCTACACCACCGACCTTGTGTACGCTGCACGCGCCACAGCTGCGCTTGAAGCATTGGCGGCCCAACTTGATGATGTTGTGGTGCATGGCTACGCCGCCTGGACCGCCGGACTTGCCGCGCTGGACGAAGGGCGACTGCCGGACGCCGTGACGCAGTTCACCGCCGCCGAGACGCACTTTGCCGCCGCCGGACGCGCCGACAAGGTGGCTGCCGTGCAGGTTGGCAAGCTCCCTGCCCTGGCATTGCAAGGGCGCTTTGACGAAGCCCTCGCCGTCGGCCTGGCCGCGCGCACTTACGCCGAAAGCATCGGCGACATGCTGACCGCCGGCAAGATCGAGCAGAATCTCGGCAACCTGGACTTTGTCCGCCATCGTTACCGCCAGGCGGAAGTCTTCTATCGCCAGGCGCGCACCCGCTTCGAAGCGCTCGCGGACCAACGCCAGCTCGCTCAGATCGACAATTGCCTGGCGACCACCCTCACCTCGCAGCACCGCTTCGCCGAGGCCGAAGCCCTTTACGCTCAGGCGATGACGCGCGCCGAAACCGCCAATCTTGACGTAACGCTGGCCGAAATCGAGTGCAATGTGGGGTGTCTGGCGCTCTACCAGGGACGCTATGCTCAGGCGCTTGACTATCTTGAACGCTCACGGCGGCGCTACACCCGTCTGGGGATGCCGCACGAAGTGGCAATTGCCGACCAGGAGCTGGCCGACGCCTATCTCGAACTCAACATGGCGGCGGAAGCGGCGGAAATTTACGCGCGCGTGGCGCCCATCTTTGCCGAATTGGGTATGCCCATTGAGCAAGCGCGCGCCCTGGCCTATCACGGCCGCGCTGCATTCCTGCTCGATCAACCCACCCTGGCGGCGGAGTTGTTAGAGAGGGCGCGCCAGCTCTACGCGGCAGCCGAAATGCCTGTTGGCGCCGCCATCACCCGCCTCACGACGGCGCAAGTACAGATGCAAACCGGCGATCTGGAGGCAGCTGCCGCGATCCTGGAGGAGATTACGCCGCTCTTTGCCGCTGCTCATGTCGAAGGCTGGCGGTTACAAGCCGAACTGTTGAGTGGCATCGTGGCGCGGCGCCAGGGTGCGCTGGCGCAAGCCTGGCAGACGCTCGGCGCAACGCTGGCCGCAGCCGAAAAAATGTTGGCGCCCCAACTTGCGCAGCGCAGCGCCGCTGAGTTAGGGCTGGTGGCGCTGGCCGCCGGCGACACTGTCGCCGCCGAAACATATTTTCGCCAGGCCATCGAGCTGATCGAGACGCTGCGCGCACCGTTGCCCGCTGAAGAGTTCCGCATGGGCTTTAGCAGTGACAAGCTTACGCCCTACATTGAAATGGTGCGCCTGTGCCTGGCGGATGGCACGCCGGAGCGCCTGACCGAGGCGCTGAGTTATGTTGAACGCAGCCGCGCCCGTGCACTGGTCGATCTGCTAGGCGCCGATGCCCGCCTGCTGACCCCGCGCGATGACTTCGAGGCCGGCCTGGTCGCCGAACTCGAACGCCTACGCCACGAACTCAACTGGTTTTACAGCCAGCTCAATCGGCCTGACGCTGGCGATGGCGCAGCGCGCAGCGGCGAAATGGACGCGCTCCACGACGCCGCCCGCCACCACGAAGCCGCCATCCAGACGATTGTGCGCCAGCTTCAGCAGCGCAGCGACGGCGCCACGCACACCGGCGGCGAGTTGGATTTGCCAGCCCTGCAAGCGCATCTCGGCGCCGACACTGCCCTGATCGAGTATCTTGCCATCGACGACGCCTTGCTGGCCTTTGTTGTGACCGGCTCCACCGTGACCTGGATCGATCTGCCTGGCACGCAAGCCGATGTGCAAGGCGCCCTTGATCAACTCGATTTCCAACTGGGTGCAGTGCGTCACGCCGGCGCGCACTTGCAGCGACATCTACCTGCCCTGCTGGCGCGTGTTCGCCGACCGCTGGCGCAACTCTACGATCTGCTCTTGGCGCCTGTGCTCACCGTGGCGGGAGACCGGCGGTTGGTCGTGGCGCCCTACCAGCGACTGCATTATGTTCCGTTTCACGCCCTGTACGATGGTGAACGATATGTCATTGAGACGCGTGAGGTCAGCATTGCGCCGAGCGCCACGCTGCTGCATCGCTGCCTGACCACACCTGTGCATTCGCCGCAACGTGCGCTGTTGGTCGGCCTGCCCGACGACTACGCCCCACGCGTCGCCGACGAGGTGACTGCACTTGCGCCGCTCTTTGCCCAGAGCACCACGTTGATCGGCGCGGAAGCCACGCGCCGACGTTTGCAGCAGCTTGCGCCCACCGCCGACCTGCTACACATCGCCTGTCATGGACGCTTCCGCAGCGACAATCCTTTCTTCTCGGCGCTGCATCTGGCTGATGGCTGGATGTTCGTACGCGATGCTTATGAATTACAACTGCAAGCAACGCTGGTCACCCTCAGCGCATGCGAGACCGGACTCAGTGCGCTGACGCCGGGCGACGACTTGGTCGGGCTGGCGCACGGCTTCCTGCTGGCCGGTGCACCCGCCCTGCTTGTCTCGTTGTGGGTGGTGGATGACGCCGCCACTGCCGAGATGATGACCATTTTCTACCGCGCACTGCTCGGCGGAATGCGCCCAGCAGCGGCGCTACGCCATGCCCAATGCGCCCTGCTTGCCACTCATCCCCACCCCTTTTTCTGGGCGCCCTTCACGCTGCTCGGGCGTTGGTAGAGACCACGCTGTCGCGCGTCACTCGTGATGCGTCACCTGGCAGAGGACGCCGTTTGTTCTCCTGACCCCAGATTAGCTATTCCTCTTCCCGGCGGCTACAAAGTTTCCGAGAAGATGGTGAGCGATATGACGTGACAACCTCGGACTTATCGATTTCTAGGTTGCCACGTGATATTACTCGCCATTTTCCCGGAAGCTCCAAAGCTTCCGGGAAGATAAACAGTTAACCTAGCGGTCAGTAATCACGTCGATTAAAGACAACGCCTGACAAATCACGCGCAACGCACCACGCACCGTGTATCAAACCTTCTCCCTGTCGCTCTGTATACACACGGTGAGGTTCATCAAGTTTGGTGGCGACCACACAGACGGTCGGGGACAATCCAGGTAAATCCTGTGGAACGAAAAGGAGGATGTGTGATGCAGAACAATCCAGGAGGACGGGTTGTGCGGGTGTTGGCGCTGGTGTTGGCGCTGATCCTGGGATTTGACGATCGCCTGGCAAAAGCGCAGGAACTCAACGAGTACGAACCAGGCGAAGTTGTGGTCAAGTTGCTCCAGCATGGCGACTTGCCGGGCGTCGCAACAGATTTTGACCTTGATCCAACACCGCTTGATCAATTTGGTGCGCGCCCCATTTACCGACTGCGCATCCTCGACGGGACGCCGCCACCCGACAAGGCGGCGGCATTGTTGACCGACAGCCGCGTCCTTTACGCCGAACCCAACTATATCCAACAGACGCCGGAAGGACAACAACGCGTTTCCTGGGCGCGCGGCGGTGATGCCGGCGACTACACCGGGCAGTGGGTAGGCGACTTTATCGGGTTGCCGGCGGCGCACACCGTGACACGCGGCGTCGGCGTGATTGTCGCCGTCCTCGACACAGGCATCGACCGCAACCATCCCGTGTTGGCAGGGCGCGTATTGCCCGGCTATGATTTTGTGGACATGGACGATGACCCCAGCGAAGTTGGCGAACACGATGTCGACATCACCTATGGGCATGGCACGCATGTCGCCGGTCTGGTGGCGCTGGCCGCGCCCGACGTCCAGATTTTGCCGGTGCGCGTACTCGATCGCGATGGCGCCGGCAATCTTTGGGTGTTGGCAGAGGCGTTGGCCTATGCAGTCAATCCCGATGGCAACATCAATACGCCCGACGGCGCGCATGTGATCAATCTCAGTCTGAGCACGCAGCGACAAACGAACTTGCTGGACGAAATCTTAGGCGATGTCATCTGTGAGGATGATGATAATGATGACGGGATCCGCGCAGTGCGGGATGACGACGATGATGATTGCCTGGCGTCGCCGGGACAGGGCGCAGTTGTCATCGCTGCCGCCGGCAACCGCGCTTCCACCACGCCAGAATATCCCGCCGCCGAGACGCAACCCGGCTTGCTGGCCGTCACTGCTAACACCGAGGCTGATACATTGGCAGATTTCGCCAACTTTGGCGCCTGGGTGCAGGTGGCGGCGCCGGGCGACCGCATCCTCAGCAGTGTGCCGGGCGGCGTTTATGGCGCCTGGAGCGGTACATCGATGGCGGCGCCGCTGGTCGCAGGTCAGGCCGCCCTTGTACGCTCCATCGCGCCGCTGTGGAGCGCAGCGCAGGTCAGCGACCGCATCCGCACGACTGCCCATGGCCCCTTGGGAGAGCCGCCGCGCATCGATGTCGCCGCGTCCCTGGGGTTGCCCCCAACCACGCGCCCGCTCCTCGATGGCAAGACGCCGGGTGGTGGTGACAACAACCCGGCGCCAGAGACGCGCAGACTCTATTTGCCTGTCATGACAGGCTGATTGCGCGCCCACAGGCAGGCGCAGGTCATCGCCTCTGGCGCAACATTGTGGCCGGATGAAGTTCGCCCCTATCAATCCTTGCGCCTCGCCGTGAGGCATCGGTATGTCTGGTGGAGATCATCGCCTCCGGCGTGACATCGCGCCATATCAGAAATGTTCGGTTGGATGGAGTTTAGCAAATTGATTCGCTAACCGTAGGTTTGGCTTCCAGCCGGACGTTTCCGGTCAGCCACACTGTCACGCCGCAGGTGATGACCTACGGGGCGGCCGCTCCGTGCATTGAAAGCAGCAATGTCGATTACCGGATCGTTTTGTAAATCTTCATGAAGGCGAATCTGCGAAGAGCGGGGCATTGCTTATTTGTATCGATCTGTGCCTGCGGTTTCGTGGATAGTCCGTTGCTGACAGTAGGCAGAAAGGGACGTACGTTTCCAGCGTTGATTGTACAGTGTTCATCAGCTGAGAGGTCTCCCTTCGGCGTTGCCGTTGTATCCCCCGTCGCAAAAAGACCGCAGCGTCCGCATTTTCCTAATCTCCCCAAAATTTGTCCCCTCCTGTTGTATTTTTGCCTGGTTCTTCTGTTCTGTTCAGGCATCAGACCGACAGGAATGGTCGAGCTACAGAGAAGGAAGATTTGGAGAAGCGAGGTTCCCTATGCAACAGCAACTTACGATTGTGGTCGCCCCGTCCGGTTTCAAGGAAAGTATGAGCGCGCAGGAGGCAGCGCGCTCGATTGCAGAAGGTGTGCGCGCAGCGACGCCGCATGCCAGGGTCATCGAACTGCCGTTGGTTGATGGTGGCGAGGGGTTCACCGAGACGCTTGTCGAGGTGACCGGGGGCCGTCTTTATCCGGTGACGGTCACGGGGCCGGTGGGTCTGCCTGTGCGCAGCCACTTTGGTATCCTCGGCGGGCGCGGCCCTAAGACTGCAGTGATCGAGATGGCGGCGGCAGCCGGGTTGCGCCTGGTGCCGCGCACCCAGCGCAACCCACTGACGACGACAACCTACGGTGTAGGCGAGTTGATCCGCGCTGCGCTGGATATGGGCGTCAAGCGCATCCTGCTTGGATGTGGTGATTCCGGCACCAACGACGGCGGCGCCGGGATGGCGCAGGCGTTGGGTGTGCGGCTGCTCGACGCCGATGATCTGCCCATTGGCTGGGGTGGAAGCGAGCTGATGCGGCTGGTCTCCATCGACTGTAGCGGGCGTGACCCGCGTCTGGGCAAAGTGCGCATCGACGTCGCCTGCAACATTCACAATGTGCTGTGTGGGCCGCGTGGCGTGGCGCGCGTCTTTGGTCCCCAGAAGGGCGCGTCGCCAGAGACTGTCGAGACGTTAGCGCGAGCCCTGGACAACTATGCCAGCGTGATCGTCAGCGATCTCGGCATCGACGTGCGCCTGATGCCGGGCGGCGGTGCGTCGGGCGGGCTGGGCGCCGGTCTGCACGCCCTGCTCGGCGCCCGCCTGCACCCGCGCTACGACATCGTGATGCAGTACTACGACATCGACCGCTATCTGCGCCAGGCCGATCTGGTCATCACGGCGGAGGGTGGGATCGATTTTCAGACACCCTACGGCAAGATTCCGGCTGAGGTGGCGCGGCGGGCGCAGGCGTACAACGTTCCCGTGATTGCCCTCGCCGGCACCGTTGGCCAGGGCGCCCGCGACAATTACGCGCATGGCATTACTGCCTTCACCAGTGTGGTGCCTCGTCCCTGCACACTGGAGGAAGCTTTCACCCGCGCTGCCGAATTCACTGCCGCCTGCGCCGAAAACGTCATGCAGATGGTGCTGGCAGGCATGCGGCTCGACCGGCGGTTGGCCGGAGCAGTGGCGGGGGATTGAGAGATTGAGAGAATGGGGATTGATAACGTTGACGGACGGGATGCAAGACCGATCACACGACTGAATCACTCTATCTCTAATCTTCAATCTTTTCATCTCTTGTTTCACATGTGAAGGAGACGAAAGATGTTCTTGACAACTTTGCAGGCAACCTTTCCCAATGCGGCGCCAGGTGCAACCAGGCGTCGCGAAGTGGCGGCAGTGCTGCTGACGATCACGGTGATTGTGGCGGTGGCCTGGGCGCCAGGCGACCTGACGGCGCAGGGACGCATGGCGCTGGCGGCTTTTGGCCTGAGCGTGATCGGCTGGACGCTGACCAAACTGAACGACACGTTCGTGGCGCTGCTGGCGGCGCTAGGGCTGGTGCTGTCGCACACTATCGACGCCGACGGCTTCTTCGCCAGTATCGGCAACTCGGTCGTCTGGTTGATGATTGGCGCATTCATCGTGGCGCGGGCGCTCAACCAGTCAGGGCTGTCGGCGCGCTTCACCTACGCCATGACGCGGGGGGCGCGCACGATCGGCCAACTGTTCTACTTGCTCACCGCCGTGTTGTTGGTGACGGCGCTGATCATCCCTTCCACTTCCGGGCGCGCCGCATTGCTCGTGCCCGTCTATCAGGCAATCGCCAGCACGCTGCAAAATGAACGCATCAACCGGGCGTTGGCGTTGGCGCTCCCCGTCAACATTCTGCTCACGGCGATCGGCTCGCTGGTCGGCGCAGGTGCACACCTGGTCATCAACGACACGCTGGCGCAGATGGTGGGCAGCCGCTTCAGCTTCGGCGAGTGGTTGGTGATGGGGATGCCCTTCGCCGTTGTTTCGGCCTTCGGCAGCACGTGGGTGATCGTACATCTTTTCCTGACACGCGACGAACGCAACCTGCGCCTCGACGCCTACTTGCGCAGCAAACTACCTGCCCCTGGGCCCTGGACGCGCCAGGAACGCTATGCGGCGCTGGTGACCCTAACCCTGGTGACGTTGTGGGCAACCGAAGCCTGGCATGGCATCGACAATGCCCTCGTCGCCATTTTGGGTGCGCTGGCGGTGACGGTTCCCAGCGTCGGCGCCCTCAAATTCAAGGAGGCGGCCAAAAGCGTAGAGTGGGAGATGATCCTTTTCGTGGCGGCGTCGTTGGCGCTGTCGGAGGCGTTGGTGCTCTCCGGCGCCGGGCGCTGGCTGGTCGATACATTGATGGTGCGCAGCGGACTGAGCACACTGGAGTCACAATTCGCCATTTTGACCGGCGTGGCCGTCATTACGCTGACCGCACATCTCTACATTACCTCGCGTTCGGCGCGCGGCGCCGTGATCGCGCCGCTGGTGATCTTGCTGGCGCTTTCGATGGAGCTTGATCCGCGACTGTTGGCCTGGGTGACTGCAGCCGGCGTCGGCTACTGCATCACGCTGGCGGTCAGCGCTAAACCGCTCACCATGTTCCAGCAAATGGGCGGCGCTCAACCTGCCTTTTCCGCCGGCGATCTGGCGCAGCTCAGCAGCGTGCTGGCGCCGCTGCACATCGCACTGATTTTGCTCTTTGCCTTTTTCTACTGGCCACTGCTGTTGAAGCCACTCCCGGCTGTTGCGACGGGTGCGGAGCAATCCATCCGGGCCTCCACACCGGTGATGCGCCAGACGCCAGGCTTGTTGGGCGATCGCTCGCTGACGCCTAACGCTCTATTGGCGGAAGCCGGGATTGAGCGCAAAGGTGGCGTCTTTCAATTGACGCCTGCCGCTGCGACCTGTGGATGTGAGGCGGAAGAAGATGACGCTGCATCGACGACCATGCCTGTGGCGCTCCCTGTGCAGCGCAGCGACGCCGCGGTGACGCGCGCCGCGCCATCCCTCTCAGCGCCTGCACCTATGTCGGCGCCCGCTGTGCCGTCTGCGCCCGATACGGGCAACCAGACCCAGCTATCGCCCGTTTCTGCACCGGCGCCGACCGTCGAGCCGCCTCCCATCGAGCCTCCCCCCACGCCGACTGGAGCCGCCAACCGTCCCACGCCGGCGCCTGCGCTCAACCCTGGCGTGCTCGACGACGAGTTGGGGTTGTGGCAGGCGCCGGGCGCTGCTGTCGGCGTCGATGCCGCGCCGGATGATGAGTGGCTCTTCCCTGGTCGCCCGGAGTTGGATGAGGAGAGCCAGGAAGCTCCCTTCACGGATGAGGGCGCCAACGTCCCTCAAGGTGCGGATGCTGACGGGCAGGCGTCAGGAACTGCGCCCGGTGATGTCCAGGACGACGATGCGAATGAAGACGAGGGCGCCGGCGGCGATGACGACCTGGGTGGCGATGCAGAGGCGCCGACGTCAGCGATAGAGACAGTTGCACCGGCGCCTGTCGACGAGGATGACGCCGATGCGCCTGCCACCCCGGAACAGCCCCTCACTCCGCAGCAGGATGACGCGGCTGACGACGAGCATCCAGAGGTCGCTGCACCGGCGCCGTTAGCGCCTGTCGCCGCCCTTCCACCCGCCGACGCCAACGATGAGAACGGCCATGAGGAGAACGCAGGCAGTGATGAGGGAGAGCATCACGAAGACGATGGCGACGAGGATGATGGCGATAACGGCGATGATGAGGGCGATGATGATGGGGACGACAGCAGCGACGATGATTGAAGGCTGCTGAGGGCTGCTCGAGGAGATGACGCCCGCACGTGAAGATACACCGCTCCCCAGACGTGGTCTCACTGCTCGGCGCCGCATGACACGAGCCAGAAGACGCTGCGCCTGCGAGCACGCGTTGACCCGCAAGACGTATACTTCTTGCCACTGCTGCGGGGCGCACCTGGCGCCCCGCAGCATTTGACCAACCCCGCACATGACATTACAATAGTTAAAATTTCTAATGATTAGAAGGATGAAGCATTGAACACCTCTACTCAAGCCTGTGCACGCGCCCTGTTGGAAGTTGCACCCGCTATCGTGCAGGCGATGCGCGTGCAGATGCGAGCGCAGCGGCTGCACGAACTCTCGGTGCCGCAATTCCGCACGTTAGCGTTTATCGGGCGTCATCCAGGTTGTTCTCTCTCCGATGCGGCGGAATTTATCGGCATGACGCTGCCCAGCATGTCGATCCTGATCAATGGCCTGGTCGAAGAAGGGTTCGTGTTGCGTCAAACCAGTCTGCTGGATCGACGGCGCGTCACCTTAAACCTGACCGAAGCAGGTGCAGGCGTCTATGCTCACGCGCTGGAAGGGACGCTGGCATGGCTGTCGCGTCAGCTTGAACCGTTGGCTGAAGCCGATAAGCAGATAGTGTTGCGCGCAATGGAAATCCTGCGCCCTTATTTCGTGACGAACGTAGATGCAGCGGCGGTTGCGGAGGTAAGCCACGCATGAAAAGTTGGTCTGAAGTGGTTGCTGATACGACTACGAATATCGAAGAAAATTTTTCGGCAGCCGCCACTGCAACTCATAAGAATGGGGAGTTGCTCGACCCACCCCTCAACCCACAATTGCCTCCTGAGGTGGCGCCGCTACGCGCGCGCCAGGCGCGACGTATCGACACATTCCGCGCTCTGCAGCATCGCAACTTCCAGCTGTATCTGTTTGGGCAACTCGTGTCGCTGGCGGGCACCTGGATGCAGATTGTGGCGCAGGGCTGGCTGGTCTACCAACTGAGCGGCTCAGAAGCGATGCTGGGGGTGGTTGGCTTCGCCTCGGCGATTCCGGCGCTGATCGTGACGCCGTGGGCGGGCGTCGTTGTCGACCGGATGCGCAAGCGCAATATTATCATCGCCACTCAGACGAGCGCCATGCTGTTGGCGTTTGTGTTGGCGCTCCTGACCTTTAGCGGGGCAGTGGAGGTATGGCACATTGTGGCGCTGTCGGCGCTGCTGGGCGTAGTCAACGCCTTCGATGGCCCGGCGCGGCAGGCTTTCGTCGTGGAGATGGTGGGCAGCCAGGATTTGCCCAACGCGATCGCACTCAACTCGATGACGTTCAACGCTGCCCGTGTCGTTGGCCCAGCCTTTGGCGGCATCCTGTTGGCGACGGTCGGCTCGGCGTGGTGCTTCACGCTCAACGGGTTATCCTTTCTCGCCGTGATCATCAGCCTGTTCATGATGAAGCTTTCCGCTGGGCATACCACCAGCGATCGCCGCTCGCCCTGGCAGCAACTCAAGAGTGGGCTGCGTTACGTTGAGCAGGAACCGGCGTTGAAGGGATTACTCCTGCTGTCGCTTTCCTTTAGCACTTTTGGCATCGCCTATAGTACGGTGTTGCCCGCCTTTGTCGACCAGATTCTGGCGGGCGGTGCGGCTGGCTTTGGCATGTTAACCGCCGCTTCTGGCCTCGGCGCGGTGACAGGCGCCTTTCTGGTGGCGACTTTCGGCGACCGCGGTCGGCGCGGCCAATGGCTCTTCGCCGCAGCCATGGGCTTTCCGATAGTGCTGGCGCTCTTTGCCTTCAATCGTAGCTTCCTGCTTGCGCTGATATTGGCAGTGTTGCTGGGCGTCGGCTTCATGTTGCAGTTCACGCTGATCAACACACTGCTCCAGACGCGCGTCGCCAACGAGATGCGCGGTCGTGTGATGAGTCTTTACACGCTCACTTTCTTCGGTTTTACTCCGTTTGGGAACCTGGCGTTGGGCGCGCTCTCCGAAGCGATCGGAATGCCGGTGGCGCTCACCCTCTTCGCCGTAGTTACATTGGGGGCGGCGGTGATCATCTTCCGCCGGACGCCAGAATTGCGACGCTTACATTGAGCGGATAGAGTTCGTTTTCCCCAACCCAAACCACCTATCCAATTCCCAATATTGCCGCCTCATTCGCCGTCAACCCCGATGTATACGGAGCGGTGAAATACTCGAGCCGCATTCATTCGACAGCCACGGCGCCTGCGTTATTGGCAAGATTTGCAGAATTATACAAGGACGCTGAAGAAATCGCCTACCACTCCTCATTTTCCTCCTCTAGAATAGAACCATGACAAGGAAAGCATCTCGCCGATCGACAGGCGACCTGCGGGTGGTTCAGCAAAACGGGAGGTTTACCATGATTCCTGAAATTCAGTTGATGATGCGGGTCGAGCGCGACGCAGAGCAGCAGCGTCGCCCCACCCCGGAAGATCGCGGCGATTACGCCCTCTTTGAATTGATCCGTCCGGTGGTGCATGTGCAGCGACTCAAGCACAGCATCAGCCGTTTCACGGTCGGCAATCAACCCATGAAGGTTCCAACACAAGGAGCACTCCCATGCAAATGCGCGTGTTAGGGAAAAATGGATTAACCGTCTCGGCGCTCGGCCTGGGTTGTATGCGGATGAGCTTTGGCGACACGCCCACCGACAAGCAGGAGATGATCGACTTTCTCCACGCGGCGGTGGATCGGGGCGTCACCTTCTTCGACACGGCGGAAGTCTACGGGCCGTTCACGAACGAAGAACTGGTCGGCGAGGCGCTGGCGCCATTCAAGGGCAAGGTCGTGATCGCCACCAAGTTCGGCTTCAAACACGATCCGGTGACAGGGCCGCATCCCACGGTGGGGCTGGACAGCCGACCGGAGCAGATCAAGCGCGTAGCCGAGGCGTCGCTCAAGCGGCTGCGCGTCGAGGCGATTGACCTGTTCTACCAGCATCGTCCCGATCCCAACGTGCCGATGGAAGATGTGGCCGGCGCGGTGCAGGATTTGATCCGGGAAGGCAAAGTGAAGCACTTCGGCCTTTCCGAAGCCAGCGCCGAGCAGATTCGCCGCGCCCACGCCGTGCAGCCGGTCACGGCGCTGCAAAGCGAATACTCGATCTGGTGGCGCGCCATCGAGGAAAATGATGTACTGGCGACGTGTGAGGAACTGGGCATCGGCCTTGTGCCCTACAGCCCGCTGGGCCGCGGCTACCTGACCGGCAAGATCGACGAGAGCACGACCTTTGCCCCCAACGACATTCGCAGCCGCAACCCGCGCTTCACGCAGGAGGCGATCAAAGCCAACCGCGTGGTGGTCGAGTTGCTGGAGCGCATCGGCGCCGAGAAGGGCGCCACGCCGGCGCAGATCGCGCTCGCCTGGTTGCTGGCGCAGAAGCCCTGGATCGCACCGATTCCCGGCTCGCGCAAACTCGAACGGCTGGATGAAAACCTCGGCGCGCTCAATGTGGCACTGACTGCAGCCGATCTAAGCGCCATCCGCGAGGCCATGACCCAAATCAAGGTGGTCGGCGACCGCTATTGATCATCTCTGCTTCGTCTGCGCAATCTGCGGATCGTGAATGCAAACACCGAATTGATCCGCAGATTGCGCAGATGACTTTTCAAGAGTCCAAGTACAACGGCGTCAAAGGAGAGAATCATGCTCAAGGTGACTTTGAACAATGGCGTAGAAATGCCGATCTTAGGTTATGGGGTCTTCCAGATTCCCGATCTCGCAGAATGCGAACGCTGCGTGTTGGATGCGCTGGAGGCAGGCTATCGGCTGATTGACACAGCGGCCTCGTATGGCAATGAAGCCGCCGTCGGCGCCGCCATCAAGGGCAGCGGCGTGCCCCGTGAGGAAATTTTCGTGACGACCAAACTCTGGATTCAGGACACTGGCTACGAAAAGACCAAACGGGCGTTCGAGCGGTCGATGCAGCGGCTGCAACTGGACTATCTCGATCTCTACCTGATCCACCAGCCCTACGGCGATGTCTACGGCGCCTGGCGCGCCATGGAGGAGCTGCACCGCGAAGGTCGCATCCGCGCCATCGGCGTCAGCAACTTTCACCCCGACCGGCTGATGGACCTGATTGTGCACAACCAGGTGGTTCCGGCGGTGAATCAGATCGAGTGTCATCCGTTCCACCAGCAAATCGAGACGCAAGCCTTCCTGGAGGAAAATCGGGTGCAGATCGAATCGTGGGGGCCGTTTGCCGAAGGCAGAAACAACATCTTCCAAAACGAGGTGTTGCGTGCGCTTGCCGACAAGCATCACAAAACTGTGGCGCAGATCATCCTGCGCTGGCTGATTCAGCGCCGCGTGGTGGCGATCCCGAAATCGGTGCGCAAGGAGCGCATGGCGGAGAACTTCAACGTTTTCGACTTTGAACTCAGCCCGGAGGACATGGCGGCCATCGCTGCGCTGGACGCCAAGACCAGCGCCTTCTTCGACCATCGCGACCCGGCCGTCGTCAAGCGTTTAGGCGAACTCCAACGCCCAACGTGAGGCTTTTCCAGCAAAGGAGCCGACCGATGTCTGAACAAAAACAACTTTCACGCGCACAGCAGTTGGTGGGCGATTTTGCACCCAAGCTGGCGGAACTGACCGATGAAGTCTTGTTTGGCGATGTGTGGGCGCGCACGGAGCTTGCGCCGCGCGACCGCAGCCTTGTCACGGTCGCGGCGTTGATCGCCAACGGCAACACGGAGCAGCTGGCGGGGCACCTGAGCCGCGCCAAAGAAAACGGCGTCTCGGAAAGCGAGCTTGCCGAGGTGATCATTCATCTGGCATTCTACGCCGGGTGGCCGCGGGCGATGTCGGCTGTCAGAGTCGCACGCGAGGTGTTCAATCGTTAGTCAGTTACCAAGATCAAACAGGAGATCGATCATGCATATCGGATTACAGATTCCATCGTTCAAATATCCCGGCGGCGCGGCGGCGATCCGCCCCAAGCTGAAGGAGATCGTCACCACTGCGGAGGAAGCAGGATTCTACAGCCTCTGGGTGATGGATCATTTCTATCAGATCAAGGGCTTGTTCGGCGAAGCCTACACCGACCCGATGCTGGAAGCCTATTCCACGCTCGGCTATTTTGCCGGGCTGACCGAGAAAGCCTATCTCGGCGTCCTGGTTACAGGCGTGATCTATCGTCATCCCGCCGTGCTGCTGAAGATGATGAACACGGTCGATATTCTCGCCGGCGGGCGCACCTATCTTGGTATCGGCGCGGCCTGGTATGAGGACGAGGCAAAAGGCTTCGGTATCCCCTACCCCTCCACTGCCGAACGCTTCGAGCTGTTGGAGGACAACCTGAAGCTGGCAAAGGCGCTCTGGAGCAGCGATGAGACAGCCTTCGTGGGCAAGCATCTTGCGGCGCCAGCGATTACCAACAACCCCCGCCCGCTCTCAACCCCGCACCCGCGCATCATGGTCGGCGGCACTGGGCCGAACAAAACCCTGCGTATGGTGGCGCAGTATGCAGACGCCTGCAATATCGGCGATTGGGTCGGCCCAGAGAACATGCAGAAAGCGCTCGACGATCTCAAGCGACACTGCGCAGCGTTGGGGCGCGACTACGCCACCGTTGAGAAGACATCCCTCGGCACCGTGCATCTTTCCGGGGATGACACCGTAGAGAGCGTCATCAGCCGCATCAAGACACTGGCGGCGATGGGCTTCACCCACGCCATCTTCAACATGCCGGATGTCTACAAGCTCGCGCCGCTCGAGACTTTTGGCAAAGAGATCATCCCGGCTGTAGCCGGACTCTAGAGCGAAGCGCGATGGCAAGCATCCTCATCACTGGCTCAGCCGATGGCTTGGGGCAACTGGCAGCGAAGGCGTTGGTTGATCAAGGACACCAGGTTGTCCTGCATGCGCGCAATGCTGAGCGCGGGCATCACGCCAGGCAGAGCGTGCCCGGCGCCGCGCACGTCATCGTGGGCGATCTGTCGGACATCGATGAAATCAAGCAGGTTGCTGCGGCCGCCAACGCGTGGGGAGGCTTCGACGCAGTGATCCACAACGCCGGCGTCTATCAGGCGCCCTCACGAACAGTGTTCATTGTCAACGCTCTGGCGCCCTATCTGCTCACTTGCCTGATGCAAAGACCGAGGCGACTGATTTACTTGAGTTCAGGTATGCATCTGCAAGGACGCGCAAATCTGGATCAGCTCGCCAGCAATCAATGTCGCGTCAGCTATTCCGATTCGAAACTCTATGTCACAATGTTATGCATGGCAGCGGCGCGCAAATGGCCGGATGTGTACGCCAACGCCGTCGATCCGGGCTGGGTGCCCACCAAGATGGGCGGGCCAGGTGCATCGGACGATCTTCAGCAAGGATACGAGACCCAGATGTGGCTGGCGACGAGCGATGACCGCGCCGCACACGTGAGCGGTCGGTATTTCTATCACCGGAAAGAGAGTCTTTACAACCCGCAGGCCGGCGACGTTGCGCTGCAAGAGCGATTCTTGGGTAGTTGCAGAGCGATCACAGGCGTGGCTTTTCCCACGTAGGGTGCGTTCACCAAACGAGAAAGAGCAGTAGGGGCGGCTCACAGCCGCCCGTTCTCGGCAAAGC
>DGFH01000209.1 GCA_002391565.1 Anaerolineales bacterium UBA3905
CCTCTTCAAGATGCTCTCACACCCCGAACAGTCTCCCTATTACTTCATTTACACGGAACTCTTCTCGTCCCGTTTGAGCTGCTTGGCTTCGAATTCGACTGTCTTTCCACTCTTCAGTTGTTAAGGTGCCGCTCCCCCTTACCCTCCGCTTCGCCGCCGCTCCCCCCTTCGATTCTTCATCGATTCGGCTCCAACAGCGCTCCGCTTCAGGCACCCTCACTACTCGCTTTCGCAAGGGCAAGTGTGTAGTCTACATCATCTACACCCGTCTGTCAAATCCTTCTTCCGGCGTTTGCATTTATTTCTTCGCTCTCGCCCCTACTCAGATTTAACCCAACGGCTCCTCCTACCTTGCCTCACTCGCTTCGCCGCCTACCAGCCAAGGGTCTCTCGCCGCTTCGCCAGTCTCAACCCACTCGTCAGGCACAAAAGTAAATGCTACACTACCTACTCCCTTCCGTCAAATTTAACACCTCAAAAATGACAACAAGTTTTATGTGCTCTGGCGCGAACTCTTTATACTCAAGAGGCCAACCTTTATTTGTCTATTACGATCGGCGCAATTCGACCACCCTGTGAAGCACATCATGCCAGACACACCGTTGATCCAATTGTTTCCCCGCTCTGCTACGCTTGCCCTGGAAGGACTCTACCTTGCCCATGAGCTGCGTCAGTTGGCAGGCGCTCAGCCCTTTGTCTACGCCAACTTTGTCGCCAGCCTGGATGGACGCATTGCTATCCCCGACACGACAAAGGGCGGCATGAAGGTGCCGTTGAATATTGCCAACGCGCGCGACTGGCGACTTTTCCAGGAGTTGGCGATTCAGGCCGACCTGATCATCACCACCGGGCGCTACTTACGCGACTATGCCGCCGGTAAAGCACAGGAGATTTTGCGCGTCTATGATGATCCGCGCTTCGCCGACTTGAAGGCATGGCGCGCTGCGCAGGGGCTGTCGCCGCAGCCCGACCTGGTGGTGATCAGCAGCAGCCTCGATTTCCCTGTGCCAGATGCGCTGACGCACGGAGGACGGCGCGTGGTTGTCGTCACCGACGGACGCGCCGATCGCCGACGGGTGGAGGAACTGGAGACCCAGGTTGGGCAAGTCTTCGTGGCAGGCGACGACACCGTTGATGGGCGCCGCTTTGTTGAGCTAATGGCAAACCGGGGCTACCGCATCATCTACTCGGCGGCAGGTCCCAAGATTGCGCACATGTTGCTAACCGGCGGTGTGCTAGATCGCCTTTACCTGACGCAGGTCAGTCGGGTGTTAGGTGGGGAGCCCTTTTCTAGCATCATCGAAGGGCCGTTGCTAGAGCACGCCATCGACCTGCCGCTGCGCGCACTCTACTATGACGCGCCCGGCGATGAAACTCCCGGACAATTATTCGCCTGTTATGGGAAAAGGTGAAGGGCGCGCGTCAGGCTTCGCTCTTCGCCGTCGATCTTCAATCCTCAATTTCGCCCACTGCACCAGCGGAAACCGCCGCACGACGACGACTGGCTTTCCAGATGGCATTGAAAAGTGGAACGAGAAACGACATGATGACCAGTGTCATCAGCACCAACGCCAGTGGCCGCGTAAAGAAAACGCTGTAGTCGTTGACTGAAATCGCCAGGCTGCGCCGAAATTCTTGCTCGATCAACGGGCCAAGCACGGCGCCCAAAACCACCGGCGCCAGGGGAAAATCGTAGCGGCGCAGCAAAAAGCCGAGCACCCCCAACGCCAGCAAAAGCACCATGCTGAAGGTGTTCTGCGTATCAGCATAGACCCCCAGCAGCGAAAAGGTGAGGATGCCAGCATAAAGCACCGGCTTGGGCACGTCGAGCAGCTTGATCCACATCCGCACCATCGGCAAGTTGAGCACCAGCAGCGCCAGATTGGCAATGTACAGACTGGCGATCAGCCCCCAGACCAGATCGGCCTGCTGCTGAAAGAGCAGCGGGCCAGGACGCAAACCGTAAATCTGAAACGCCACAAGCATCACCGCCGTCGTCGCTGAGCCGGGGATGCCGAGCGCCAACAACGGCACCAGCGCGCCGCCTGCCGACGCATTGTTGGCGGCTTCAGGACCGGCCACGCCCTCGATGGCGCCCTGACCTAGTTCGGCCTTACCCTTAGCAAAACGCTGTTCAGCATTGTAGGAAAGAAACGAGGCAATCGTTGCGCCCGCACCGGGCAGCACGCCGATAATAAAACCGATCACCGAGCCGCGCGCCCAGGCCGGCCAGGATCGCCGCCACTCCTCGCGATTCATCATTAAGCTGCCGCGCAAGGTCACCGTCTCCTCGAAAGTGCGCTTGAGGGTGCCTGCCGCCCAGAAGACCTCACCCACCGCAAACAAGCCGATCGCCACCATCACCGGGTCGATGCCGCCAAGCAGGTTGAGGTTCCCGAAGGTGAAACGCGCCTGCCCTGTCTGTAAGTCGATGCCGACCATGCCCAGCCCCAACCCAAGCAATGTGGCGAAAAATGCTTTGGGCGCCGACTGCCCCGCCAGCCCGGTGACAGCGCTCAAGGCCAGCAACATCAGCGCAAAGTATTCTGGTGCGCCGAATTGCAGGGCGAAGCGCACCAGCAGCGGCGCCATCAGCATCAACATCAGCGTGGCAAAGGTGCCGGCGAAAAACGAGCCGATCGCCGCCGTCGCCAACGCTGCACCGCCGCGCCCCTTCTTCGCCATCTGAAAACCGTCGATGGCTGTCACCACTGACGACGATTCGCCCGGCGTGTTGACCAGGATCGAGGTGGTCGAACCGCCGTACATGGCGCCGTAGAAGATGCCGCCAAACATGACGAACGCGCTGATCGGCTCCAACCCGAAGGTGACCGGCAGCAACAGCGAGATGGTCAGCGACGGCCCAATGCCGGGCAACACGCCGATCGCCGTGCCAATGGTGACGCCCAGCATCACAAAGAGCAGATGCTGCGGCGTCAACACCACGCTAAACCCATTGACCAGATTGGCCCAGATATCCCCGCCGAACAAGCGATCTTTCTCCTTTTGAATCGCGCCAACTTTCACGCCAAGACGCAGCGAGGCAAAGCTGCGCAGAGGCAACATTACAGGAAACGTTCACCTTTCTTTGCACGCCCTTTGCGCTCTTGCGTCTCTATGTCAAAGAACGACGCCTTCCAAACGGACTCTCAGAAGCCCCACGGGACTGGCGGCAGGTTGATGCGCAATAATTGCGAAAAGACGTAATAAATTGTCACCGACAGCGCCACCGCAATCACGCCGTCGCGCACGAGATGACGGCGGTCGCCTAAAATTTGCGCGCCCCCCCCACAGCAGCAACGTTGTCGCCAGCACGTAGCCTGCCACGCGGAAGAGAGCAATGTACACCGCGACCAGCCCCAGCATCAAGCCGATGCTCAGCCAATCCAGCGACGCCGCCTCAGGGGAATCCGGCGCCGGCGGCGCGCCAGGAAAGGCAAAGAGCCAGACGCCGCTCAAGACAATGCCAATGCCGATGGCGTTGGGCATGAAGCGCGGACCGACTGCAGCATAAGTGGTCGATTCACGAATCTGCAGCGCCCCCCACAAGTAGAAAGCGCCAAAGAGAACAATGACCAGAGCCACCCAACGAATTGCGCGCATAGAGAATAGTTCCCGCCTTCCCAGCAGCTGTGTAGCTGCCGGGAAGGTCTACGGAGATGAGGATTACTCGATCAAGCCGATCTCTTTCAGCACTGTCGAGATCGTTGCATTGTCTTCAGCCAGGGTGGCGGCAAAGTCATCGCCGGTCTGGAAGACGTCGTCCCAGCCGTTTGTCGCCAGAATCTCCTGCCACTGTTCCGATTCGTTCGCCGCCGTCAGCGCCGCGATCAACCACGCCTTGTCTTCCTCGTTCAGATTGGGCGGGCCAACCACGCCGCGCCAGTTGAGCAGCACAACATCGACGCCGCTTTCGGTCAACGTCGGCACGTCAGGCAGCGCCCCCAACCGCTCGGCGCTGGAGACGGCCAGCGGACGCATCTCGCCCGACGCAATGAAGTCGGCCCATTCACCGACGCCGCTGACGCCAGCCGCCACCTGCCCGCCCAGGATCGCCGCCGCCGCCTCGCCGCCGCCGCTGTAGGCAATGTAGTTGACGCCTTCCGGCGCCACGCCAACCGCTTTGGCAATCTGCCCGACCAGGATGTGGTCGGTGCCGCCCGCCGAGCCACCCGCCCAGGCGATGCTCTTGGGGTCGGCCTGGAACGCCGCCACCAGGTCAGCCATCGTCTGGTAAGGTGAATTGGCAGGCACGACGATGATCTCATACTCGGCAGTGAGGCGCGCCAGCGGCGTCGTTTCGGCCAACGTGACGGGCGACTGGTTGGTCAGGATCGAGCCGACCATCACGCGCCCCATCATCATCATCGTGTACGGGTCGCCGGCATTCTGCGACACCAACTGCGCCAGCCCAATCGTGCCGCCGGCGCCGGGAACGTTGAAGACTTCGACCGGCACGGGGCTGATGCCCGACTCGGTGAGCGTCTGCGCTAACAGGCGCGCCGTCGTATCCCAGCCGCCGCCGGGGTTGGCCGGCGCCATGATCTGGATCGCCTTGCTGGGGAAACCACCAGCGGTGGGCGCCAACGCGGCGCCAGCCGCAGCTTCCGCCGGCGCCGCGGCCTCTTCGGGTGCGGCTTCGGTGGCCGCCGCTTGCTCCACCGGCGCCGCTGCAGGCATAGTGGTGCAACCGGCAAGCAAGGCGCTGGCAACCAGCAAACTCAACAATGCCATCAACGGCAACGTGCGCACTCGTCGCATGAGAACCTCCTGTGATGAATGGTGAATGCGCAACCGCATTCGGGCGCTCACCGTCTGTTGTTTATGGGCAAAATCATTCTACAACTGTTCGCCCAAAGCGCAAACTCGTTTCTAAAGGGGGTGCACAAGCCTCTATCCGCAGTGTATCATTGAATGGTACACTTTTGGCGCTGGATTTGGGGCGACGACTTTGCTAAACCTGAGGCATATCGTCAAGCGTTTTACCCGTGTCGAGTCAAAACAGGAGGAAGCGATGTCCCTTTTGCACTCCCGTCGTTTGCGTATCCTGCTGCCGCTTGTCATTTTCTTGTTTGGATGTTTCAACTCGCCGCCGCCCAATGTCATCGAGCCAGAAAGCGCCCGCGTGGTGGTGATGGGCGAGGCGGGGCGCCTGGCGCCAGGCAGCAAAGGCAGCTTGCTGGTTCAAGTGCGCAATCCTTACGCCCCGTCCGATGAGGTTGCTCTCGCCAACCGTCAGGTCGAGGTCTTCCTGGATGATGGTGCGCAGACGCAGCCACTTTTCACCGGCTACACCGATGACGCCGGACTGGTGCATGTTGAATTCGAGACGCCCACCACCGCCACCCCTGCGCAGACGCTCGTGATCCGCGCCGCCACCGATGGTCAGGAGACCATCATCACGCAGGATGTCTACATCGGTCGCGCCTACGACGTGTTGATCTCCACCGATAAACCCGTCTACCAACCAGGCCAGGTGATCCACCTGCGCACGTTGGCGCTCGATACGCTCGATCTGCGCGCCGCCGACGCTCAGACGGTCACGCTCACCATTGCCGATCCACTGGGCAATAGGCTACTGCAGCGTGCACTGACAACCAGCCAATACGGCGTTGCCAGCACAGATTTCACGCTCGATGCGCAGGCCGTCTCTGGCGACTATCAGATCACCGCCGCCATCGGTCCGAACACAGCCACACGCACCGTCGAGGTGAAGCCTTACACTTTACCGCGCTTTGAGATCACCTTCCGGCCTGATCAATCTTTCTATTTGCCTGGTGAAACCGCCACTGGCGCGATCGAGGCGCGCTACTTCTTCGGCAAGCCGGTCGCCGGCGCCCAGGTCAGCGTGCGCGGCAGCGTCACCGATGTGACCCGCGAGACGGTCTTCACGATCACGGGCGAGACCGACGCCGACGGCGTCTATCGCTACGCCGTGCCCGTGCCCGATTTCTTCGTGGGTCGGCTCGATAACAAGCGCGCACAGATCGACCTGGAGATC
>DGFH01000112.1:0-5640 GCA_002391565.1 Anaerolineales bacterium UBA3905
CACCGCCGAGATCTACACTTTCCCCTTGGTGGGCAGCGTCAGATGTGTATAAGAGAAAGATGCCCAACATCTGATTGATCTTGGGCCGGTCGAACCCGACGATAATTTTACCGCCGATATCAATGACAGGCACGCCTTGCTGACCGGATCGACGCACCATGTCGCGCGCCGCCGCCGGGTCTTTACTCACATCGACGTCGCGAAACTTGATGCCCTTCTGGCGAAAATAGCTCTTGGCCGCATTGCAGAAAGAGCACGTTGGCGTCGAAAATACAATGACTTTGGGTTGAGAAGTGACTTCGCTCATCTTCATTCCTTTCCGTGATTCAAACATCTATCAGGTTTGATGCAAGCCTCGCCCAAAGGTTACAAAATTATCTGAACGAAAAATGTCCCGAAACGCCTCAGGCCGTCAAAGCCGCCGCCACCTTTTCCAGACGGTTGCGGGCGTCCTGGGCAATCTCGGCCAGCACCGGGTTGTCGTCGATGAGGCCGATCATGGCAATCGGGTCGCCCAGCGAAACAATTGCGCCGCCCTGCTCTGTATCTTCGTAGACCACCACATTGCACGGCAGCAATAGCCCCACCGCCAGCTCGTTCGTAAGCGCCCGATGCGCCAGCGGCGGGTTGCAGGCGCCCATGATCGTGTATTTCCTGAAGTCAACGTCGAGCCGGTTCTTGAGCGTCGCCTGCATGTCAATCGACGTGAGTACGCCAAAGCCCTGCGTCTTGAGCGCAGCCGTCACCTGCTCGATAGCGTTATCGTAGGATGTGTTCAGGTGGACCTGGATGCCCAACTGTGTAGCGGTGGTCATGATCTGCTCCTGTCATTCGCAATCTGTTTTGCGCCAGTATAGTTGCGCGATCGGGTGCAGAGATTGCCCCGAATTGCTTATGACAGAGATAAGTTGAGGGTGATAGCAGAGAGGCGAGGGAATGTCACACGTCAGTTGGCAATAACCAACCGACGTGTGGCGCCCGGCGCGTGACGTCGTCGTCGTTCATTGTGGCTGCGGCCGTCAGCCTTGTTCCTATTGACCGTAGACATGCGTGTACCGATAGTGCAGCTTCGCCACATCCTCATCGGCGATACGATCCGGCTGCCCGATCTGCAACGCCAGCCACACTGTCGCCGCCACATCTTCCACCATCACGGCCGCCTTGAGCGCAGCCTGAGCAGTAGGCCCGACAGTGAAGACGCCGTGATTCTTGAGCAGCACCGCCGGCGACGTCCCGATCGACTCGATCACCACCCTACCGATCTCTTCGCCGCCGATCAGTGCAAAGCCGCCACAGGGTATCGGCCCACCAAATTCATCAGCATGCGCAGTAAGATAGACCGGGATCGACATGCCGTTCGCTGCAAATGCAGTGGCATAGCGCGAATGGGTATGGACAATGCCATTGACATCAGGACGATGACGGTAGATATAGAGATGACTGGCTGTATCGGAGGAGTATTTGAGCGTTCCTTCGACAATATCGCCTTCCAAATCGACGACGACCATGTGCTCCGGGCGCAATTCTTCGTAACGAATGCCCGATGGCTTGATCACCACCAACCCCGACTCAGGGTCGCGCGCGCTGATGTTGCCACTCGTCCACGTGACCAGATTTTGTTTCGGCAGCTCCAGATGGAGCCAGTGTAGTTCTTCTTTGATTGCTTCTAGCACAGGAGTCTCCTTTTTAGAGTGGAGATGAGGAGATTGGAGATTATGCGCTCCTCTCGCGGCATACATCCATCTCCAATTCTCTAATCTCTTAATACCTTTGCCTTTAACGCCTTCAGGCGCTTCATCACGTCGTTGCCACCGCGTCCAAAATAGTCATGAAGTCGCTTGTATTCGGCGAACAGTTCATCATAGATTGCGCTCGCCGCCGGGTCTGGCGTATAGTGCTCAGCGCGCAACCGCGCCATCGCCCGCGTTGCCTCCTGGATTGTGGCGTAACCGCCAGCGCTCTTCCCAGCCACCACTGCGGCATGCATCGCCGAACCAAAGGCGCCCCCCTGCTTCGTGCCCGCCACCTTGATCGGTCGTCCGGTCACATCGGCGTAAATCTGCATCAGCAGTCGATTGCGATCCGGCAAGCCACCTGTCGCGACGATCTCGTGCACCGGCACATGGCTCGCCTCGAATGCTTCGATGATCATGCGCGTACCAAAGGCGGTTGCCTCGATTAATGCCCGATAAATCTCTTCCGGCTTGGTTGCCAACGTCATGCCCAGGATGACGCCGGTCAGATCGACATCGACCAGCACGCTACGATTGCCATTCCACCAATCCAGCGCCACCAGCCCAGACTCACCCGGCTTGAGCAGGGCAGCCTTCGCCTCAAACAGGTCGTGCAGGCTGACGCCACGTGCCGTAGCTTCTTGGACATAGTTGGCCGGCGCGCACTTTTCCATAAACCAGGCAAAGTGATCACCCACGCACGCCTGTCCCGCCTCGTAGCCAAAGAAACCGGGAATGATGCCATCTTCCACATAACCGCACATGCCCGGCACGAACTGTTCTTGCTCGCTCAGCAGCATGTGACAATTCGACGTGCCCATGATGATGACCATGCGCCCCGCCTCGCTGACGCCTGCCGCCGGCACTGCCGCGTGCGCATCCGCATTGCCAATCGCCACGGACGTCCCCGGTTTAAGCCCTGTCCACGCCGCCGCCTGCGCCGTCAGTTCGCCCGCCTTGGTCCCAAAGCCGTAGATGTCGCGCGTCATCTTCTCATCGACCAGATTTTCCAGCCGTGGGTCAAGCGCCCGAAAGAAGGCTTTGGGTGGAAAACCATGCTCCTTCGACCAGATGCTCTTGTAGCCCGCCGTCGTCAGATTGCGTTTCTCGACGCCGGTCATCTGCCAGACGATCCAGTCCGCCGCCTCGATGATACGTTCCGCAGCAGCATAGATTTCAGGGTCTTCATCGAGCATCTGCCAGACCTTGGGCACAAACCACTCTGAACTGATCTTGCCGCCGTAGCGGCGCAGAAAATCATAGCCAGCGCACGCCGCAATTTCGTTGAGTTTGTTTGCTTCCGGCTGGGCAGCATGATGTTTCCATAACTTAACCCAGGCATGTGGTCGGTGACGATATTCTGGCAGAAAACAGAGCGGCGTGCCATCGCGTAACGTCGGCAGGATTGTACACGCCGTGAAATCGGTGGCGATGCCGATCACATCCGCCGGATCGACGCCACTTTGCTGCAGAACAGCGGGGACCGCGTGTTTCAGCACCTCGATGTAGTCCTGCGGATCCTGCAACGCCCAATCCGGTTCAAGGCGAATGTCTGCACCGGGCAGATGCTCGTCGATTACGCCGTTGGCGTATGGATGCACTGCCACTGCGACTTCCCGCCCGGTCGCTACCTCCACCAGCAGCGCCCGCCCAGACTCCGTGCCAAAATCGATGCCGATGACGTATTTGTTGCTCATAGTGTGTGTTGGGTGTTGCATGTCACGCCTGGTTTGGCATGACACGCAACTCGCTTGCAACAACCGCTTGTCAACACCCGGTCAGGCTTCCAGGATCGCAGGCCGTGCAATACTCTGACCGTTGACCGTCACTTCCCAGGTCGGCCAGCCTTCGATCGTGGTGAGCACTTCGTTGCCATTCTCGCCGACCAGGATCGTGTCCTCGGACTTGGCGCCGGCAATCGATGGGTTCCACGCGTAAACCTGCCCGGCGACAACCGCCTGCGTCATGTCCGGCGTGGCGATCACTTCGCGCGGTTCGTAGGCCGCCGGGCCACCCTGGTGATGATACTGCCACTCGTCGGCAAAGCCTGTATTCGCATATGCAGCCTGCGCGCTGCCAAAAATCTCACCGATGGCGCGCCCAGGTCGCGTCCCCAGGATGAAGGTGGCGTCAATCTGCGCCACCGCCTCCGCCTTGACGCGCAACGAATCGGGCAGCTTGCCGAAACGGATCAGCCGCGTAATCGAGCAGACCAGCCCATCGCGACGCCCGCAAAGCACGAGCATGGCGTAGCGATCCAGCTTCTTCGCCGTCGGCAATGGGTGACGGAACTTAAAGATGCGCTCATCCGTCGCAATCAGGTTGACAATCGCCTGTGCGCCGCGACGTTCGGTCTCGAAAGCAAGTTGCGCGTCAATCTCGTACTCGCTCATGCCGGGCGCAATCGACCGGATGGCGGCATTCATTGCCTCGGCGCAGAGCCTGCCCAGGCTGCGGAAACGCTCAATCTCCTCAGGCAGCAGAAGAGAGCGCTGCCAGGCAATTGCCCCCGACAGATCGGCGGCGCCCGCCAGTGCAAAGTCGGCGCCAGCCCGCTTGCCCGCAATCAATCGACTCACCGTGTCGTCGCCCTTGTGCCACGGCGCAACGCGCAGCTTCCACCCTGCGGCGACCAGCCCCTCTTCCTGCTCCAATCGCGGCGCTTCGATGGTGTTGGTCACCACAAACTGCTCATCCGGGGTAATCACCAGCGTCCCAATGCCGTTCGACGACGCGGTGTTGACATAGGAACGATGCCCACCCGTCGCCCATGCAAAGCTGCTCACCTGTCGCAGCACCAACGCATCGATCTCCTGTGCGCGCATGAACTCGCGAATTTGTGACAGTCTATCTTGTTGCAATCCCATAGTGTCAGGAATCCTTTGTAAAACGGAGATTGGAGATTGTGAGATTAGGCGATTGGGTGATTGAGAGATTCGACAGCTTGTGAACGAGTCCCCAATCTCTCAATCTCCAATCTCTTAATCTCCAATCTCTTAATCTCCAATCTCTTAATCTCTATATTTCTCTACGCCTCATGCCAATACGTCGACCAGCCCATGTACTTGTTCAGCGCTTCGTGCACTGCCGGCGCCACCTGCGAGAGATTCATGGCCACGTGATGCTCAAAGCCATTCTCGCAGATGTAGTTGAGCAGTTTTTGCAGTTTGGGCACATGCACCACGCCATAACCGCCGAAGGTCTTAATCGGGTCATTGGTCAACGTGCCTTCGCCAACATAGGCGACGATGCGCCCATTGAGATCGTCGGTGGAGACGCGCAGGTAAGTGAAAGGATCGGCTTTGACACGTCCGACGACTGTGCCAAAGGTATTGTCTTTGCCCACCGTGCCCGCAATGATCTCCTGGAAGTCCATCACGGCGATATCGTCGGCGCGGATCAGCCCGCCTGCCGCCTTGACATCGCTCTCCTCTACAAAAATGCTCTTGGGCAGGTTGGAGCAATGGAAAATGATCGCCTTATCGGGGTCGTCACCGTAGTTGTTATTCCAGTCTACAATGGCGCTCGGCTTACCTGAAGCATTCGCCAGCGCCATCATTGCCACCGTGCCGGCGATGTCTGTCTCGCACGCCGACGGCAACAATCCGTCGCTCATCATGCTCATCAGGGTGCAGGGCACGACGCCGTAGTATTCCTCCATCGACGTCCAGCACTGGATCGCACTGGCAGTCAACTCGGTCTCCTTCATCCATTCGTCGACAACAGCGCCAAACTTCGCCATGCGCAGCAACGACGCTTCCGGCACGCCGGCGGTCTGAATGTACTCGCCGATCTGCGCCAGCTTGGCTTTGACGATGCTTGCTTCGTTGTCCAGTCGTTCGATGCGCCCAAAAACCTCAGAAAGATCGAGCGTTTCCACCGAAATGCCGCTGCGTTCGAGCAGCTT
>DGFH01000112.1:5805-6063 GCA_002391565.1 Anaerolineales bacterium UBA3905
GCTGCGTTCGAGCAGCTTCTCGCTGAAGCGCACCGTGTTGAAAGCCGTCGGACGGGCGCCGATCACGCCGATCCGGGCATTCTTGAAGCCGCGCACCACACGGCAGATGCCGGCAAAGCGCGCCAGGTCTTGCTTAAACGACTCACTCTCCGGATCAACCGTGTGCAGGCTGGTCAATGAATACTTGATGCCATACTGACGCAGGTTGTTGCACGCCGACATCTTGCCACAAAAAGAGTCGCGGCGGTCGGCGACGGT
>DGFH01000112.1:6306-7949 GCA_002391565.1 Anaerolineales bacterium UBA3905
TTGGGCAACGTCACCAGCACGCCATCGATCTCTTCGCGGTGCCGCTTGAAAAGATCAGCACACTTGTGCGCATCAGCGTGCGAGACGATGCTGCCAAATTTGGTGTCTTCTGGCGTCAGCGCAATGACGCGGAAGCCCTGTTCCTCCAGCACCTTGAGCATAGTCTTGCGTCCACTCTCGGCCAGATGCGCCGGAAAGAAGCCGCGGTTGCCAACGATCAAGCCTAATGTGACGGGTTTGGTGGCTAGTTTCATCGTTCGATCTCCATGATTTGCTTGGAAAAATTTGGTGACTCAATTGGCAGCCTGATCGCCAGCAGCGGCGCACATCCAGGCGCGTCGTCTATCTGCAAACAGGCTGATGTGATTGCTCTTGGACAAAGTGATCACGGCGCACACACGTTGTCATTATATTAAAACGTTTTAAGCAGCGACATCATAACATGGCTGACTTGTAGTGTCAACGCAACCGCAAGGCGCGCACAGAGCATAGTCGGGGCGACGCCAGATGCAGCAGTGTGGAGTAAATGTATGCGGATTCAATTATAGCACAGGGTGTTTGCCAGACAACGTAAGCAAAAAACGCAGGGTGAGCGGGGGAATCAGCGCATGGCGCTTGCGTATGTCCACGCCGATGAAAGACGCAACATAACGCCAATATTCCATCCAGGTGTTACAAACAAATGCCTGACGAAAGTGCATCAGGTAATTGTTATTGTATAAACAATCATGCGTTGGCGACTATGCGTTGATGCTGGATCAACGCAGCATCAGCGGTTGCAAAGTTATAGTGAGCTTGAGAGAAAACAGGACGAACCTGGAACACGACGCCATCCGTCGTTGCATGCGGCTTTATTCATTATCGCTTCTCTCAGGGGGCAATATCATGGCAGAACTCATCAAAGTATCCGCCCAATCTCGCACCACCGCTGTCGCCGGCGCTATTGCCGGCATCATGCGCGAACAGGGCTACGCCGAAATTCAGGCCATCGGCGCCGCCGCGATCAACCAGGCAATCAAGGCAGTGACCATTGCCCGTGGCTATGTACACGACGACGGCTTCGACCTGGTGCTCGTACCTTACTTCACCGAAGTTGAGATCGAGGGCGCCGAACGCACAGCCATCCGCATGGTGATCCACAAACAGCCGGTGACGACCAATGGCCTCACCCACTAACGTCAATGCGTTGGCTGGTCACGAATAGGAGAACGACATCACAGCAGCAGCCGCACAGGCGCTTCAAGCAGGCTCTTCAGATCAGCCAGGAAGGCTGCCGCCACCGCCCCATCAATGGCGCGATGATCGACCGACAGCGTGACCTTCACCATGCGGTGCGGCTCGAACGCCGCGCCGTTCCATACCGGTTGCAGCTGCGCCTGCCCCACCGCCAGGATCGCCACCTCCGGCGGGTTGATGATCGCAGTAAAATGTTCAACTGGGTGCATGCCCAGGTTCGAGAGCGAGAAGGTGCCGCCGCTTACCTCATCTGGCGTGAGCTGGCCGCTACGTGCGCGCGTCGCCAGGTCGGCGATGCGCGCCGCCAGCGTGGTCAACCCCAGGCTACCCGCATCGCGCACCACAGGCACGATCAGCCCATCCTCCAGCGCGACTGCAATGCCGAGATTGATTGCGGCGTGTGGGCG
>DGFH01000112.1:8143-9900 GCA_002391565.1 Anaerolineales bacterium UBA3905
CCCATCCTCCAGCGCGACTGCAATGCCGAGATTGATTGCGGCGTGTGGGCGATAGACCCATTGCTCACCCTCCAGTTGCAGCCAGGCGTTAAGGCGCGGATGCCGTGTCAACGCCGCAGCCACAGCGCGCGCGATCCACACGGTGAGCGTCAACCGACCGCCGCCAGCGGCAACCGCTGCAGCCAGCTCATTGGTCAGCGCATCGAGTCGCGTCAGATCGATGGCGCTGGTGAAAAAGATGTGAGGAGCCTGCTGCCAGCTCTGGCTGAGACGCGTGGCAATGACGCGGCGCTTGCCGCGCAATGGCTCGCCCAGGCTTGACTCCACCGCGGATGATTCGAGACGAACTGACGGTGGAGGCGCAGCCACCACTGCGCCCCGCCCCGCACCGCTCGCAGCTTCCATCACATCCACCGCCTGAATGCGTCCAGCCGGCCCGCTCCCTGCCAGCGTCGCCAGATCGACCGCATGGGTGCGCGCCAGCCGACGTGCAGCGGGCGTGGCGCGGATGGCGCCGACCGCAGGTGCAGGTGGCGCCGACGTAGCGGTGGAAGCGCCTGCAACATCGGCCAACACATTTGCCACATCACGCTTGACGATACGTCCTGCCGGGCCACTGCCTGCGATCTGCGCCAAATCGACCCCGGTGGCGGCAGCCATCCGCTGGGCAACCGGACTGGCGCGCACCTCGGTGGGCGGCGTGGGCGCCGCTGACACAGCCGATGCCGGCGCGGCTGCAACCGGCGCAACGACTTCTCCAGGTGCAGCGATGTAGGCGATGATTGTCGTAACCGGCACCGTAGCGTCGACGCCATAACGCACATCGGTCAGGATGCCGTCAGCGGTGGCTTCAACCTCCATATCGATCTTGTCAGTCTGGACTTCCAGGAGCGTCTCGCCTTTGGTGACGACGTCGCCTGCCTGCTTGAGCCAACGAATGATCGTGCCTTCTTCTTGCGCCATGCCAAACTTGGGCATGATAACGGGTGTAGGCATGTCGTTCACCTCGCCTCGCGCACCAGCCGCCGCGCGGCGGTGACGATATCTTCGACCTGGGGGACCATACGCCGTTCCAGTTCGCGGTTGTAGGGCACGGGAATATCCAGCCCGGCCAGGCGACGGATCGGCGCATCCAGGTAATCGAATGCTTCCGATTCAGCAATGACCGCTGCCAGCTCGCCGCCAAAACCGCCCGTCTTGACCGCCTCATGCACAATCAGAACGCGCCCGGTCTTGCTGACCGAGCGGATGATCGGATCGACGTCAAGCGGCTTGAGCGTGCGCGGATCGACGACTTCGACCTCAATGCCTTCTTCGGCCAGTTTGGCCGCCGCCTCCAACGCCCGCACCACCATCAACGACGTGGCAACAATGGTCAGATCGCGGCCATTGCGCTTGACCTCGCTCTGACTGAGCGGCGTGGTGTAATAGCCCTCGGGGACAATACCTTTGGTGCGGTAGAGCAACTTGTGCTCAACGAAGATCACCGGATTAGGGTCTTCAATCGACGCCAGCAGCAACCCCTTGACGTCGGCGGGGGTGCTTGGCATGACGACCTTTAGTCCGGGCACATGCACGAACCAATTCTCCAGGCTTTCAGAGTGCTGCGCGGCGGCGCCCGTGCCAGCGCCGGCTGGCGTGCGCAAGACAAACGGCACCTCCACCTTGCCCCCCAACATGAAGCGCAATTTGGCGGCCTGCAAGACAAGCTGCTCCATCGAAAGCGTGATGAAGTCCATGAACTGGATTTCGGCGAT
>DGFH01000353.1 GCA_002391565.1 Anaerolineales bacterium UBA3905
GACAACCTAGAAATCGATAATTCAACGAAACATACGGATAGGGAGGCAAGTTTGCAACATGAAGCTCATCGAGTAGTCTGTTGTTTGGACAAGGCAGCTGGCAGCGAAAGGAGGATGCTCAAGACTTCCTGCTATGCATGAGCTATCGATTGCTTACAACCTGGTTGAAATTGCACATGAGGCTGCGCGCAGTGCAGGTGCACTCCGGGTAAACGCAGTCCATTTGCGACTCGGCGCCCTGTCCGGCGTGGTGGAGGACGCTCTGCGTTTCAGCTTTCCCATTGCGGCGGTTGGCACGCTGGTTGAGGGCGCGGCGCTTGTGATCGAACCGGTGGCGGTGCAGATCTATTGTGACCACTGCGCGACGTCGCACACCTTGACGCCGCCTTTTGTCTTCCGTTGCCCGGTCTGTGAGCAGCCGGTCACCAGGCTGTTGCATGGACGTGAGTTGCAAATCGAATCGATTGAAATTGAAGAAACTGAAACAGAACTTGACAGAGGCGTCTATGCCACCGCGCATTCTTGAGATTCGTCAGGGCGTGCTTGATAAGAACGACCGATTGGCGCGTGAGTTACGCATTCGTTTTGAGGCGGCGGGCGTCCTGGCCGTTAATCTGGTTTCCAGCCCCGGCGCCGGGAAGACAGCGCTGTTGGAAGAGACGCTACGTCGTTTACAGGCGCGTGGCGCACGGGTGGCCGCCATCGTCGGCGACCTGGCGACTGAGAACGATGCGCGTCGCCTGGCGCGCAGCGGCGCACCGGTGCGTCAGATCGAGACAGGCGGGCTGTGCCACCTGGAGGCTGATCTGGTGGGGCGCCGGTTAGAAGGGTGGAACCTGACGGACTACGATTTTCTTTTCATCGAGAATGTCGGCAACCTGGTCTGCCCGTCGGATTATGATTTGGGAGAGGCGGTGCGTGCTGTATTGTTATCGGTTGCTGAGGGCGAGGACAAACCACTCAAATACCCACCTATGTTTCACAGCGCCGATGTTGTGATTTTGACCAAACTCGACCTGGCGGCGGCGGTGGAGTTTGACCGCGACGCTGCCCTTGCCAACGTGCTGTCCATCGCCCCGCACGCCACGCTCTTTGAGACCTCGGCGCGCACCGGCGCCGGCATCGATGCGTGGATCGACTATCTTGTCACACGTCACCATGGTCGCCTGACGCGCGACGCCTGATGATCAAAGGAGCAGCCCATGTGTCTTGGCATTCCTGGACAGGTGAAGGAAATCTATGAGGTGAACGGTGTGCGCATGGGCAAGGTGGATTTCGCCGGCATCACCAAAGAAGTCTGCCTGGCCTACGTACCGGAGATCGCCGTCGGCGACTACACCATCGTACACGTCGGCTTTGCCATCACTCAGCTCGATGAAGCCTCGGCGCAAGAGTCTCTGCGGCTCTTTGAGGAGATGGGTGTGTTGGAAGAAGAGTTGGGGGAAACGTCAGGCGCCACGCGTCAGGCGACAGCAGTGACGGATGACGCCTGACGCGTGGCCGCCTCGATCTGGAACCATACGCCATGAAGTATTTAGACGAATTCCGCAATCCAGAATTAGCCCGGCGTCTCTTTGATGAGATTTACGCCATCACCACGCGGCCATGGGCGATCATGGAAGTGTGCGGTGGGCAGACGCACTCGATCATCCGTAATGGCATCGACCAGTTGCTGCCGCCGCAGATCGAGCTGATCCACGGCCCTGGCTGCCCGGTTTGCGTGACCCCCCTCGAACTGATCGACAAGGCGTTGGCAATTGCTGCGCGGCCAGAAGTCATCTTCTGCTCATTTGGCGATATGTTGCGCGTGCCCGGCAGCGGCAAGGACCTCTTCCGCGTCAAGAGTGAGGGCGGCGACGTGCGCATCGTCTATTCGCCGCTCGATGCAGTCCGGCTGGCGCAGGCTAACCCCACGCGTGAAGTCGTCTTTTTTGGCATCGGCTTCGAGACGACGGCGCCGGCCAACGCCATGGCCGTCTACCAGGCCAGACAGTTGGGGTTGCGTAATTTCTCGATGCTGGTGTCGCATGTGCTGGTGCCGCCCGCCATCGCCGCCATCATGGAGTCGCCCGACAACCGCGTACAGGCCTTTCTGGCCGCCGGTCATGTATGCAGCGTGATGGGCACGTGGGAGTACGAACCGCTGGTGGCGCGTTACCATGCGCCAATTGTGGTGACGGGCTTTGAGCCGCTCGATGTGTTGGAAGGCATTCGCCGCACCGTGCTGCAACTGGAGCGCGGTGAAGCCCGCCTCGACAACGCCTATGCGCGCGCCGTGCGCCCCGAAGGCAACGTCCCTGCCCAACGCATGTTAGCCGATGTATTCGAGGTGACCGATCGTAGCTGGCGCGGCATCGGCGTGATCCCACAAAGCGGCTGGCGACTGAGCGCACGCTACCGCGACTTCGACGCCGAAGTGCGTTTCGCCGTGCAGGACATCCATACACAGGAGTCGGCGCTATGTCATAGTGGCGAAGTGTTGCGCGGATTGCTCAAGCCGAATCAATGTCCGGCCTTTGGCAAGGAGTGCACTCCGCGCACGCCGCTCGGCGCCACGATGGTGTCGAGCGAAGGCGCGTGTGCGGCGTATTACCAGTATGGGCGGTTTGTACAGTTGACAGGATCTGAACCTTGATGTCAAACGCACCTGATTTTAGCCACTGGGCCTGCCCTGTTCCGCTGCGCAGCTATCCGACGATCGTGATGGGACATGGCGGCGGCGGCAAACTTTCCGCCGAATTGGTGGAGCATCTCTTTGCGCCTGCGTTTCGCAGCGCTGCCCTCGACGCGTTGGGAGACGCCGCCGTGCTGGAATTACCTGCCGGAAGGTTGGCTTACAGCACCGACTCTTTTGTCGTGCGCCCGCTCTTCTTTCCCGGCGGCAACATCGGCGCGCTGGCAATTAACGGCACAGTCAACGACCTGGCAATGATGGGTGCACAGCCATGCTATCTCACCGTCGGCATGATCCTGGAGGAGGGGTTGCCGGTGGCGGAGCTAGGCGCTATTGTCGAGGCGATGGCGGCGGCCGCGCAAACGGCAGGTGTAGAGATCGTCGCTGGCGACACGAAGGTGGTTGACAAAGGGCATGGCGACGGCGTCTACATCAACACCAGCGGCATCGGTGTGATTCCTGCCGATGTGCAGATTGCGCCCAACCAGGCGCGTCCCGGCGATGTCGTCATCGTCAGTGGTGAAATCGGGCTGCACGGAATTGCAATTCTGAGTGTGCGCGAGGGGCTGGAGTTTGGCGCACCAGTGGCAAGCGATTGTGCGCCACTCAACGGGTTGGTGGCCGCAATGCTGGCGGCCAGCCGCGCCATCCATGTGCTGCGCGACCCCACGCGCGGTGGGCTGGCCGCCACGCTCAACGAGATCGCCAAAGCCTCCCACGTTGGCATCGAGTACGAGGAACGTCGGCTGCCTGTACCCGAGGCTGTAGCTGCCGCCTGCGACATGCTCGGTATGGATCCGGTGCACATTGCCAACGAAGGCAAGCTGGCGGCCATCGTTGCATCTGACGCAGCCGACATGGTGCTGGAAGCTATGCGACGCCACCCGCTGGGTGCACAGGCCGCCATCATCGGGCGCGTCGTGGAACAACATCCTGGCGTCGTGGTGGCGCGCACTGCTATTGGCGGCAGTCGTGTGGTGGACATGCAAGTCGGCGAGCAACTTCCCCGCATCTGCTAGAAAGCGCCTGCCATGCTACCGTTTGAACAGTGGCTCTTGATCGCCATTATTGCGATCTCAACCACCTTTTACATCACGAACTGGGTTCCCACCGAGGTGACCGCAGTCGGCACGATTGTCGTGCTCATGGCGACTGGCCTGTTGAACGCCGGCGACGCCCTCAGCGGATTTTCTTCAACCGCCACGATTACAGTGGCGGCTATGTTTGTCCTGAGCGCCGGGCTGATGCGCACGGGTGCACTGGAGGCAGTGACGATCTACCTGGGACGCTTCGCCAACGGGAGTGAGCGACGCTTGCTGTTGCTGTTGGCATTGGTGGAAGTGCCGACCAGCGCCTTCATGAACAACACGCCGGTGGTTGTGATGATGATACCCGTCGTGGTCTCGCTCTGTCGGCAGTACAATCTGCGTCCGTCGAAATTTCTGCTGCCAGTTTCCTACTTTGCAGTGCTCGGTGGCACGGTTACGTTGATCGGCACCAGCACTAACATTTTGGTGTCCGATCTATATCGGCAGTCTGGTGGACCGGGCTTCGGCCTGTTTGATTTCACGGGGTTGGGGCTGATCTATGCCGTCGTGGGCAGCGCTTTTATCATCCTGATTGGCTATCGGTTGCTGCCTGACTACTCGCCGTTGGCAAACCTCGCCAACGATCGGACGCATTCCACTTACATTACTGAGCTGGTGGTAGGCAGCGAGAGTAAACTCACCGGTAAAGCCCCTGCGGATGTCTTTTCCCGGATCGCGCTCGACGAACGTCCACAACCGCCACAACCGATTCGCCGTCATCGCCGTCTCAGTCCGTCACATGGTCAGATGGAGGCAAATGCTCGCCCTGTGATCACATTACTGGAAGTGCTGCGCGGCGGTCAAAGTTATCAGGCGGAAGCATTGCGCAACTGGCGCTTTATGGCTGGCGACGTCTTGCTTGTATCGGGCACGCCGAAGGACATCCATCTATTCCAGCAGACGCAGGCGGTCGAGCTGGCCAGTGTGATCGAGGATGCGGAGCGCACGTCGCTGACCAACTTCGATGATCAGGTGGTGGAGGCCGTTGTGATGCCCGGCTCCGAGGTGACGGGCAACACGTTGCGCGAGATTTTGCTGCATCGACGTTTTGGTGTGCGCGTGATGGGGCTGCAGCATCAGGGGCGGCAGCGCGTACAGGGCTTGCGCACACACCGCCTGGAGGTCGGCGATGTGTTGTTGTTGAGCGGTAAGACAGCAGGCTTACATACGGCTGCGGAGACCTGCCGATTGTTGTTGGTGGAAGGCGTTGAAAGTTCATTGGTGCGTAAGGCCAAGAACACAACGGCATTGGTCATCATGGGATTGGTCATTTTGCTGGCATCTGTCACTGCGATCCCAATCGTGCTCCTGGCGCTGGCTGGCGCCGTCACCATGATTGTTAGCCGATGTCTGCGCACCGACGAGGCGCTAGGCGCGTTGGAATCTTCGACGCTCATGTTGCTGGCAGGCACGATCCCGATCGGGGTGGCGATGGAGAAGACGGGGCTGGTAGAGAGCATTGTCAATGGCATGATTGCTCTGGTGGGAACATCAAACCCCTGGTTGTTCCTGGGGATATTCTATATTGTCACCGCCATTCTGACCGAACTTCTGTCGAACAATGCAGTGGCTGTGTTGCTCACGCCGGTTGCGCTCAGTCTGGCAACGATATTGGGAGTCAGCGCCACGCCGCTGCTAGTAGCCGTCTTGTTCGGCGCCAGTGCATCCTTCATGACGCCCTTCGGCTACCAGACCAATGCCATTGTGATGGGGCCAGGTGGCTACAAGTTCGCCGATTATCTGCGCATCGGCGCGTTGCTTCAGATTATCATGATTTCAGTTGCCACCATATTCATCCCGATCTTCTGGCCGTTCTAGAGAAGAACGCTCAGTACAGAAAAGGACGCAAGCCTGACGCCTGCGCCCCTTAGAGGCCGTTTGGAAATTCCTTTTTTGACGCAGAGACGCCAAGTCGCAAAGAAAATGCAGAGAAACGGTTGCTTTTCTTGTCGTTTTTCCTCTGCGAATCTCCGCGTCTCTGCGCCTTGGCGTCGTAGTTGGTAATATTCCTTAGGCTTGTTGCTTGTGTCTACTCATGAGGACGGGGGCGCCTCGTTTACCGTTGTGTCGTTTTCTCCACCTGTCGCCTCTTCTGGTGCAGGGATAACAGGCGCATCAACGGCAGGCGGGGAAGCCGAGGCGTCGTTCATGGAAAGGTCGTTGGCAGGCGCGAGCGCGTCAGGCGTCACCACAGGCGGCGGCGCAATCAGCGGCTCGACCAAAAATGCTGCGATCCAGGCGCCATCCGCCAGCTGATACCATTCGCCACTCTCATTCTGACCCACTACCTGGACGCTTGTCCCCGGCGCTGCTTTGCCGATAATGGCGAAATCTGTTCCCGGCCCCGCACGCAAGTTGGCCGCATCATTGACGACTGTTTCGATGGATGCGGGGGAGGCTGCGGTAGGCGTTGGCGTCGGCAACAACAGCGCCAGCGATGGCGCCGTTGGCTCTGCAGTGGCAGGGGGCGGCGTGAAGGGTTCCGGCGTAGGCGTCAGCGCGTCTTTCAAGGTCTTGACCGTCAATCCAGGATGATCCAGGATTGGCAGGTCGCCGGGCAATATATCCAACATATAGGAGAGCAGCCAGCTTTTGTCCTCTGTCTGGCACCACAGCACTTCGGCGTCACAACCGGCCAACGCTACGGTGTCGCCACGCCGGAGCATCCCCACGACAGGCGCAGCCGGGATCGGCGCGGCGCGGAGCACAACTGCCTGCGAAACTGTAGCCGTCAGCTTGCCCGTCCAATCCGGCGTGGGGGTGGCGGCTTCCTCAGCGAGGATGGTCGGTTCAGCTCTGGCTTGTGGCGCCAACAGGGCGCCCCATGAAGAGGAAAAGGTCAGAAACACGGCCAAACCGCCCAGCACGGCTAACAATACAAAGGCAGCAACGATGCGCATAAGCCTGACTCCTTCCGGTCGATAGGATCGATTCCCTACCAAAATACCGGATCGCATTGCAATTGCCAACGTCACCGCAAGGAAAAATGCTGCGACAATTGCCGGAAGTCTCTGCGCGTTTTTAGCCGGAAGCGGTTGGGGGAGGAGATTGGGGATTGGGAGATTGGAGATTGGGGATTGGGAGATTGGAGATTGGGGGATTGAGAGATTGGAGATTGGGAGATTGGGGATTGGAGATTGGGGATTGGAGATTAGCAAAGCGCTTACGTTCAATCGCTAATCTCCAGTCTCCAGTCTCTTAATCTCTTAATCTCTTAATCTTCCTCTTTACGGCTTCAACTCCAACCGATACACGGCGACCTTCTCCACCGCCGCGCGCGACCAGGGCATCAGGTGATAGACGCCCTCGCGCCACATCATGATCTGGTCGTC
>DGFH01000020.1:0-11291 GCA_002391565.1 Anaerolineales bacterium UBA3905
GGGTGGCGTCGGTCAGCCTGCCATAGGCGGCCAGCACGCCATTTTCCCAGATTTCAGGCGGCAGCAGATATTGCAGCATCGTGGACGAGCCCATGTAGGGGTAGACATCGAAGGAGAAATCAACTTCGTTGACCGCAACCAGATCGATGTAGTCGATGATCGCCTCGACCTCGGCCGCAGAGTTGCCCTTCAGATGAGAGATGTGCACCGGCACGCCAGCGCGCTTACCGATCTCCACCGCTTCCTTGACGCCTTCCAACGTGCCGCGCGCGTAGCGCACATGTGTGACATAAACGCCCTGTGCTGCGCGCATCCCCTGGCTGGCGTAGACGAGTTCGTCTGTGGATGCGAAGCATTCATCCACATAATCCAGTCCGGTGGAGAGACCACAGGCGCCCTCGGCCATGCCCTGGCGCACTAGATTCTGTAAGTCGACCAGCTGATAATCGTTCGCCTGGCGTGCGCCAAACCCCAGCGCCAGGGTGCGCACGTTGGCATATGGCACGAAGGCGGCGACATTTTGCGCCGTCTTGCCATCGAACAACTGCATGTAGTCGGCGATGCTTTCCCAGCCGGTGTACTGCTCAAAGTGCAGCCCATCGAGCGCGCGTAGATACTGAATCCAGGCGTGAACGGTCTGCTGGCTGACCGGTGCATAGGAGACGCCATCCAGCATCAGAAACTCGGTCGTGAAGCCCTGCGTCGTTTTGGAAAGCAGGTGTGGTTGCGTCAACAAGATAGCGTCGGAGTGGGTGTGTACATCGATGAAGCCGGGCGCCACGACCATCCCCTGCGCGTCGATCGTTTGGTGCGCCTCCGCCTGCGTCAGCCGCTCAACGGCCGTGATGCGATCCCCCAGGATGCCAATATCGGCAGTGTAGCGTGGGCGTTTCTGACCATCGACGATCAGACCATTGCGAATGAGAAGGTCGAACATCTGACACCTTTACGATCTGGCCCGGCGCATCCAGCCGGTGAGAACAGTACACTGATTGAGAGTTTGTGTTCAGTGTATTCTAGCGGTTCTGGCAAAAATCACGGAATTTAGCGAAATACTCACATGGGCAACAAAATTTGACGATTTCTTGACGCGCAATCGGTAACATCAAGTGGAAGTCCAATCGATCCATCATAACCAACCTATTGTACGACATAGATTCGAATTGTGCGATGAAACGACCCGATCCCATTGAACATTATGTATTTGTTGTGCGCGCCTGGCGCGTCAGTCCGAGTGAACCCTGGGAGTTTGTGGTGCATTACAGTGGCACCGATCAAGTCGAGTATGCTCAAAGCCAACAAGAGTTGTTGTCTGCCTTGAATCGACGCCTGCAGGAGGATAACCCGTCAGCGGCCAAACAGGGAACGACGCCCTGAAGCATCCATCTTTCTCCCCCCAATGTGTTCTTGTCACACTTGCCTGGCATTTCACACCAGGCGGGTGTGTCCCAAATTTCTGATGGCGTACGTTGTGCTGCTCAACGTCAGCCTGTGAAGCATCAGCGGCTGACCAGTATGACGCGCCTTCCGATCCCCGCCAAAATTCTGAGAAGCGCCCCACACCCCAAGAGATTAGCCGTCCTCTGTTTCGCCTATGGTAAAATAGCCAAGTCAGCAAGCCAGTTCGGCGCTATCCGTTTGGTGAAGGTTTCGCCACACTCAAGACAATCTTTCCCCTGATGGCTCGTTTTGTTGCCGCAACTGTTTGTCGCGCGGGAAATGACGCTGATGACCGCCCAATGCCAACAGGTGACGCTGAGGTCGCCTGCAATGATGGCGAGACGTTGAAAGGAACGTTTACCTCATGCCAGAGCGCGTTTACGTCGCGCTGGATCTGGAAACCACCGGCCTGGATGCCAGCCAGGATGCGATCATCGAGATCGGCGCCGTCAAGTTCACCGCCGACCATGTGATCGAGCGTTTCGCCACGCTGGTCAACCCACAACGACCGATTCCGGCGCGCATCACCCAGATCACCAGCATCCGCGACGCCGATGTGGCAGAGGCGCCGACGCTCGATCGTGTGCTGCCGGAGTTGCGCGCCTTCGTTGGCGCCGACGTGAGCGCAATTATCGCTCACAACGCCGCCTTCGATCTCGGCTTTCTGCGCGCAGCCGGCGTTCATTTTCAGCGCCCCGCCTACGACACCGTGGAGCTGGCGATGATCCTGTTGCCAGGCGCTGCCAGCTACAGCCTGGGCGAGTTGTGTTTGCGTCTGGAAATTCCGCTCGTCGACGCGCACCGCGCCTTGGACGATGCCGAAGCCACCAGCCAACTCTTCCGCCTGCTCCAGCAGCGGATGTGCGATTTGCCCGCACCAATTCTGCGTCTGATTGCTGCAAGCGCTGAGGGAAGCGCCTGGTCGCTGGTCTCGTTTTTTGCCGATGGTGCGGCGCAGGTGAGTGAAAGCGTCAACTCAGGTTGGGTTGCTTCTCCCGCCAGCTGCGATGTGGCGCCAGCGGCGATGGTTGGCGCGTTGGGTGATGGTCAGGCTACGGTTGCGATTTCTCCTCAATTGATTGAGGAGTTTTTCGCCGAAGACGGGCCGCTGCAAGCTATGCTTGGCGCTGCTTTCGAACGCCGCGCTGGTCAGGTGGCGATGGCGCGACAGGTGATGGAAGCCTTCAACCAGGGCGACCATCTGCTGGTGGAAGCAGGTACGGGCACCGGCAAGAGTCTGGCGTATCTGTTGCCTGCGGCGCTGTGGGCGCTTGCCAACGACACGCGTGTCATCATTGCCACCAACACCATCCATTTGCAAGAACAACTGTTGGAGAAGGATATCCCACAGGTGGCGGCGCTGCTGGCAGGGCGTGGGCTTCCGCCGCTGCGCGCGGCGCTGCTCAAAGGACGACAACATTATCTTTGCACGCGACGCTTTCATGAATGGCGCACCAGCCATCGCCTGTCGCCCGTGGAGTTGACGTTGTTGGCGAAGGTGCTCGTCTGGCTGCCCACAACACAGACCGGCGACGTCAGCGAACTGGCTCATTTCAGCGACGCCGAGACTGCCATCTGGCAACGTCTGTGTTCGGATGGCGGCGCCTGTTCTGTGGAGCGGTGCTGGCGGCCACTTGGCGCCGCCTTTGGCTTGCCCGATGCCGACTTCTACCTGACGGCGCGACGGCGCAGCGAAGACGCACACCTGGTCATTGTGAATCATGCGCTGTTGCTGGCAGACCTGACCAGCGCCGGGCGCATTCTGCCACCCTATGCACACCTGATCGTGGATGAGACGCACCGATTAGAGGAGGCCGCCACCGATCAACTGACCTGGCGTGTAGCGTGGCCGGAGGTGCGTTATACATTGGCGCGGCTCAGCCCCGACGGCGATTTACTGGGGCTGCTCCATCGCACCGCTGCTAATCGTCGCCATCATGCCTTGCTTGACCTGTTGTCGGAGACGGCGGCGCGGGCGCGGCGCAGCGATCAACGCCTGCGCAATTTCGCCGATCTGCTGGCGGCTTTTGCACGCGGACACGAACAGGCGCGCGCCGACGCCGGCTACAGTCAACGTCTGGCGCTGGATAGCAGCGCCCGCAGCCAGCCCATGTGGAGTCGCGTCGAGATCGAATGGGATGACGCCAGCCGGGCTTTGCATGCGCTGGTGGAGCAACTGGTTACAGTTGCAGTGCAAATGGAGCAGGCGCAGTGGCGTGACGATGAGCAAGCGCTGCCGATCGTCTACGAATGGCGCAGCGTTGTCGAGCATGTGACAGAGCTAACCAAGCGTCTCGACGAGATCATTTTGGCGCCACATGGCATGGATCACAAGCAGGTTGCCTGGCTGGAGGTGGGCGGCGACGCCGACGACGTGACGGTGGCAATGGCGCCGCTCTCGGTGCAGACCGTAGTCGAAGAGGAACTGGTTCGCCCACGTCGTTGCGCCATCTTTACCGGCGCCACGCTGCGCACCGGCGCCAACTTTAGCTATCTGCGCGAGCGGTTGGGGCTGTGGGATGTGAAGGTTGCCACCGTGGAGAGTCCATTTGACTACAAGCGCAATGTCTTGCTCTATCTCCCCACCGATATGCCGCTGCCCAACGAGGGACGCTATCAGCAAGCTGTGGAGCAAGCCGTACTGGCGACAGCGACGGCCTGTCAGGGGCGCACGCTGGCGCTCTTCACCAGTTATCAACAGGTGCGCGCCACCGCCGATGCCATTCGCACACCGCTGGAACGGCTAGGGATCACCGTGTTGCAACACGGGCAGGGGGGGCGCAGCCGTCTGCTCCGCGAGTTTCGCGCCAGCGAGCAGGCGATCTTGCTGGGTACGCGTAGCTTTTGGGAAGGCGTCGACCTGCCCGGCGACGAAGTGCGTTGTTTGCTCATTGCCCGATTGCCCTTTGCGGTGCCTGGCGACCCGCTGATCGCTGCCCGTAGCGCTGAGTTCGAGGATGCCTTCAACGAATACATGGTGCCCGATGCTGTGTTGCGTTTTCGCCAGGGCTTTGGCCGCTTGATTCGGCGCGCTGGCGATCGGGGCGTCGTCGTGTTGCTGGATAGCCGCGCCTGGCGCAAAGCATACGGACAAACCTTTCTGGAAGCGTTGCCAGAGTGCACCGCACGTCGGGCGCCGCTCTCGAATCTGGCGGAGGCGATTGGCAAATGGTTCAAGCAGTGAATGAGGCGCCCTCACCAGTTCCCCCCACCGGCATGGAAGCCGACGCCATGTCACAGTCGCGGCGCGGCTTCGAAGCGCTTTGGGCTGTTTTGATCAATCCGCTCCCACTTTTGGTGTTTGCCGTGCTATTGTTGCTGATGCTGTTGGCAAGCGCATGGCTGCCACAGTTGCCCGGACAATTGCGCAGTGAACCATTGGCGGCTGGTCGCTGGGTGACAACGACGGCGGAAAGCTTGGGCGCATTGGGTTCTGTGCTGCGCATGGCAGGTCTGTTCGATGTGTTGCACAGCCTGTTGTTTCGTCTGTTGTTGACGGCGACCGCCTTCTTGTTATTGGTGCAAAGTGCGTATGACGCGTTGGTTGCTCTCCAATTGCGACGCTTGCCTGCCCTGCTAGATATTGCTGTACCCGGCGGTGAGGCCCTGCCTGTGGTCTTGCCTTTTGTAGTGCAGCGCTGGCGCGCTGCCGCGCCAGGCTCACCGCTCACCGTTGCTGCGCAGTGTGAGGCGCAGACGCAGCCCTGGGCAACACATCTGGAGCGGCGTACACTGCGCGTCCAACCATCGCCGTCGCAGGCTGAAATGTTGGCGACGGCTGATACAACGAGTGTCATTCTGGAAGAACGTCTGTTAGCGTGGCGTGGTGTTAGTGAAGCAGTGCTGCGTCCGCTTTTGCCAGTGGGAATGTTGTTGGCGGTGGGGTTGGTCTGGTGGTACAGCGCGGTCAGCTATCAATTTGCACCTGCACCGCTTCTGCCAGGCGAACGCACATCCGATAGCGTACTCGGCGTTGCCTTTGAATACGTTCTGACATACCCAACATCAGGCGTGATCGGTCCGGTGCTGAGCGTAACCAAGGACGCTCGTCAGGAATTGTTGCCCCTAACCCCGACGCAGCTTACCCTTGACGACGTGGTTGTGACAGTGCAGCCAGGCGCGCCGGCAATCCTGGTGCGGATGTTGGATGGCGCACCGTGGCTGGCGCAGCCAGGCCAGGCGACTGCGGTCGCAGAATTGGGGTTGGGTTTTCCGAACCCCGGCAGCGAGCAGGCGCTGGTGATTCCTCACGTCGGCGTCGGTCTGCGTATTATCCGCCAGGACAATGGCACAGCGACTGCGGCCGACGATGCGTTTGTTGTGGAAGTCTTCCAGGGCAGTAGTGAAGAGCCTGTGCAGCGCGTCACCATCAACGGCAGTCAGGTCGAACGCATCAAGACGCCGAGGGGGGAACTTCCTCTCAGCTTTATTCCGATGCCGATGTTCCAGGTGCGGGCGTATACGGCGCCTGGCCTGTGGTGGTTAGCGCCTGCGTTCATTCTGGTTGGCGTTGGCGCATTGGGCTTCCGTCGTCGTCCGATCTTTTTGCTGGCGCAGGCTGGTCCATGGCCCATCGAACGCACGGTGGTGATTATCCAGACCAATCACGCTGTCGCATTGGAAGGTGTGCGCCGCACCCTGGTCAAGCCATCGTAGGAATGCTTCACGGTCACAAGCTGGGATTATATGATGCAAAAGCTACACACCAACGACAACAGCCCCGCGTTTACGATCGGCGTCGCTGGCGGCACCGGCAGCGGCAAGACGACCGTGAGCCGCCGCATCTGGGAGGCGGTCGGGCGCGAACGGATCGCCTATCTACAGCACGACAACTACTATAAGGATCAGAGCCATCTGACGCCGGAGGAACGGGCGCGCACGAACTACGATCATCCCGACAGCCTGGAAACGTCGCTGATGGTGAGTCACCTGCGCGAATTGCGCGCCGGGCGCCCTGTCGATATTCCAGTGTATGATTTTTCCGTGCACAACCGCAGCAAAGAAACGTTGCGCGTCAACCCGGCGAAGGTAATCCTGGTCGAAGGCATCCTGATCTTTGTCGAGCCAGCGCTACGCGAGTTGATGGATATGCGCATCTTCGTGGATACAGACGCCGATATTCGCTTCATCCGGCGCCTGCGTCGCGATATGGTCGAGCGCGGGCGCAATCTGGATTCCATCGTTCAGCAATACCTGGGAACGGTGCGTCCGATGCACATGGAGTTCGTCGAGCCGAGCAAGCGGTACGCCGACATTATCGTGCCGCAGGGTGGCGACAACCGGGTGGCGATGGAGATGATCGTGAGCCGGATTCAGGCGCTATTGAGTGAAACGTGAGTGCGCACCCGGCCTTGCCCATTGCTGTGTTATACGACATTGGTCCGGCGGTGCATCAGGGCGCAGGACTGGCGCGTTACGCCGAGCGTCTGGCTGTTCATCTACGGCGCGAGCAGGCGCACACTGTCACTCTTCAGCTCTTCTTTAACGCACACAGTGGACACATGCTGCCGGCTGCGTTGGCGGATGCGCCGTCGCATTCGCTGCGCCTGGGGCAGATCGCCTGGCGGCTCAGCGTCCTCGCCAGCCAGATGACGCGACAGCCCTATCGTCCGGTGGCTGGCCTTGTGAAGGGACAGGCGCCGTTGCTCTATCATGCCACCGAGCATCTCCTGCCTTACCTGACCACGCCCACCGTGCTCACCGTTCACGACCTGATCTTCGAGCGCTATCCTGAACACCACACCCGACGCAATGTCTGGTTCCTCAAGGTAGGCATGCGCCTTTTTACGCGTGCGGCGACGGCGATCATTGCGGTGAGTGAGCACACCCGCCGTGATCTGATCGATCTGTACGGGACAGCGCCGGAGAAAGTGCATGTGATCTATGAAGGCGTCGATCCTGTCTTTCGCCCGGCGCCTGCTGATGAGGTGGCGCATGTAGCCGCAGCGTACAGCCCCGACCGCCCCTATCTGCTGATGGTCGGCACGTTGGAGCCGCGCAAGAATCATGCGGCGGCGCTGCATGCATTGGCGCAACTTAAGCGCGAAGGGCTGCCTCATCGACTGGTCATTGCAGGCGGCCAGGGCTGGCTCTTCGAACCGATCCGCCGACTGGTGGATGAACTGGGGTTGACGCAGGATGTGGTGTTCGCGGGCTACGTGCCGGCAGCGGAGTTGCCGCCGCTCTACACGGGCGCAGCGTGTGTGTTGCTGCCAAGCCTGTACGAAGGGTTTGGTTTTCCCGCGTTGGAGGCGATGGCGTGCGGCGCACCGGTTGTCTGCAGCGATGTCAGCAGTTTGCCCGAAGTGACCGGCGCCGCTGCGCTGCATATCCCGCCGCATGACCCGGCTGCACTCGCTGCGGCGGTGCGCCTGGTCGTGACGCAACCCACGTTGGCTGCGGCATTGCGTCAGCAAGGTTTGATTCGGGCGGCGCGCTTCCGTTGGGAAACTGCTGCGGCGGAAACCGCCGCCCTCTATCGACGCGTGGCAGCCACCTTTTTCGCCTGAAGATGAAGTAGCGCCAGGTGTGGCGACTGCTTCTGGTGATGAGCGCTGATCGGTTACAATGGTGGGCGCGTTTATGGGCGCGTAACTTTCAAGCTAGAGGTTGTTTTGTTACAGCAAACCTATCGTACTTTTCAAGAAGCACTATTCTCATCGAATCCATTGGTGCGCCGTTCGGTCTTGGCGGGAGTACTGGCCAGCGGGCTGCTGGCGATCACGCTGTTCATCGGTGTGGCTGGCCCGGTATTGGCGTTGGCCGCGGCGGCCGCAATCATCGGCGGTGTGCTGATCCTGAATGATACACACTGGGGTTTTGTGGCGCTGTGCGGCGTCGTCTTCTTGATTCCCTTCGCCAGTTTGCCCTTCTCGATTGGCTTCAAACCGACCTTTCTCGACCTGGCGCTAAGCGCGCTCTTTTTTGTGTGGCTCTTCAAGCTGATCATCGGGCAACAGGAGGAGTTCATCGCTTCGCCGCTTGGGTTGTTGGTGCTGCTCTTCATGCTGCTGGCGCTCTTCAGCTTTGCCTTGGGGCTGACGCACAGCCCGGCGAACACCTTCTTGCTGCGCCGCTTCCTGGAGATTTTGATCGGCATCGCGCTCTTTTTTGTCGTGATCAACACCGTGCGCAGCGAGGGCGAAGCCGTGTGGGTCACGCGCTGGGTGATGCTGGCGGGCTGGGGCGCGGCGGCGATTGCTGTGATCTTCTATGTGCTGCCGCAAGAGATCACCGTCGGCATCCTCGACCGCATGGCGCGCTTCGACTATCCAGGCGGCTTTGGCGCGCTGCGTTTCATCGAGGATGACCCCAACGGCACGATGCGCGCCATCGGCACGGCGGTCGATCCCAACGTGCTCGGCGGCATGATGATCATCGTGGCGGCGTTGATGCTGCCGCAGCTTGTTTCCAGCCAGCCGATCTTCCCGCGCTGGTTCACCTTTGCGATGTGGGCAACGGCGGTGCTGGCGCTCTATCTCACCTATAGCCGTTCGGCGCTGCTTGGGCTGGCGGCGTCAATGGCGCTGCTGGCGGTGCTCAAATATCGCCGGTTGATTCCGCTCGGCATTGTCGGCGCGCTGTTGCTCCTGCTGCTGCCGGTGACGCAGGAATATGTGGCGCGGCTGGTCGAAGGCTTTGCCGGTCAAGATTTGGCGACGCAGATGCGCTTTGGCGAGTACAAGGACGCGCTGATCCTGATCGAGCGCTACCCGCTCTTCGGCGTCGGCTTCACCGGCACGCCCGACATGGATATCTACCTGGGCGTGAGTATGCTCTACCTGATCATCGCCGAAAACATGGGCATCATCGGGCTGGCGATGTTTGTGGCGGTGATGGTCGGCTTCTTCGTGATGGCGTGGCGAGCGTGGCGGCGCGGGCTGAACGTGCGCATGGAAGCGCTGCTGCTCGGCTACACCGGCGCCATCCTCGGCGCGCTGGTCAGCGGCGTCTTCGACCACTACTGGTTCAACATGACCTATCCGCACATGACCGTGCTCTTCTGGCTCTACGTGGGGATGGCGACGGCGGTGATTTTGGTGAGCGAACAGGATCAGTCAGCATCAAAAACTTGACCTGCCTCGCCACTGCGGTGGTTCGTTAACAAAAACTCAACATTGACAGGTAGTACTATATTTAGTATTATAATTAGGGTGAAATGTCAAAATCAGAGAAGTTGTTGGAAAAGATTCGCAACAACCCGAAAGCGGTTTCCTTCGACGACCTCGACAAGGTATTGCGTGGGTGTGGATTTGTTCGCCGGCAACCGCGTAGCGGATCGTCGCACTATTATTACACGTTTGGCGCGCTCACATTGTCAGTTCCGTACAAACGTCCTTATGTCAGAGAGATTTATGTGAAACAGGCGCTGGCTTTGATAGAGCAGGCTACTGAAAGCGAAGTATGAGAACAAACGACATCAATTACTACTTGTCTCTCCCTTACACGATCGAACTGATCCGTGAGGACGAAACGACCTGGTTTGCGCGCGTGGCGGAATTGCCCGGCTGCATGACGGAAGGCGACAGCCCTGCAGATGCAGTCGACATGATCCAGGATGCAATGGCAGGCTGGATAGAGCTGGCGCTGGAAGATGGCCGCGCCATCCCGGAACCAAAACATCTGGAAGAGTTCAGCGGCAAATTTGTCGTACGCGTGCCTAAATCTCTGCACCGTGATCTAGTTGCGGCTGCCGCCAGGGAAGAAGTGAGCTTGAATCAATTCATTGCAACCGAACTGGCACGCGTCGTTGGGCGCCCTCTGCCGGGTTCGATAAGGACTGCACCACCCGCCACCACACGGCGGCGCATGCTGGCGCAGGCAACCTTGCACGAAGACCATACGTCCTATCAAACTGAAATCGACTCTGCTGAACCATCCAGCGAGCGATAATGATTCACCACATCAGGCGTACACATGACCACCACCACCAACGAATTCGGCACGATCACACTGGAACCGGCGCCGCCGACCAACGGCAACCTGACGCGCGGGCGTCGTCCCGAATGGCTGCGCGTGCGCGCCGCCGACAGCCCTAAATACCGCGAGCTGACCTCGCTCTTCCGCGGCCAGCGCCTGCACACCGTCTGCGAAGAGGCGATGTGCCCCAACATCGGTGAATGTTGGGGGCGCGGCACCGCGACCTTCCTGCTGATGGGCGACACCTGCACGCGATCCTGTGGCTTCTGCAAGATCAAAACGGGACGCCCCAGCGCGCTCGACCCGGATGAACCGCGCCGCGTCGCCGAGTCGATCCAGCAGATGGGCTTGAGCCATGCCGTGCTCACCAGCGTCAACCGCGACGAGCAGCCCGACGGCGGCGCCTGGGTCTTCGCCGAGAGCCTGCATTGGATTCACGAACTGGTGCCGCACTGCACGGTCGAGGTGCTGATCCCTGACTTCAAGGGCGACTGGGCGGCGCTGCAGGTCGTGATGGACGCCAAGCCAGAAATTCTCAACCACAACACCGAGACTGTGCCGCGTCTCTATCGCACGGTGCGCCCGCAGGCGAAGTACACGCGCAGCCTGGAACTGCTCCAGCGCTCCAAGCGCATGGATCCCGAGACGCTCACCAAATCGGGCATCATGGTCGGGTTGGGCGAGACGTGGGACGAGATTCTGCAGGTGATGGACGACCTGCGCGCCCACGACCTGGACATCATGACCATCGGCCAGTATCTGCAGCCGAGCCGTTTCCACCTGCCGATTGTGCGGTACTATACGCCCGATGAGTTCGCTCGCCTCAAAGAAGAGGGCGAGGCGCGCGGCTTCAAGTGGATGGAGTGCGGTCCCCTCGTGCGCTCCAGCTATCACGCCGACGGGCAGGCGCATCTCAGCCCGAGGCGGCGGTA
>DGFH01000020.1:11465-11835 GCA_002391565.1 Anaerolineales bacterium UBA3905
ATTATCGAAAGCGACATGGGGCCGCTGATCAGCGAAAGCCGCTGCACTGTGTTCGATGTAATGGAATTACAAGAGGCTGGCGAATCGCTGCATGCTATCAGCGCTATCCTGAATCTGACGCCGTTACAAGTGGAGACCGCCCTCGACTATATTAAAATTCATAGAGCACGTCTCGAACCGCAGCTTGCCGACATCTTGCGCCAGCGCGCTGAACGCGAAACTTATTACAGATCGATTGCGAACAAGATTTTCGAGCAAATTACCGATGCACCGCTGACGGAAATCCGCGCGCGATTTGCGGTCTTGCGTGAACGCCATGCCATCGACTACACGGTGACTGCTGATGCCGGGCATTCTGAGTGACCACAAT
>DGFH01000020.1:11921-12326 GCA_002391565.1 Anaerolineales bacterium UBA3905
CGGGCATTCTGAGTGACCACAATTGCGAGGGACAGGCACGCATCATCTTTCAGGAGCTGGATAGAATCGGTTACTCAGCATTACTTGATCTGCATCTTCTTGTGTTCGCAGACGTTGGACTCGATGTAGATGCCAATGATGAATTGGTGTGGACAACCTGTCAATCATACGGCTACCTGTTGCTCACCGGGAATCGCAATACATCTGACGGTGACGAATCGCTGGAAGTGACAATGCGGCGTCTGGCGCACGACCATGTTATTCCCGTATTGACGATTAGTGACCTGCGTCGGGTGCAGCAAGATCGCGATTATGCCCAAAGATGTGCTACAACGCTGGCTGAGGTTGTCTTGAACCTCGATCTCTTTCGCGGCGTTTTGCGTCTTTATCTGCCCTAGCATACTT
>DGFH01000020.1:12489-12979 GCA_002391565.1 Anaerolineales bacterium UBA3905
TCTTTATCTGCCCTAGCATACTTACCTGGACTATCCATGGCACCCGCAAACTTGCAGGAATACTTTCGCCAACATCAAGCCGACATCCTCGCCACGATCGGCGAACTCGTCACGCAGGAGACGCCCAGCCAGGACAAGCCGCGGCTCGACGCCTTCGCCGCGCGGCTGGCGGCGCGCTTGACCGCAGCCGGCGCCGCCGTCGAGATCATCGCACAGCCCGAACGCGGCAACCACGTGCGCGCCCGCTTCGTGCATGGAGACGACGCGGCGCCGCCGGCGTTGGTGCTCTGCCACTACGACACGGTGTGGCACGTCGGCTCGCTGGCGACGCACCCCTTCCGCGTTGAGGAGGGCAGAGCCTATGGCCCCGGCATCTTCGACATGCAGAGCAGCCTGGCGCTGGTCGAATACGCTATGCGCGGGGTGCGCGACCTGGCGATCGCGCTGCCGCGCCCCGTCACTGTGCTGATCACCTCCGACGAGGAGATCG
>DGFH01000134.1:0-7091 GCA_002391565.1 Anaerolineales bacterium UBA3905
TGCAAGATTGATGCGAGGGTCGAATTTTGTGGGCAAGCGTAACAAAGTTTACTTGTGTTGTCAAACACTCCACAGCCTGACTAGGCGCTATCCCGCATGCACACCGGCGCCTGCACCGGATGCAGACGCAACGCATTGAATCCACAATGGATCGACGCTTGCCAGGTTTGAGAGACCTATCTCCAATTCCCGCAATCGCCTGTTCGCTCAATCTCGCAATCACTTTCCATCTAGCCAGGTGCGCAGCCGCGCAATCTGCGCCAGCACTGCACGCCGACTCGTGCCACCTTCCACATCGCGGCGCTCGACGCTCTGGTCGAAGTTCCAGATCGCAGCAGCGTCCGCCTCAAAGGCGCCGTGCAGCTTCTGCAAGTCCTCCACCATCAACTGCGAGAGTGGGACGCCTTGCAACTCGGCCATCTGCACCGCCGCGCCAGCAATATGGTGCGACTCGCGGAAGGGCACGCCTTTGCGCACCAGATATTCCGCCAGATCGGTCGCCAGCATCTCTGGGCTGAGCGCGGCGCGCATCGCCGCCGGATTGACTTGCAGCGTCGAGAGCACGCCACATGCGATCTGCAGCGAGCCGGAGATATTGGTCACGGCGTCGAAGAGCGGCTCTTTATCCTCCTGCAGGTCCTTGTTGTAGGTGCTGGGCAACCCCTTGATGGTCACAACCAGACCGGTCAGGTGGCCGACCATCCTCCCCGACTTGCCGCGCAATAATTCGAGTGCGTCAGGATTCTTTTTTTGCGGCATCAGGCTGCTGCCAGTGCTGTAGGCGTCGGCCAGCGTGACAAAGCCAAATTCGCGGCTGCTGTAGACGATCAGGTCTTCGGCAAAGCGGCTGAGGTGCACCATCGTCAGCGTCGCCCAGAAGAGAAATTCAACGATGAAATCGCGATCACTGACGCCATCCATGCTGTTGCCGGTGACGCCGGCGAAGCCCAGGTCATCCGCCAGCCGGGCGCGGTCGATGGCGAAGGGATTGCCAGCCAGCGCACCGCTGCCCAGCGGCATGATGTTGACGCGCGCCGCCAGCTCATCAAGGCGGTCGGCGTCGCGCTGCCAGGCCCAGACGTGACTCAGCAACCAGTGGCTCCAGCGGACGGGCTGCGCCGGCTGCAGGTGGGTGTAGCCTGGCATCAACAGGTCGATCTCCTCCGCTGCGCGGTCAAGCGCCACGCCGATCAACTGGTGGAGATGGCCGCGTAGCTGCACAATCTCCCCGCGCAGCCACAGACGCACGTCCGTGGCGATCTGGTCGTTGCGGCTGCGCCCGGTGTGGAGCTTGCCCGCCACCGGCCCGATCAATTCGGTGAGGCGGCGTTCGTTGGCAGTGTGGATGTCTTCATCACCCGCCTGAATCACGAATTCGCCCCGCGCCCATTCCTGCGCCACCTGCTCCAGTCCCGCCACAATCATGTCGCCTTCGCCAGGGGTTAGTAAACCGGCACTCACCAATGCCCGTGCATACGCCTGGCTTCCCTGGATGTCAACCTGCCACAACCGGCGGTCAAAGGCAATCGACGCATTGAATTCCTCCATCAACGGATCGGTCTTGCCGGTGAAGCGCCCCCCCCACAGCTTTTTGGTCACACTCTACCTCCTCATCCTTGCATTACACCTGCCGGCGGGTGCGCATGGTGGAATGCTGCCGATCGCTACACGCCCCAGGCGTCATCGTTTTGACGCGTATCCGCCGCAGGGACAGGTCACCGTAGCGCCACTTCACCCAGGCAATGATGGCGATCATCCCCGCCGCCGTCGCCAGAATGCCCAACAAGCCCGCCTCTGGACCAAAAGCGCCGCCTGTCCACACCAACGGGCCGCGATCCTGAATGGCGACTAGCGTCGTGCCGTACTGCATCTTACCGCTGACGGGGAAGCCGTAAAAATTGCCCTGCACTAGATTCCAGGTCAGATGCAATCCGATCGGCAACGCCAGTTCGCCGGTGAGCACAAACCCTAATCCGAACATGAAGCCCATCAGCGTGAGATTGGTGATGCTGACCCAGGTTGCGTGGGGGTTGAAAATATGCAGCAGGCCAAAGATGATCGAAGAAATAATCCATGCCGCGAGGACCGCCGACACGTAGCCCTGTGGCGAAAAGCCTTCGGTCAGATTGACGATCTGATTGCCGCGCGTCAACAACTCTTCGGCAATCGCCACCACCAGGTACAACACGAGCGGCGCCAGGAACGCCAGGGCAAACGCCATCTCCGGCGGGTCGCGACGCCATGTTTCCACGACGACAACCCAACCCGCCAGCCATGCCGTGAGAAAAACTAGCGCCATCAACGCCGTCCCCAACAACACGCCAAAGCCAAAGTCCAGCCACCACGTCGCTGAAAAATGAAAGCCATAATCCGCCAGCGGACGCCGGTCGATGATGCGCGCTGTCCACCAGGCCATTAACAAGATGATAACCAGCCGCACCACATTGAGCGCCACACTTTGCCACCACAACCACTGCGGTGAATCGAAGCGCAACAGCGTCCGCTCTAGCACGCTGTGCACGACGGCTGGCCCAAAGCCCCACAACAAAAAGAAGATGGCGACTCGATAGCCCGCGCGCAGACGGTGATCGGCGGCAAAAAATAGCTTCCTAAACGAAAAAGCACCCACAGGGGCCTCACGCATGAGTTCGTTGTGCTGAATCACCAGCATGCCTATTGTACCTGACGCCAGACGCTTTCCCAACCTCAACGGCAGCCTGCCTGAACTTTCAAGGTCATTGGGAAATTGCCTTTCTTGGACGCAGCGACGCAAAGACGCCAAAAACGCACAGAAACAGCTCTATTCCCGCCAGTCGCCTCCTGGCGTCGGATCTGACGCTATTCAAACCATCTCTTGTGCAATTTTTGGCGACAACAGTACAATGACGACCAACATGTCTATCGCTGTTCGTCAGGTGAGATGATGACCAAACCCGCACCCGATCCTAATGCCCGCGCAGACGCCTATCGCCGCGCCCAGGAAGGCGACGACGAGACGACGCCCCAGCGCCCGCCACACCGCACGCCGGAGGAGTGGCGCGATCTGATCAGCCAGCGCATCGAGGATGCCATGCGCGCAGGTCAATTCGACAATTTGCGCAATAAGGGCAAACCGCTCGATCCTGCGCCGGAACCGCACGTGCCGCCCGACATGCAGATGGCGAATTCGTTGCTTAAGAACAACGAACTAACGCCCGCCTGGATTGCCGACCGCAACGCCATGCTCGCCGAGATCGAACGTTTTCGGGCTAAGCTTCGACAGGTCGTCACGGATTTTCAGGCGCAACGCGAGCAGGCGCGTTCGACGGCGGCGCAGGCCGCACTCGAACAACGCTGGCAGACACAAGTGGCGACCTGGCAAGAAGAAATCCGCCTCCTCAATCGCCGCATCGAGCTACAGAATTTCAAGCAGCCGGTGACATTTCTGGAGATCGTCAAGTTGCGCCTGGCGGATGAGATCAAGCGCGCCGGTGGTTAGCCCTGCGCAATCATCCCGCTTGACACAATGAGTCGCCCCGGCAGGCGTTCGATTACTCCGCGATCACGAACGTCTGCGTGTATGGCTTCACCATCGGCGTCGTCTGTTCCACGTTGAAAACGGTGACGGTGTATTCACCCGGCGCCAGCGGCGCTTCTGGCGTAAAGGTGAAACTGCTGCCCGATGTTTGCGCCACGACCCCGGCAATCGACGCCCCCTCCACCGACGTCACGGTGATCACATGCGCCGCATCGCCGCCGATGGGCGTCACCAGAATGCTGAATTCCACCACAACGGCTTCCGGGGTCGCTGTGACCGCCTTCACCAGCGGGTCGCGCCACGCCTGAATCGCCCGATGATCATCCGGCCCGTCGGCGCCCCAGTCGGTGGCGATGTCCTCAACCAGCATCGCACCGTCCGGCCCCTTGACCACCGTCAAGCTGCGATTGCCAAAGCCGCTGATCGTCCCCCATTGCTCGACCGTTTCCCAACTGCCGCGCGTGTACTTGTATTGCAGCTGCGTCCCTTCCTTGAGCGTGGCGGTGAACTCCCACACTCCATCTTCGGTCAGCGTCATCGGCGTGAGGCCGGGGTTGTATGGCGCCAGGAACGCATCGACGTTGTCGCCAGCAATGAAGAGGGTGTCATCGGCAGGCGTCTCGGCAGGCGCCAACACGCGCCAGGTCACCTCCACCATGCTCAGTTCGGCCGTCAGCGTGATCGGCGCCGTCGGCGCCGACACGTTGAACGCGCGATCCACCGACGCCACGGTGTAGACGTAGGTGTGACCGCTCGTCACCGTAGTGTCGGTGAAGACGGTCGTGATTTTAGGCGCATCGACGCGTGTTGCGCAGCCCTCCTCGCCGGCGGTCACGTCGGTGCGGCAGATGCGGAAGGCGTGTAGATCGCCTCCACGCGAGGCGCGAATGCCGATGGCGATCAGCCCGGCGTTGCGCGCCACTTCGTCCAGCCGGAAGGGTGGCTTGGGCGCTTCTGTATCAGGATTGGCGACCACTGTGAGCTTGCCGGCGTTCTCACTCTCTGCCCACTCACGCCCGCCGGTGGTGGAAGCGCGCCATTTGAACACATACTCACCCACTGCGTCGGGCAGGAACCGCGCTGCATACACATCGCCGCCGCCCTGGTTGTCGGTCACATACTCGCCATCCACCCAGGTGAAGGCGTCGCTCCCCACCGGCGCCCACCCCGCCTGCACGATGACGCCACGCGCTTTCCCTGCAATCTCGGTCAGGCTGGGGACAAAGACCGCTGCACGCGTCGGCGGCGACGGCTCCACTGCGCTGAGTGTATGCTGGAGCGTCAACGGCTCCTCCAGAATGATCGACTGCACAACGGCGTGCGGTGTGGCCGCGATCGATGGCGTCGGCGCGCTGCGTAGCCCGTTATAGCCAATGGCAGCGACGCGATAATAATACGTTGCGCCGTTGGTCAGACCTGCGTCGGTGAACTCGAAGGTCACGTCGGCGCCGGGCAGGATCGCGACCTCCTCAAAGCCGCCGTCCACCTGCGAACGCAACACCGCATACTGCGCGGCGGTGTCGTCGCCCTGAAGTGTGAGCGTGACGCTGCCGCTGCCCTCCACGACCGCAACGATTTCCGGCGTCGTCGGCGTCGTGAAGTCGATCTCTTCGCCCGTCACCCACAGCTGGTAGCCCAGCGCCGGTGTGGTGAAGCTGACGTTGCCGGCCGCGCCCACCGTGAGCGTAGCGTCGCCAAAGGGATCGCGCAGTTCAGCACCCCACGGCAAATAACCCGACGCGTCAAAGCTGACCATTTGTTCCTGCTTGCTGCGGTTGACAGCGATGATCGCAGCGCCGCTCTCATCCTTGCGCCCATAGACGATCAGCCCGGCGTCATCGAGCAGCAGCGTGTCCCATGAACCGGTGCGCAGGAAGCTGTACTGCTGGCGCAACTGGCCGAGGCGCTGATAGTGGGCAAGCAGCGCCGTGTCTCGCTGCCGCCACGCAGGCAGATCGTCGTAGCCCTCGGCGTCGGGCCAGGGATAGGGCTGCCGGTTGTAGGGATCGTCGCGCGGGCCGTCGCTGCCAAAACCGACCAGCCCTACCTCGTCGCCATAGTAGATCGTCGGCGCGCCGGGCAACGTGAATTGCAGCACTGCCGCCAGCGCCAGCCGGGCGCGGCCATCGGCGAAGTCGTTGATCGGTTCCTGCGCGGCAAAATCGATGCCGTCGTGGTCGAGCACGCGCACTGCACGGTTGACATCGTGGGAGGAGAGCAGGTTCATTGCCGAGGCAAAGGCTGCAGGGGGATAATCCTCCTGCATACCGCGCAACGCCGCCTCGAACTCGGTCGCCGTCAGTGGGAGTACGCTGCCGTCATTGTCATCGAAGGCGCTATCGCGCAGGAAGCCGAGCACGGCCAGCCGGAAGCGGTAATTCATCGTCGAGTCGAACTCATCGCCCAGCACGCGCAGCCGCGCCTGATCTTCCGGCCATGTTTCAGAGATGAGCAGCGCGTCCGGGTGCGCTGCCTTGACCGCCTGGCGCATCAGTTCAAAGAAGTGCGGGTTGATGTTCACCACATCCGGCACCACGTCGATGCGCCAGCCGCCGACGCCCGGCGTCTCCAGCCACTGCAGGGCGATGCCTTCCTCGCCCAACCAGTTGTCGATGACCTCTTCGTTGGCGGTGTCGAGCTGCGGCAGCGTCGCCACGTTGAACCAACCGCGATAGTTGACGTCGCCGGCGCATGCGCCTGTCCCCGCCGGTCGCGCCGGGTCGAAAAAGTACCAGCTGCGATAGGGACTCTCCTCACTCTCGCACGCGCCCTCGATGTCGTGGCGGCTGTACTTATCGAAGAAGGGGCTGTCGCTGGAGGAGTGGTTGGGCACGCCGTCCAGGATCAGGTTCATCCCACGTGCGACGACCTCGGCGGCGAAGGCCTGGAACAACGCGTTGCTGGCGTCAAAATCGCCTGCCACCGCCAGGCTATCGTCGACCTGGCGGTAGTTGCGACCGTCATACTTGTGGTTGGAGGGTGAGTCGAAGATTGGGTTGAAGTAGATGGTCGTCACGCCCAATGCCTGGAGGTAATCCAACTCCTGTTGCACGCCTTGCAGATCGCCGCCATAAAAAGTGCAGCCGTAGGCGCCTGCCCAGGGATTGCGCCCAGGATCGTTCGGCTCCGGGTCGGGGACGATGGTGTTCCACGGCGACACCGGGCGCGCCCTGCCGCCGCACTCCTCCGGATAGAACCAATCGTCGGCGGTGGGGTTGTTGGCAGGATCGCCATCGCGGAAGCGATCTGGGAAAATCTGGTAGATCGTAGCGTTTTTCGCCCACGCTGGCGCGTCAAAGGCCGGATCATAGACGTAGATGTTCCAGCCCAAATCGCCGCCCGGCTGGTCGGTGTAGCTTTGACCAATGCCACCATCGCGCCGCGCGTCGTCGGCCACATAGACGGTGGCGCCGCCGTCGCTCACACTAAAGCCATAAACCAACACGTCGAGCGCCGCGCCGGTGTTGAGGGTCGTCTCCCACCAGGCGTAGCGGTCATCGGCGGCGACGGCTTGCAGCGGTGTGTAGCGGATGACGCCATCGCTGACGCTGCCCCACAAGAGCGTCACCTGTTC
>DGFH01000134.1:7217-10524 GCA_002391565.1 Anaerolineales bacterium UBA3905
CGCTGACGCTGCCCCACAAGAGCGTCACCTGTTCAACATCATTGGCAGCGGTGCGCAGCCGCAGCGTCACGTCGGTGTCAGTCGGCTGGGCGCCAAAGGGCGTGCGATAGAGATCGCTGCGGCTAACGTGGCGGAGCGCCGGCCGGTAGATCACGCCGTCGCCCACGAAGGTCTGCGGTGTAGGGACGGGGCCACTCGCCGCGTCGATGCGGACGGTGATTGCGCCGCTGGCGCGGTCGTAGGTGAAAACTGCGTCGCCGCCATCGTCGGGCACGGTGAAAGCGATGTTCGGCCCGTCTGGCTGACCGCCCGCGCCGTAGTTCTCCTCCCATGTCCCGTCGATGGCGACCTTGAACTCGTAGTCGCCGCCGGGCAGGGTGACGGTGAGCGTCCACACACCGTCGCCATCGGGATCGCTGCCCTGCACGGTGGGGTCGGCCGGTTCCCAATCGGCGCCGCGCAGGATCGATGCATAGTTGCCGGGGAAGGAGACGGCACGCGGCGGCGCGCCTGGCTCCGGCTCCGGCGGCAGGTCGGTGGGCAGATCGTTGGGATCGACCGGCTGGAGATAGACCTGCGCCACGCCGGAGACAACCCAGGCTTCCCGGCCCGACGCCAGCTTGAGAAACTGGTCGGGGCCGGGGTCTTTGGCGTCGCCGTTGTGGATGATGAAGCCCAACTCGTCACCATCGGCGCGCAGCGGCACTTCCCAAAAGACGCCGAAATCGTCGCTGCCCGTTGGCGGCAGCGGCTCCGTCCACAGCGTTTCCTGCGCGGCCGCGCCCCATACGTGCAGCCCCCAACCATCGTAGGCGCCGTCGGGACGGTGGTAATGGATCGTGGCGGCCTCCTGCGCCAGCGTGAGCGGGGCGGCGGGTAAGAGCAGCGCGGCGATCAGTACGACGCCAAGGGCGATGCGGAGCAAGTTACGGAGCGGGTGCATGGGTGACTCCTTTCGGCAAGGAAAAGCCGCTTGGCCTGTCGAGGCAAACATCGGTTGCAAGAGTGTATCACGAATTGGCGGCGCGCCATGAATTGGTTTGCGCCAACACTACCTTGAAAATCTGTCGCGACACGACGGATTTTCAAGGTAGTGTTGAGGTCCGCCACACCTTATCCGCTGCGCCAGCCCCGGTCGAAACCAGACTGACCGGCAATTGCAATTCCGCTTCCAGCATCGGCAGGATGGCGCCGGCGTCGTTGAGGCGGGTCAGCACCGGTTCGGCGTGCATCAACTGCGCGGTAAGCTGCGCCTGGTAGGCCAGATCTCCGCGCACGGGCGACGCCAGCAGCCGATGAAGGTCGGCGCCATCGCTACGATAGTGCGTACAGACCTTCACCGCCGGCAGCCCCGCCAGCCGATCCAGACAGGTGACGGCGAGAAAATCCAGCGGGCCGACAACGTCCCGGGCGTAGCGCAACAGCACCAGATCAAGCCAGCCGACGCGGAAACCTTGTTGCCAGGCGCCGTCGGCGTTGGAGGCGTCGGGCAAAGCGCGCGTCAGATCGGCGTCCTCGGTGACGAAGGGGCCGGCGCCGTGTCGCGTGGCGTAAGCGCGCGTGATGCCGATGCGCTGCACCGCGCCTGCATAGCCAGCCTCCGCCAGGAGCAAGTCGGCATTGCGCAGCGTCGTGTCGCTCCAGGTGGTGTGCGGGTGAAAGCCGTAGGCTTCATCGAGTAGCACACCTTGCGCTGCCTCAAAGATCACCACACCGGAACGCCGAAGCAGCGCCGCGAGGAAATTGCGCTCGACGATCTGCACCTGCCTGCCATAATGGCGATACTCTTCGAGCAGCCACTCCAGCCAGTCGTCGTCGCACAACACCGCCAGTTCGTCGGCGACCTGCTGATTGTCGGGCAGCGCCGATCGGAGCGCCGCCGTCTTGGCGCGGTTGATGGCGCGCACAAAGGTCAATTTCTCCCGCAGTGCGTCGGGACAGCGCAAGTCACGCATGTAGAGCGTGCGTGCGCCGTGCTCCAGCGCGTCCGCCACCGTCTCACCGATGCCCATGCCGCAACTACCGTGACGTGCAGCGCCGCGCGCCAGTTCCTTGAGCCGATTGGTGGCGCGCTGAAAGGGTGTGATGACGCGCGCCTGTGCATCGATGGTTGTGCAGGCAAGCGCATCGACGCCGAGCATGCGCAGATGCGCCGCCTCCGCCAGCATCGCCAGCGGTTCGACCAGCATGAAGCGCGAGAGGTGCGTCCTTGCGCCCGCCAGCGTCCCACTGCCGAACTGGGCGAAGACATGCACCGCACCGGCGGGCGTCACCACGCGATGGCCGGCCTGCGCACCGCCGTTGTATCGCACAACAGTGTGAGCGGCGTGCTCCCGCGTGAGAAAATCGACGATCGAACCTTTCCCCGCATCGCCAAAGCCGAGATCAACGGTCAGGATGGCTTGCTGCATCGCGCCTCCCTACAATGAAAGTAGATGCGGCTCCGGCTCGCAGCCGCAGAGTCTCGGTGCGACTCAATGAGGGTTAACAAAATGATTCGGTAATCGATGTTGTCGCCTTCAACGCACGCAGCGGCCTCTCCCGTAGGTCATCGCCTCCGGCGTGACGGTGTGGCCGACCAAAAACGTCCGGCTGGAAGCCAAACCTACGATTACCGAATCTATTGGTTAAACTCCATACAGCCGCAGAGTCTCGGTGTCAAAATGGCGCATGTTGGAGCGAGATCACGCCGCTGCGAGCGGCGTCTACGACGGGGCGGCGGGTTTTCGTAGATGCGGCTCGCAGCCGCATGGCCTGGCGGCCACGAACGTGCGATTCTCAACCGCACCTACATATAGAACCGGTCAACTGCGAACCTTTGCGCTCTTGCACCTTTGCGTCAACATGAACTTTTGTGTCAAAACGAACCGGTTCCACCGTTGCGCCGTCCACCCAGCGTGCTGCGCGTCATTGCCGTGACGGCAGCCTGCGCCGCGCCGTCGTCGTACCCCGCCATGCGCAGATCATCCACGCCGCGCTCCAGGTCATCCAGCGCCCCCTCATTGAGACCAATCGTTAGCGCAATGGTCTCGCAGACAGCGGCTTCGTCGTCGAGTAGCAGCACGCGTTCGCCCAGTAAGCTACGCCAACGTTCCTGCACATCTGGGCTGCTGCCGTGCGCCGTGTGCGTCGGCACGATGTGGAAGTGGTGATAGCGCTGGTTGACGGCGGCGACCACCATCTCCACCGGTGCATCCTGTTTGAGCACGTCGCCAATGTGTTGGCGGACATGCTCGCGGCGCAGTTTGCTGTAGGGTTTCTCGTCGCCAATGGTGAAGAGGTAGCCTCTGCGCCGACGCCGGTCAAA
>DGFH01000134.1:10784-22159 GCA_002391565.1 Anaerolineales bacterium UBA3905
GGCGTCGCCGACGGCGCCGAAGAGCAGTTGCGGGTCGGGGACGTAGCGCTTCTCCAACAGCAAGTGCATCAGCCCGCCCAGCTTGGTTTGCAGCACGCGCGGCACGTCCCCCATCGACCCGGTCACGTCGAAAATGACCGCAATTGCCGTAGCAGCGGGATGCACGTCGCTCTCCCGACTCTCGCGCACCTTGCGGAAAGGATTCATCTGCGGATGCACCTCCACGCGCCCGCTTTCGCGCACCTGCCGGTCATAGGTGAAGGCTGTCTGATTGGTGCGGCGGCGCTGCTGCTGCCGATCCTGATACACGGTATCGCTCCAGCGTGAGTATCCCATTGATCGCCTCCTGAAAAGTCAATCAAGTGTGTCGGCGTCAGCGCAACCAGAGTCCGGCCGGATGTCAAGGGTGCAGGCTGACTTAGTGTGTTTTATACACTTATACTATAGTGTAAAAAACACACTAAGTCAAGAGGGAATTTCGGCGCGCTGCCATTCACCCGCCAGCGGTTGCGAGTGAATGGCATGTGGCGTGATGACGGGTGACGAATGAAGAATGACGCGTGGCGAAGGCTAGCCGGCATGCACCAGCGGCGGGACACGCGTCGCCCAGGGCTGCGCCTGCTCCAGTTGCGCGGCCAGGCGAAAGAGGGTCGCTTCGTCGCCAAAGCGACCGACGAAATGCATCCCGACGGGCAAGCCTGTGTCCGTCCAGTGCAACGGAACCGACATGGCCGGTTGGCCGGTGATGTTGAAGGGCGTGAGGTAGCGAACGTAGCTAAAGGTTTTGAGCGCAATTGGGCGCACCAGGTCGAGCGCGGTCAGGAGATTGCCGGCGCGCAATGTGGCGATGGCGCCGAGCAGCCGCTGTTCCGCCGGGGTGGGCTGTAATGCGCCGATGGCGACCGGCGCGCGCGGCAGCGTCGGCGTGAGCAGCACATCGTAGTTGGTGAAGAAGGCGCCGATAGCACGGGCGGCGCCGCCAAAGATGCGCGTGGCGTGCACGTAGTCGGCGGCGGTGAAAGCGTTGCCCAGCAGACCGATCACCCAGGTCAGCAGCTCGAAGTCGCTGCGCGCCGGGCGTTTGCCCACCAGCGCCGCTGTCTCGCGGATGTCGTTACGCGTCTGACCGGCGATCATCGTCATGAAGGCCATCGCCAGTTCGCCGTAGTCGTAGTGCGGTGTTGCCTCGATGACGTCGTGCCCCAACTCCTGCAACAGCTGCACCGTCGCCGCCAACCCGCGCACCACCTCGGGGTCGGGCGGTGGGTCGTTGACGCCGATCAAGGCTTGCGTGGTGAAGGCAATGCGTAGACGACCGGGATCGCTGCCCACTTCGGCAAGAAAGGGGCGGCTCTGCGGCGGCGCGGCGTAGGGTGCGCCGACATCAGCGCCGGCGGTGGCGTCGAGCAGCGCGGCGCTGTCACGCACGGAACGGGTGAGCACATGCTCAACGGCGCAGCCCTCCCATAATTCCCAGTAAAGCGGCCCGGTCGGCGTGCGCCCGCGCGTCGGCTTGAGGCCAAAGACGCCGTTCACGGAGGCAGGCACACGGATCGAGCCGCCGCCATCGCCGCCGCTGGCGATGGGCGTCAGACGCGCGGCCACAGCGGCGCCTGATCCGCCGCTGGAGCCGCCTGCCGTGCGCGTGAGATCGTAGGGGTTGCGCGTGGGACCAAAGAGCGCTGGTTCGGTGTAGGGCTGCAGACCAAACTCTGGCGTGTTGGTCTTGCCGAGGATGACCAGCCCGGCGGCCTTCCAGCGCCGCACCAGCTCGCTGTCGATCGGCGGCGCCCAGTGTTTCAGCAGCCGCGTGCCGGACGCCATCGGCGCACCCGCCACCATCGCCAGCAAGTCCTTGACCAGAAAGGGCGCGCCGCGCACAGAGCCGTCGGGTAAATCGCCCTGCGCCGCCTGGCGCGCCTGGTTGAACATGGTGTGGATGACGGCGTTGACCTGTGGGTTGCGCGCCTCGATGCGGGCGATGGCAGCTTCGACCACCTCCAGCGACGTCACCTGGCGAGTGCGCACCAGTTCGGCCAGACCGAGCGCGTCGTACTGTTCGTATTCAGGAAAAGGCAGCATGGTTGCTCCTGGCGTCAACAATGTTCTGCTTACTTTGCCAGCAGCGCCGCCGCCAACTCCACCCACTCTGCATCCAATGGCTGCGTGGCGACGGGCTTGCCGGCGCGACGATACCAGTAGGCGGCGTTGCTCAGGTCACCATCAACGCGGTGCAGGTAGGCATGCACCCAATCGAGCGCCGGACCACCCGGCTGCGTGATCGCGTGGGCGCGCTCCCAGTCGCCTTTGGCGGCATACCAGAGCGCCTGCAGCGCCGGACTGAGCCCGGCGGGCGGTGTTGGCTGACTGAGCGACGCTTGGAATTCAGATAACGGCATCATTTCCTCACTCGAAATCAGGAAGCGGGACGATTGGAAATTGCACGCGGATGACGCGAATCGAGCGGATAAACGCAGAGCAGATCGGAATCAGCAAGCATTCGCCTGATCCGCGTCATCCGCACGCCATCGTGTTTTTTCTTAGTTGCGCCAGGCTGTAAGCGCCAGCAGTAGCCAGCCGACAATGAAGGCGACGCCGCCGATCGGGGTAATGGCGCCGAGCCAGCGCAGGCCGGTGAAAGCCATCATGAAGAGGCTGCCCGAAAAGAAGACGACGCCGACGACGAAAAGCCAGCCAGCCCAGACAGGCAGGTTGGCGGCAGGCCATTTGCTCACCGCCCAGGCGACGGCAAAGAGCGCCAGCGCATGATAGAACAGGTAGCTGACACCAGTCTGGTAGTTGGCGAGCAGGCTCTCCTCGATGCGTCCGCGCAACGCATGGGCGCCAAACGCGCCAAGCGCCACGGAAAGGCCGCCGAGGAGAGATGCGATGATGAAAAATGTGCGTTCCATGATAGTGCGATTGAGAGATTAGGTTGATTGTGAGATTGGTTGACTACCCATGAGACTCAGGCATTGCATATTATAAGCCTCGCCTGAGGGCGCTCCCAAAGATCGAGCTGCAGATGGTGAACTGTGCATGTCGTAAAATTGTTAGAATCGCATTTCCCGCTCCAAACCAAAGGGTGCGGTTGAGAACTGCGCCTACGTCGATTACTGGGCTATTCACAAAAGCGCATTACAGTTTCAGTCCGCTGATCCGCCCCTGATCTAGCGCAGCGGCGCCCAGTTGCCCACACGCGGCGACGACTGCCCCCAGTCCGGCGAAGCGTGCATCCTGGGTGAGGCCGCGACGGTGGCGGGCGTAAATCTGCTGCACGATCACGGCGATCTTAAAGAGACCGTAGAGATAGTAGAAGAGCGGTTCGTCCACGGCGCGCCCGCTGGCGGCGATGTAGCGTTCCACCACCTCCTGTCGGGTGAGGTTGCCCGGCGCGGCCGTCAAGCCGAGCATGGCTTGCAACGCCGGCGGGTCGCCTGGCTCGATCCAGTAGCCGAGCGTTGTGCCCAGGTCGAGCAGCGGGTCGCCGATGGTGCACATCTCCCAGTCGAGTACGGCAATGATTTCGGTCAGCTTTTGCGGGTTCAGCATCAAGTTGTCGAACTTGTAGTCATTGTGGATCAGCGCCGCGCCATGCTCCGGTGGCTGGTGCGTCGTCAGCCAGTCGATCAGCGTTTCGATCTCCGTCAGGTCGTCGGTTTGGGCGGCGCGGTAACGTTTGGTCCAGCCATCGATCTGGCGGGCGACATAGCCTTCTGGGCGCCCCAGGTCACCCAGACCGGCGGCGGCGTAGTCGATGGCGTGGATGGCAGTCAGGTTGTCGATGGCAGCGGCGGCGATGGCGGCCATTGTCGCTGGCGTCAGGCCAGACACGGCGGGCGACTGCCCGCGCAGAATGACGCCGTGCAACCGCGTCATGACGTAGAAGGGGGCGCCGATCACCGCTGGATCGTCGCAGTAGAGCAGCGGGCGTGGGACTTTGGGGTAGACGCTGTGCAGAGCGCGCAGTACGCGATATTCGCGCCCCATGTCGTGCGCGGATTTGATGGCGGCGCCAAAGGGCGGTCGGCGCAACACCAACTCTTGCGCGCCGAGTTGGAGCAGATAGGTGAGGTTGGAAAAGCCGCCGGGGAATTGCGTCACCACCAGCGGCCCGGCGGCGTCCGGCAAGTGCGCCAGAAGAAAGCGCTCCAGCGCGGCGTTGTCCAATTCTTCGCCTCGACGCACCGGCGCCGCTTGATCAATGGTTTGCATATGCAGTCACCTGAAAGATGAGGAAAAACGAGACTTGTAGTATCGTACCGGAAATCAGCATTCCAACATAACATCGTCCGGTGAGAGACAGTGGAATGATAGGTTTCGACAACGGTCGTACAGGGCGACAGCTGCTGTCGGCGCCATCTCCGCAGGGCGATGTCCACCTCTGCTATGGCAGCGAGAAACGATCATGCCTAAATTTTACGGAAAAATCACCGGCTGGGGCGCCTATGCGCCGCCGCGCATTATCACCAACCACGAACTCGAAGCCACCCTTGACACCAGCCACGAGTGGATCGTCCAGCGCACCGGCATTCATCAGCGACATGTCGCCGGACCGGACGAGACTACTTCGACGATGGCGGTCAAAGCAAGCTGGTCGGCGCTGGCAAAGGCTAATCTGCCCGCCACCGACCTGGACCTGATTCTGATTGCCACCTCCTCGCCCGACTACTTCACGCCGCCGGTGTCGAGCATGGTGCAGGCAGCGCTGGGCGCACACAACACACCGGCAATGACCATCGTCACCGGCTGTACGGGCTTCGTCTACGCGTTGGTGACGGCGGAGCAGTTTATTGCCACCGGAGCGTACCGCAACATCCTGGTGGTGGGCGTCGAGCTGTTGAGCCGCTTCGTCAACTGGGAGGATCGCAGCACCAGCGTGCTCTTCGGCGACGCTGCGGGTGCAGTGGTGGTGCAGGCGACGGAGCAGGTGTGTGGCGTGCAAGGCTACCAGCTCGGTTCGGATGGCAGCGGCTATCAGCACATTATCATGCCGTCGGGTGGGTCGGCGCGGCCTTTTGGCGCCGATGTGCTTCACGAAGGCAGCCACTATCTGCAGATGAACGGTCGCGAGGTCTTCAAGTTTGCCACGCGCATCTTTGCACCGGCCAGCGCAAAGGCGCTGGCGATGGCCGGCAAGACAATGGCCGACATCGACTGGATCATCCCGCATCAAGCCAATTTGCGCATCATCCAGGCGGCGGCTAAGGATATGGGGACGCCGATGGAGCGCTTCATCGTCAACATCGAACGCTACGCCAACACGTCGGCGGCGTCGATTCCGCTGGCGCTGGCCGAAAATCTCGACAATGGGCGCATCCAGCCAACCGACACGCTGCTGCTGGTCTCCTTCGGTGCGGGGATGACCTGGGCGGCGGCGGTGGTGCAGCTACAGCCCAAAGCCTCATAGCGCACCATCAACATCTACACCAGGAGGCCAACCCGCTGTACGATCTCCGCCAGCGTGTCTGAGTCCGGCTCAGCAATTTGCCCAGGCACACCGCACGCCAAAAACTGCGCCGGCGTCTGATCCACCTCGCTGTCATCCCAGTCGCAGAGACAGCCAGCGTTGGCGAACCAGCGCAGTTTGTGCGTCTCTTCATCCACCGAGAGACCGTAGACTTCTCCTTCGGTCGCCCACATCCAGGCTAATGGTTTTGTATCGTCCATATCGTCTAGAGTTTATAACCAAAGCGCCGTAGCAGCGTCTTGCGGGCGGCGATCTCCTCTTCGCCCTCGACGCCTTTACTCTTCACACCGTCGATCACGCCAAGGATGCCGCGCCCTTGCTCGCTCTCGGCGACAATCACCTCGGTCGGATTCGCCGTGGCGCAGAAGATGCGACAGACCTCCGGCGCAGCCTGCACCGCCTTCAATACATTGACCGGGTAAAAACCCGCTGCCAGGAAGATGATAAAGCTGTGACCGCACGCCAGCGCCAGCGCATTTTGCTGCGCCAACTTGATCATGGCGTCATCCGTGCCCGACCAGCGGACTAGGGCAGGGCCTGACGCCTCACAAAAGGCCAGTCCAAACTTGATGCCCGGCACAGCCGTCACCAGCGCTTCGTGCAAGTCCTCGACCGTTTTGATGAAGTGACTCTGACCGAGAATGAAGTTGATCTCCTCCGGTTTCTCGATGGGCACCGTGGTCAGTTGCATGGCGGCAGCTCCTTTCAATGAACAAGATGACAGTTGTTGTGTGCAGTATAGCACGCGTGCGATCCATGCCAATCTCACCTGGTATGTTACAATCTGGAGGTTGCCGTCTCGCAGCGCAACGGCAGAAGATTTTACTCGCTTATCACGACAGGGAATTGCTCTATGTCTATCCACTTTGGCACCGACGGCTGGCGCGCCGTCATCAGCGAAGAATTCACCTTCGAGAATGTTCGCAAAGTGGCGCAAGCCATCGCCGAAAAGACGCTGGCCGATCACGCCGCCCGTGTACACGCCAACGGCGCTGCGCCACAGCAGCGCCCTGCACTGGTGGTTGGCTTCGACACCCGCTTTCTTAGCGACCGCTACGCCATGGCCGTCGCCGAGGTGCTGGCCGCCAACGGCGTGCGCGTCTGGCTGACGCGCAGCGATTCGCCGACGCCCGTCACCAGCTACGCCATTGTCGACAAGCACGCCGATGGCGGCGTCATGATTACCGCCAGCCACAATCCGCCGCGCTACAACGGCATCAAGCTCAAGGCAGCCTTTGGCGGCTCCGCCAGTCCGGCGGATTGCAAGGAGATCGAGCGCCGCATCGTGGCGGCGAATGGCGCTACGCCGCGGCGACTCGACTTCGAGGATGCATTGACACAGGGATTGATCACACGTTTCGATCCCTTCCCAGCTTACGAGGCGCATGTACGCACGCTGGTCAACTTCGAGCAGATCGCAGCCGCCAACCTCTCTGTCGCTGTCGATGCCATGTACGGCGCCGGTCGCATCTATCTGGCGCAATTATTGCGCGAGGCCGGCTGTCAGGTGCACGAGCTGCGCAACGAAATGAACCCCGGCTTCAACGGCATCCACCCGGAGCCGATTGCGCGTCACCTGGAGCCACTCATTGAAACGATGCGCAGCGGCGACTACCATCTCGGTCTGGCGACCGACGGCGACGCCGATCGCATCGGCGCCGTCGATATCACGGGGCAGTTTATTGATCCGCATTGCATCATGGCGCTGCTGCTGGAACACCTGGTGAGCCGGCGGAACCTGCGCGGCAGCGTGGTCAAGACGGTCAGCACCACGCAAATGCTGAATCGACTGGCTGCGCGCCATGGGCTGGATATCTACGAAACGCCGGTCGGTTTCAACCACATCACCGACCACATGCTGCGTGAGCCGGTGTTGATCGGCGGTGAGGAGAGCGGCGGCATCAGCATCCTGGGTCATATCCCCGAAGGCGACGGCCTGCTGATGGGGTTGTTGCTGGCGGAGGTTGTGGCAGTGCAACGTAAACCGCTGGGTGCGCTGCTCGACGAACTGATGGCGGCGGCTGATGTGGGCGTCTTCCGGTACGCTCGCCTCGACCAGCCGGTGCGGCCGTTTAAGAAGGCCGACCTGGTGGCCGGTCTGACCGCGCACGCGCCGCAAACATTGGCGGGGGAACGCGTTGCACAGATCAGCGATCGCGATGGCGTCAAATATATTCTGGCGGACGATAGCTGGTTGTTGATTCGCCCCAGCGGCACCGAGCCGGTGCTGCGCATCTACGCCGAAGCGCGCACCGACGCCCAGGTCAAGGCGCTGCTCAAGGAAGGCGTGGCGCTGGCGGAAGCGCAGATTTCGGCATTGGTTGCGGCATGAAGCACGACCGGTGATGCTGGCGTCGTTGCGCCTGCCCGCCCCAAAGCGCTGGAAGCAAGAAAAGGAGCGCAGAGCCTGTTGATGCCCTGCGCTCCTTTTCTTGCAAAAAGCCAGTCGATTGCTTACTTGCCCAGCCGCTTCTTGAACTCGGCCGTCAGGGCAGGCAACACCTGGTAGAGATCGCCGACGATGCCGTAGTTTGCCTTCTCAAAGATCGGCGCTTCGGCGTCCTTGTTGATGGCGACGATAATCTTGCTGCCTCCCATGCCGGCAAGATGCTGAATGGCGCCGCTGATGCCGGCGGCAATGTAGAGATCGGGCTTGACCGTCTTGCCCGTCTGACCGACCTGATGCTTATAGGGAATGTAGCCTGCATCGACGGCGGCGCGGCTGGCGCCAACCGCAGCGCCAAGCACATTTGCCAGCTGCGTCACCAGCTCAAAGCCCTTGGCCGGGTCTTGCTGCACGCCGCGGCCGCCCGACACAATGATCGAAGCATCGGTCAGGCTGACTTCGCCGGTGTCGGTGGATTTGACTTCGAGCACCTGCTCCTTGATATCGCCTTCGCTCAATCCTGCATCGACCGCTTTAACCTCGCCGCCGACAGCGCCCGGCTCCGGCATCGGGAAGGAGCGTGGGCGTATGCTGACCACTTGCATTGGACAGCTGAAGGTGACATCCGCCAGGATATTGTTCGAATAGACCGAGCGCACCGCCACCAGTTTGCCACCCTCAACGCGCAGGTCGATGGCATCCGGTGCATACCCGGCTTCGAGTTCGCTGCCCAACACAGCAGCGACTTCGCGGCCGCGCACAGTGGCCGCCATCAGGATAACGGTGGCATTGGCAGCCTCCACCGCCTTGCGCAACGCCTTGACATAGGCGCTAAGGCGATAGTTCGCCAACAGAGGGCTGGTCACCGCCATCACGACATCGGCGCCGTAGCTGCGCACCTTCTCGACATTGGCCGCATCGCCGCCGACCAGCGCTGCTACACTCTGTGTCCCCAGCGCCGCCGCCACTTCTCTGGCTTTGCCCAGCACCTCAAACGAATTTCCCACCGGGCCGTTGTTGTTCTGTTCGATCCAAACCAATACAGACATGGTGCGTCTCCTATATCACCTTTTCGGCCAGCAACGCGTCGGCCAGCTTGGCGGCCTTTTCCTCGACCGTAGCGCCATCGATGATGACGCACTTTGTTTTGCGTTCCTCCGGCTTGCGGATGTTTGTCCACTGCGTCTTGCCACTGCCCGAGGCAACGCCCAGGCTGGCGGCCGGCGTGGCGGGAATGTTGGCTTTGCTCGCTTTGCGAATGCCCATGAAACTGGGGTAACGTGGCTCGTTGATCTCTTTGCCGACGCTGATGACGGCAGGCAGAGGCACGCTGACCGTCTCTTGCGCGCCTTCCACCATGCGTTCGACGGTGATGCGTCCGCCGGCGATCTCGACAACCTTCGTCACCGCGCTGACTAGCGGCCACCCCAGGCGCGCCGCAACGCCTGCATAGACGGCGCCGCTGTTGTCGTCGACGCTCTGCTTACCGGTGATAACCAGCTCGGCGCCCTCAGCCTTGACCGCAGCCGCCAGCGCGGTGGCAGTCGTCCACATGTCGACGCCGGTGAGACCGCTGCTATCCACCAGTGACGCCGCGCCGACGCCCATCGCCAGCGCGTGCTTCAGCGCATCGACGGCGTCAGGCGAACCCATGCTGATGGCGACAGCATCGACATCGTAGCGGTCGCCCAAGAGGATAGCTTCTTCAGCGGCAAACTCATCCCACGGATTGATCACCATCGTGGCTTTGACCTTGCCACTGCGGACATCGTCGGCCGAAACCTTGGGCAGTTCGGCCGTGTCCGGCGTTTGTTTGACAAGCACTGCTACTTTCACGTTTTGACCTCCTGTTGGGTCTGTCAAAAAAGTATCTGACAACGCATCAAGCTTTCGAGGATAAGAATTGTTTGTTTGACACTATGCATCGGAATTGATGCCAAATGCAGGGGCAAATGTCATTCTATCGCGCCCGTTTCGTCCTTGTGAAACCAGATGTCCTCTGTTCATCGTCAGGGAAAGATGATTTCCCAGTATAGAAGGTTACGTTTTACGGATGTTGAGAATCTGTTGCGAGAAGCAAACAACGGGCCGACGTGCGCCAAAGAAAAAGGCGAGAACGCCGTTGTCCTCGCCAGCGAGAAGACGCTGTCTTCTCAGATAGGCAAATTCTAGCACAGGCGATCGGGAAAGACAAAGTCACCTGAACGGGTGGATTTTGGGCGATCGGTCAGGTGCGGGTAAAGAGATTCACTGCATCGCGCAGCATGGCCGCAGCCGTCGGCAGCGGTTCGCGCTCCCAGATTTTGTGAAACATGTGACCGTACAGGTCGCTTTCCATTTCCACGCCCATCTCCCAGCCGCTGCATTGTCCTAGAAAGCTGGTCGTCGGCAGGAGGGTGGGCGCCACCGTCAGGATGTATCCGGCGGTGGTGCGTTCTGCAGTGGCGAGCAGTTTGATCGTGTGACCGTCGCGCGCGGCCTGCGCCAGAGCCGCCGCCGTCACGCCGGTGATGCCCGTTACGGCGACATCGGTCAGGGTGGCGTCGCTGCCCAGGAGATGGTTGGCGACGATCACCAGCTTGTTTGCTGTGTCCCAGCCTTCGACATCGAGCGTCGGGTCGCTCTCGGCGATGCCGCGCCGCTGCGCTTCGGCCAGGGCGTTGGCATAGCTGCGTCCCGTCGCCATCTCCGCCAGGATGAAATTGGTGGTGGCATTGAAGATGCCGCGCAGGCGCAGAATCTCCGCCGCTATCAGGTCGCGCCGACCGATGTTGAGCACCGGCAGGGCGCCGCAGACGGTGGCGCTGAACGCCAATCCTGCACCCGATGCCGCCGCCAGTGTGTGCAACTCACGGTAAGCCAGCGCAAGGGGTCCCTTGTTCGCCAGCACGACGGCGATGCCGCGCCGGAGCGCAGTGCGCGTGACGCTCAGCCCCGGCTCGCCCGTGGTTAAGTTCACCGGCGATGCTTCCAGCACCAGGTCGCAAGCCAGCGTCGCCAGCAGATCGGCGGGCGTCGCGTCGGCCATATAGCCGGGCAGGGCGCAGACGCGTCCGCCGGTCTCCTTGAAGCGGCGCGTCGCCGCCGGGTCGAAGCCGGTCGGTGCGACGGCAACGCCGCTGCTATCCGCCACCGCGACGATGCGGAAAGCCAGCCCGTAGCGGCGCGCCAGCTCAGCCTGCTTCATCTCCAGGATGCGTAGAAAGTTGCGATTGACGTTGCCCAGGCCGATGAGGGCGGCGGTGATGGTGCGGATCAGAGCTTGCTCCACTCGTGTGCGACACGCAAATCAAGTTTGGGCGCAGCAAACATGATGCATGCCAAATGGTTAATGGTGTCAACTGGATGCGCTATATTGTTACTAGATCGAGCGATTGATATTGTACTACATGCAAGCCAATACCATTGGAATTGCGGACGCTTGATGGATGTTCAGGGAACGGGAAAAGCAACTGTCCACCTCGAAACGAGTGTGATTACTGATTGCCAGGCAGAGTTTTCATATTTTCAGTGTTACGT
>DGFH01000134.1:22270-24595 GCA_002391565.1 Anaerolineales bacterium UBA3905
GCAACACTGCGCTCATAAAATGTCAACCTAGCAATCAGTAACAACCGCCAGGTTAACTGTTTATCTTCCCGGAAGCTTTGGATCTTCCAGGAAGATTGCGAGCGATATCACGCGACAACCTAGGGATCAATAAAGCGCTTTCAACCAAACTTTACGCCATCTCAATTGGGCAATAACGGCTTCCAGCAGGAGTTTTCACGCGTGCGTCAGCGCGGCCAGCACTGCGCCGATCGCCTCCACCGCCTGTGGCAGCTTGTAGATTTCGCTCTCCGGCGGCAGCCAGCCGGCCGCCTTGAGCCGGTCGGCGATCAGGGTCACGTCGGGGGCGTCCAGCCCCAGTGGGCGCAGCTCCGCCGCCCGATTGAAGACCTGTCCTGGTGTGCCAGTCATGACAGTGCGGCCATCACTGATCACGTAGAGGCGATCACAGACCTCGGCCAGCTCTTCCATGTTGTGCGAGACAATAATTAGCGTCATGCCCTGGTCATGTAGCGCTAGAATGTGGCGCATCAACTGGCGTCGCGCTTCGGGATCGAGGCCGGCAGTTGGCTCGTCGAGCACCAATACCTCTGGCTGCAGCGCCAGGACGCCGGCCAGCGCCGCCCGCCGCATCTGCCCGCCGCTGAGGGTGAAGGTCAGCCGGTCCTTAAACTCCTCGAAGGGGAGTCCGACCGTTTCCATCGCCTGGCGCACGCGGGCGCGCACCTCCTCACGGCTCAGTCCCAACTTGCGCGGGCCGTAGGCCACATCGTCACCGACGAATTGCTCGAAGAGTTGCGCCTCCGGCAGTTGAAAGACCAGCCCCACGCGGCGCCGCAGTGCACGCAAGTCGATCTCAGGTGCGTTGAGATCTATGCCCAGGATGACAGCCTTACCGGCGTGCGGACGCAGCAGCCCATTCAGGTGCTGAATCGCCGTCGACTTGCCCGACCCGGTGTGACCGATGACGCCAACGATCTCGCCACGCCGCACGTCGAGTGTGATGTCGCTCACTGCCTGCACCTCCAGCGGTGTGCCGCGCATGTACCAATAGGCGACGTGGTCGAGGGAGATCAGGGGATGGGGGGATGGGGAGATTGGAGGATTGGAGATTGGGGGATTTACGAGGGGCTTCCCCGGCGCGTCCTCTCCTTGTCTGCCTGCTTCCCCTGTGCGCGCCTGGCAATAGCCGATCACGGCGTCGGCCACTTCCGCTGGGGTGAGGAGGTTAGCGGGGAAAGCCGGAAAACGGCGGCGCAACGCTATCGCCAATTCGCTGACATGCGGTGCATCGAGATGCAGGCTGCGCAGACGATCCACTTGTTGAAAAATCTCGCGCGGCGGCCCGGCAAGGGCGATACGGCCTTGATCCAGGATCACGACGCGGTCGGCGTCCACGGCCTCACGCATGAAGTGCGTGACCGCCACGATCGTGACGCCTTGCTCGCGATTCAGGCGCCGCACGATCGCCAGCACCTCGCTGCGCCCCAACGGGTCGAGCATCGCCGTGGCTTCATCCAACACCAGCACGTCGGGCTGCATCGCCAGCACCCCTGCGATGCAGATGCGCTGCTTTTGCCCGCCGGACAGTTGATGGGCGGCGCGCTGACGATATTGCTGCATCTCCACACTGTCGAGCGCCCAATCGACGCGGCGCAAAATCTCCGGGCGCGGCACGCCCAGATTCTCCGGGCCAAAGGCGACATCTTCCTCGACAATGCTCGCCACGATCTGATTGTCGGGGTGCTGGAAGACCATGCCGACAGTGCTGCGGATATCGCGCAGGTGTGCGCTCACCCTGGTGTTCCACGTCTTGACCCAGACATCGCCGGTTGTAGGCAACAGCAACGCGTTCAGGTGCTTTGCCAGCGTCGATTTGCCGGAGCCATTGTGTCCCAGCAACACTATATATTCGCCCTGCTCAATGGTCAGATCGACGCCGCCCAACGCAGACACGGCGCGGCCTTCGCGCTGATAGGTGTAATGGAGATTCTCGATGCGGATGATGGGTGGCATCCTAATCCGTCAACAAAATCAGATCGTTGCGATGCACCGCCACATCGCCGTAGGTGTACCCCAGCCGCGTCTCAATGTCGTCGGAACGACAGCCGGCGATCTTGCGTAGATCGGCGGCGGTGTAGCCGACGATGCCGCGCGCCAGTTCGCGGCGCGCGTTGTCCAGGATCAACACCGTGTCCCCGCGCAAAAAATTCCCTTCCACTTTACGGATGCCCGCTGGCAGCAAGCTGCGCCCTTTGTGGCAGATTGCCTCCGCCGCACCGTCATCCACAATCAGACGACCGGCAGGTTTGGGTCCGGCCAGAATCCAGGCTTTGCGACTCTCCA
>DGFH01000122.1:0-7435 GCA_002391565.1 Anaerolineales bacterium UBA3905
AGATGTGTATAAGAGACAGACACGTAGCACGCAACACGTAACACTGAAAATATGAAAACTCTGCCTAGCAATCAGTAGATTGTCGCGGTAAAGCTCGCGCACAACCTTTCCAGAAGCTCAGAGCCTCCGAGAAGGTGAGCAAAATGCGCAACTTCTCATGCGTATTAACGCCCGGCCAACATGTGAAGTTTCTCGCTCGTCTCGCGCCAGGAGATTTTGCTGAGACCCAGCTTTTGCCGCAACTGGTCTTCGGGCATGCCATTGCGGAAGTCGCGCACTGCGCATGTCCAGCGCAGCGTCTCAAAGCCGACCTGTACATAGCGAATGCCAGCCAACTCGCCTAACTCCTCCAGCACATACTCCAGGTTGCGCGGCGTGCAATCAAAGAGCAGGTCTTTGGGCTGGTATTGCGCCAGATATTGTTGCAGCGCCGGCGTAATCGTGGCTGTCAGCCCCAACGCCCGATTCTTGTGGGCGTAACGCTCTTCGCGGTAACGCACCAGGAGCACTGGCGACGAAGGCTGAGAGATGTCGATGTCATCGATGAGCAGACGCGCACATTCGGCCTTCTTGATGCCGGTCTGTACGAGCAGACTGACCAGCAGATAAGGGCGGGCGTCCGGATGCTGGCGATCGCGGCTGATGTCCTGCGCCTTGAGCAGGAGTGTGCGGACATCGCTGTCGCGCAGGATCGTGGGCAGCGGCGTGCGCGCCTGAATCTGCACCAGCGGCTCCGCCGGGTCGACGCCGATGATGCCGACGCCGTGCAGCCAGCTGAAGAAAACCTTCATCGTTGTAATGCGCCGCGCCTGCGTTTTGGCGCTGAAATCCATCTTGCGCTGCTCAGCCAGCCAGGGCAAGAAATCGTCCAGATGTTGGGTCGAGACATGATACAGTTTGGTGTCGCGCCCCAGGTAGTCGGTCAAAAACTTGAGGTCATTCTGGAACGCCTTGATGGTGTTCTCGCTAAAGCCCTTGCGCAGCATATACTCGTGAAAGGCATCGACAGCTTCGACGAGCGTGCTGTTGGCGCGCAATGGCGGCGGCGGAGCGGCGTTGGCAGACGTCTGAGCAGACGAATCGCTCGTCGCAACACCGGCTGTTTCTGCGCCTGATGGTTCGTGAGGAATGACAGTCGATTCCGACATGATGCAATCACCAGAATGTTGTTGTGCCGCGAAATTTCGTATAGATGGCAACGAGTATAGAACTGTCCACCGCTCAGTGTCAAACAGCCTCTCACAGAAGGGTCTACTTCTTCCCAGTTGAGGCAAGAATTCGTCTCGTAGGTCAACGCCTCCGGCGTGGCGGGCTGCCATGTCACGCCGGAAGCATTGACCTACGACAGATGCCTTGAAGTGCGCTCCCCATTTAGGCTGCATCGCCCGACAAAACCAAAACCCGGATTCTGGGTGAATCCGGGTTCAGGGTTCCAGTCAGTCAAATGGGCTACAACCGGGTGTGCACGTTAGAAGCCGAGCAACCCCGAGCCAAAAGCCGCCGCAAAGACCAGCGCCACAATCGACATCAACTTGATCAAGATATTGAGCGACGGGCCGCTCGTGTCCTTGAAGGGGTCGCCGACCGTGTCGCCGACAACGGCGGCCTTGTGGGCGGGCGAGCCTTTACCGCCCATCTCGCCGGTCTCGATCCATTTCTTGGCATTGTCCCAGGCGCCGCCAGCGTTCGCCATCATCACCGCCAGCAAGAAGCCCGAGGCAATGGCGCCGACCAACATCCCCGCCAGACCATCCTTGCCGAGCAGGAAACCGATTAACACAGGCGAGATCACAGCTAACAGACCGGGCACAACCATCTCACGCAGCGCACTGCGCGTGCTGATATCCACCGCGCGGGCATAATCGGGCTTAGCCGCGCCCTCCATCAGCCCGACAATTTCTTTGAACTGGCGACGCACCTCCAGCACAATTTCCTTTGCCGCCTTGCCCACCGCTGTCATGGTGAGTGCTGTGAAAAGGAAAGGCAGCATAGCGCCGATCAGCATGCCCGGCAACACCGTAGGCGCCAGGACGTTGAGCGTCTCGATGCCTGCTGCGTCCATGTATGCGCCGAGCAGCGCCAACGCCGTCAACACCGCCGAGCCGATAGCGAAGCCCTTGCCGGTGGCGGCGGTCGTGTTGCCCAGGCTGTCGAGAGCGTCTGTGCGCTGACGCACTTCTGGCGGCAGATGCGCCATTTCGGCGATGCCGCCCGCGTTGTCGGCGACAGGGCCGTAAGCATCGGTCGCCAGCGTAACGCCCAGCGTGCTCAACATGCCGACGCCCGCCAACGCCACTGCATAGAGACCAGCGGTGATGCCCGCTTCAGGGATCGCCTGGAAACCAAGCCACATCGACAACAACATGGCGACAGCCACAATTAGCACCGGCGCCGTTGTGCTATTCATACCGACGGCGATACCCTGAATGATTGTAGTTGCCGGGCCAGTCTCAGACGCGTCCGCAATGGAACGCGTCGGTTTGTTTGTATAAGCGGTGTAATATTCTGTAAACCAGGCGATGCCGTTGCCGGCGACCAGCCCGGCCAGAATCGCCAGGAAGAAATAGAATGGCACACCGGCCAATAACACGAAGAGCAGTGAAATCACCAGGACAATGCCGGAGGCGCCCCACACCGAGCGGCGCAAGGTCGCCAACAGTTGCTCCTGGGTGGCGTTCTCCTCAGTTTTGACCAAAAAAGTGGCAATCAGTGAGGCAATGATGCCGCCACCCGCGATCAGGAAAGGCAGGCCCACGAAGCCCAACGCTGCATTGACAGAGAGCACCAACCCCACGCCCAGCGCAGAAGCCGCAATGATGGAGCCAACGTAGCTCTCGAACAGGTCAGCGCCCATGCCCGCCACGTCACCCACGTTGTCGCCTACGTTGTCAGCAATCACGGCAGGATTACGCGGGTCATCCTCCGGGATGCCAGCTTCCACCTTGCCGACCAGGTCAGCGCCCACATCGGCCGCCTTGGTGTAGATGCCGCCGCCGACGCGGGCAAAGAGGGCAATGCTGCTGGCGCCAAAGCCGAAGCCAGCCAGGAAGCCGATTTCATCGGATAGAGCCGCCGGATCGCTGCTGCCAGCGAAAACCAGATACATGACGCTCAGCCCCAACAGGCCAAAGCTGACGACAGCCATCCCCATGACGGAACCGCTGCCAAACGCCACGCGTAACCCATCATTGAGACTGCGCGCTGCCGCCGCCGCCGTGCGCACGTTGGAACGCACGGCCACGTACATGCCCAGATAGCCCGCCGAAGCCGAGATGAGGGCGCCGACGACAAAGTTGACCGCCGTCTGCCAGTCAATGAAGGCGCCAACAATGAGCGCCACGACGACGACAAAAATCGCCAGATAGGTGTATTCGCGGCGCAGAAACGCCGCCGCACCGATCTGAACTGCCTGTGAAATCTCGCGCATCGTCTGGTTGCCCTGGTCTTCGGCGAGCACGCGGCGCATCTGATAGATGACAAAGCCAATGCCGACCACGCTGAGCACCAACGCGATCACGATGGGAATAGCTCCTTGTAACAAGGGAAACCTCCTTCAAATTGATTTTGGAAAATGAACGACACAAGGTGCGACAAACACAAAAGAATCATCCCTACTGATGGTTCGCGCATGCCGACTAACAAATTGACTTTTCTCTACGTATCTCTGCGTAGCCGTCACCACAACCGAAGACGAAACGCTGCTGTCGCCGATAGTATCGGGCGCCGTCTCTGATGACTATTGGCGTCCTCCACTATAAGTTCACTATAAGTTGTTGTGGCGCAGGTTGTTGTAGCAATCACAATAAGCGTATCCATATTGTAATTTGTGGATATACATTCGCCAAATCCCTTATCGAGCACGTGATGAGGCTACGTTGGCGGCGCATGGATTGTCAGGAAGTTGTAAAGCTGCCAGGTGAATCAGTCATCAAAATAGCCCTTGCAGCAATGCACCAAATTCGCTAAGATAGGTGTTATATCCCCCACAACCAGCCAATGTCTTCTCATTTAGAGAAGCCTAACAAAGGAGGCATCATGCTCACCCTACACCGCTATCATTGGAGGGGGCTTTTTGTATTGCTGACGCTCTGTCTGGCCCTCACGCTGCCGATTATAGCGATGGCCGAAACCCCGACGCCCATTGTTCAACGCTCCACCACCAGCACACCGACGCCCATCGACAATCTGGAAGATGTACAGAAAGCTGTGGTGCGCATCGAGGCCGTCGGCGCCTTCCGCGACCCGGCCGAGGAGATGATGATCGGCGCCGGCTCAGGCAGCGGCTTCATCATCGACCCTGAAGGTTATGTCGTCACCAATAATCATGTTGTCACCGGCGCAGCGCTTTTTAAGGTCTACGTAGACGGTAAAAAGGAGCCGGTCAATGCGCGCGTGATGGGCGTCTCTGAATGCGCCGACCTGGCGGTGATCGACCTGCAAGGCAAGGGCTATCCCTACCTGACCTGGTATGAACAGCCGCTCAAGGTCGGACTGGATGTCTACGCCGCAGGCTTCCCGCTGGGCGACCCAGAATACACTTTGACGCGGGGCATTATTGCCAAAGCACGGGCCGATGGTGAAACGAGCTGGGCTTCGGTCGATGGCGTCATCCAGCACGACGCCATCATCGATCACGGCAACTCCGGCGGGCCGCTGGTCACCTCCGACGGTCAGGTTGTGGGCGTCAACTATGCGGGTGACCGCGACGCCAACCAGTTCTACGCTATCGGGCGCGACGGTGCACTGGAAGTGATCGAACAGTTGCTACAGGGCAACGATGTCGATGCCATCGGCGTCAATGGCAGCGCGGTCATGAATGACGATGGCTCGCTGTACGGCATCTGGGTTGCATCGGTGGCCTCAGGCTCCCCAGCAGATGCCGTTGGGCTAAAGCCGGGCGACCTCATCACAGCGCTTGAAAACGTGCCTGTCGGTGAGGATGGCACCATGTCCACCTACTGCGAAATTCTGCGCAGCCACGCCGCCGACGACGTAATGGCGATCGAGGTGGTGCGCTTCGACACCGAAGAAGTGCTCGAAGGCCAACTCAACGGGCGCCCATTGCAGCAGAGCGTCTCCCTGGCTACGGAGGATGGTGGCGCCCAACAGAGCGACGCAACAGCCCCTGCCGGTGAAACCTACGATGAGTTCGTCAGTGTGTCCGATGCACAGGGCATTCTAACCTTCGACGCTCCGGCAGCCTGGACCGACATCCAGGATGGCGATTGGGAGTTCAACGACGAAGTGGTGGGGATTCGCCTGGACATCTCGCCTGACCTGCAGAATTTCTATGACGACTGGAGCATTCCCGGCGCCATCCTGCGTTACTCCGATGTGCTCCCCGATCAGATGGCGGTCGAAGATCTGCTCGATGAATACACACTCAACGAATCGTGTACAAAGGGTGAGAGCGACACAATCGAACTGGGCGAGCTGGCCGGCGCCTATCAGCTGTGGGAGGAGTGTGGCGGCGGCGCCACCGTGGGCGCCATCGTTGCATTGGCGCCCACGGAGACCCAGGCGTTCTACGTGCTGCTGGAACTCTATGCAGCTGAAGACAAAGACCTGAATGCACGCGACACGATCCTGAACACATTGATCGTGACGCCTCCCGGCAGTCAGGGCAGCGATGAAGCGACGCCGGTCACCAACAACGACAGCCCACTCTTCGACCTGGTGGACACCAGCGGCCTGGCTTACACCTACGTTGCCATCGAAGACCCGGCCATCAGCGCGCTGATCCCGGCGGAATACAGCGACATCAGCTCGGCGGTCTGGCAGAATGATCAGGGCGAACCGCTGGGCTACATCCTGACGGCTTCACCCAACATCGACGAGTTTAATGCCACCTGGACAACGCCAGGCATGATCGTCAAGAGCGCCATCGGCATGGCGGAAGCCATCGACCCCGACGAACTGCTCACCGACGAAACGCTGGCGAAGACCTGCACCTATGATGATCGCTACACTTATACCCACGAGGCCTTCGATCGCACCTATAACATCACCTTCGATGTCTATCAGAACTGCGATGATACGGACAGCCAGTATGCCGTCCTGATCGCCCAATCCGACCCCGTCGATCAGGTGATCTTCATTGACTTCCTGGCCGTGACCGACGCCGACGTCGAAGCCTTCAACACGCTGCTCGACAGTTTCTACCTGGACGCAAAACTTGCAGGCGCCGTGACGACAGAGGCAGGCGCCAGCAGCGGCTCCACCGAAGCAACCGGCCCGGCGCTCGTCGCCCACACCGACGACACCGAGACCATCACAGTCCAGACGCCGGAGACGTGGAGCGATGTGGTCAGTGAGGATTGGCTGATCGACGGCGACAAGATCGGCGTCGCCCTCAGCATCGCCCCCGACGTGCAGGCGTTCAACGACACCTGGGACACTCCAGGCGTCTTTATCGGCGTCTCCGAAGAATTGGCGGGCGCCTTCACGGTCGATGAAGTGCTCGATGTCTTCGATTTTGCTGAAAACTGCACCTACGACGCCCGCTACGATTATGAGACCAGTGCGCTGATCGGCGGCTACGACGTATGGACAGAGTGTGGCGATGTCAAAGGCAGCACCTTCGTCGTGCTGGCGGCGACTCCAGTGGACGCTGATTCGCCCATGATTGTGCTCTACACGCTGCTGCCCACCGAGGAGGATGCGCAAGTCTTTGGCGATCTCGTCAACACGCTGGCAATTGCCGGCGCCGTTGAATCCGCTCAGGCCACGGCCCAAGAAGAGGTGTTAAGCAATCCGTCCGCCATCGTGGTGGTGGAGCGGCTCAATGTGCGCAGCGGCCCTGGCACCAACTTCAACCGCGTGGGCGCTGTGGCGCAGGGCGAAGCGCTGATCGTCACGGGGCAGGTCAACAATTGTAGCTGGCTGCAGATCACAACGCCCGCTGGCGTCGAAGGCTGGGTCTCTGGCAATAGCCAGTATGTTACGCTGGATGCACGCTGCGCCGACATCCCCGAGGTGACCGCACCGGCAGCGCCAAGCAGCGGTGGCAGCTCAAGCGGTGGGCAAACCAGCGGCGGCAACGCCAATCAGGGCTGCTATCTCTTCCAAAACCAGATTGGCCCGGAGCTGACCATCACTTTTACCAACAAAGACAGCGGCAAGTCCGAAACCTTCAAGGTGCCCGGCAATGGCGAGGTGGAGAGATGTTTCACCCCTGGCCGCTACACCTACACGCTCGACGCACCGCCGCCGTGGGGTTCCACCAACGGTGAGCTGACAGTCGAAGCGGGCGACAATTTCCTCTTCCCGATCACGCCGGAGTAAAGTCTAGCCCCCCCAAACGTACAGTTCAGCCTGAGACAGAAGAGGAGGCGCCGCGGCGCCTCCTCTTCTGTCTCATAGATAGCACAGATAGACTTTGCTCATCTTCCCGGAAGCTTATCGATTTCCAGGTTGTCACGTGATATTGCTCGCA
>DGFH01000122.1:7569-27783 GCA_002391565.1 Anaerolineales bacterium UBA3905
GGTTGTCACGTGATATTGCTCGCAATCTTCCCGGAAGCTTTGGAGCTTCCGGGAAGATAAACGGTTAACCTAGCGGTCAGTAATGAGGATTTACCCAATGATCCGGTCATCGACGTTGCTGCCTTCAGCGCACAAAGCGTCCTCTCTCGTAGGTCATCGCCTCCGGCGTGACGGCGTGGCTGACCGAAAACGCCCGGCTGGAAGCCGAACCTACTGCGCATTCTCTGGATTCCCTCTACGTTTCTCTGCATCTCCGCGCCAAATTAGTGACTTTTCAAGCGGGCGCATTGAAATCGACGCAGGCCATGCGGCGCCCGCAGCGCGCTACATCGTGGTACACTAATCACTCTGAACCGCATTCATCACGCCAATGGCGTCATCACCTACACCTTCACCACGCTGGCCGACCTGCCGGTGGCTGCGCATGTCTCCACCCGTCATGGCGGCGTCAGCCCGGAACCGTGGCGCAGCCTCAACTTCAGCATCCTGCGCGGGGACGATCGCGAGCGCGTGAGCGAAAACCGACGGCGGCTGGCGGCGGCGCTCGGCCTGCGCGCCGAGGATTTCGTGCACTGTCGCCAGGTGCACGGCACGGGCATCGCCAAAGTTAGCTGGGAGGATGCAGGCGCGTTTATGGAGGGCTGCGACGGACTGATCACCGATGTGGTGGGGCTGCCCCTCAGCCTGGTCTTTGCCGATTGCGTGCCGCTGCTCATCTACGACCCGGTGCACCACGCGCTCGGCGTCGTCCACGCTGGCTGGCGCGGCACCGTCAACGGTGCGGCAACGGCGCTGCTGTGGGCGCTGCAGGCCGCCTACGACAGCGACCCGACGCAGGTGCGGGTTGCACTTGGCCCCAGCATCGGCCCGCAAAGCTACGAAGTCGGCCTGGAAGTGGTGACCCTGGCGACGGCGCACCTGCCCCACCCGGATGCGCTCTTCTCCTATCCCAACGGGACGGAGCACAATCCTCACTTCGATCTCTGGCAGGCCAATGTGCAGTTGCTCGTGGAAGCAGGCGTGCCAGCGGCGCAGATCGAGGTCAGCGGCATCGACACGGCGCAGAATACAGCAGACTTTTTCAGCCATCGCGCCGAACAGGGACGCTGTGGGCTGTTCAGCATGGTGGCCTGGTTGGAACGGAGGTCGCAATGAAACATGTATGGCTGCGCAGCGCTGCGCCACTGCTGATCGTCTTCGTATTGGCGATGTTGGGCCAGGCGGCGCTGGCGCAAAGTACGCCGGCCAGCGGCGGCGCACCACCACCCGCCACGCCAGAGCGCCTGATCGCCGGTGACTTTGAGTGTAAGACGACCGGCTATCGTGACGACGCCATCCCCGACGACCTTTATATCCATCGCCCCAATCGCATCCCCAACGGGTGGGAGATCACCTACACAGCCAGGACGCCGGTCATCGACAGCGCGCGCATCTACTTTGCAGGCAGTTGTGACGGCAGCGCCCACGTCGAACGCATCTCCGGCGAAGACAGCGTGTTGATGCAGGCGCTCGACCTCGAGTGGACGGGCGCGCCAGGCAAACCTTTCGACGCCAGCCTTTACCAGCAAGTTGAAGTCGTCAGCGGCACGGCCTACAGCCTCAGCGGCTGGTTCCTGACGCTCTGCGGCGGCAGCAACACTGCGCCGCGCAACGACTGCCCGGACGGCTACTACATGGCGAAACTGCTCGGCATCGACCCGACGGGCGGCGTCGATCCGCAGGCGGCGACGGTGCAATGGGTGGAGAACCGGCGCAACTTCGTGCAGCCAGACGGCGTGACGCGCATCGGCTGGCAGAATCTGCGGCTGGGCGCCACTGCGCAGGCGCCGACGATCACCATCTTTGCGCGCATCAACAGCCCCTTTCAGTGGCACGGCAATCACGGCTTCATCGATGCACTGAGCCTGGTGCAGGCGCCCACCGCCATGCTTACGGCGACGGCGCCGCTCACCGGCAGCACGGCAATCACGCTCACGTGGGATGGCAGCCTCGGCCCCGACATTCCACTGATTCCGAACGGGACGCACCGCCTGCTCTTCGATGTACAGTACTGGCATGACGCCAATCAGCGCTGGCGCGACGTGATCGGCGATGTGGGTGCGGGGAGCGTTGTCTTCGGTGCGGCGTGCCCCGGCAGCGCCTACCGCTTCCGCGTGCAGCCGCGCGCCGAGCAGCCGGAGGGGAGCAGCGGCGCCTGGCCCAACCAACGGTATCCTGGAGTCTGGAGTGAGCCGGTGGACATCCTCGTGCCGGCGCCGCCAGTCGCTCCCGGTGAACCGTTCACGCCGACGGAGGAGATTTTCTTGCCCGTGATCGCCAATCAGCGCACATGTTGATGGCAGAGCAACGCGTGCAGAGACCACGTCGCTGCGAGCAGCGTCTACTGCGAGCGGCGTCTACGGACGTCGGGTTGTTCGCAGTTGCAGCACGTAACCATAGGCCAGGTGGTTTCCACCCGCCGGTTATGCTACGAATAGAAAAGATTGGGCAGGAAGAGCACGAGGTCTGGAATGTAGGTGATCAAGAAAAGCACGACGATCAGGGCAATAATGAGAGGCGCCGATTCCTTGATGATCACCTGAAGCGGCACCTTCGTGATGCCGGAGACGATGAAAAGCAACACGCCAAAGGGCGGCGTCGTCAGCCCGATCATCATGTTAAGCACGATCATGACGCCAAAGTGAGTCAGGTCGATGCCGAGCGTCTTGACCAGCGGCAGCACCATGGGGATAAAAACGAGCATGATCGTCGAGGTGTCGATGAACATGCCGAGAATGAGAAAGGCGATATTGATAATCAGCAGCAGCACATACTTGTTGTCGGTGATGCCGAGCATGAAGTCACCGACCATCTGTGGAATCTGCTCTTTGGCGACGATGAAAGAAAAGGTGTACGCCGCACCGACGATCAACGAGAGCACGCCCGTTGTCTTGGCCGTATCGACGATGACCTCCCAGAGCTGACCGATCCCCATCGAACGATAGACCGCAAACGCAATGATGATCGCATAGAAAGCCGCCAGCGCGCCGGCCTCGGTCGGCGTAACAATACCGCTATAGATGCCGCCTAGCAGGATCACCGGCGTCAGCAAAGCGGGCAGCGCTTTGAAAGTGGCTGTCAGAAACGTCATCAATACAAAGGGTTCACCCATTGGATACTGGCGTTTATTAGAAATGTAAGCGATGTAAACCATCAGCGCAATCGACATTAAGATGCCAGGGATCATGCCGCCCATGAAGAGCGCACCGATCGACGCGCCAGAGAGCATGGCGTAGAAGATCATTGGGATGCTGGGTGGGAAGACCGGGCCGATGGTCGCCGAGGTGACGGTGACGGCGCAGGCAAAACCGGCGTCGTAGCCGTGCTTGCGCATCTGCGTCACTTCGAGGATGCCGACGCCCGACGCATCCGCCACCGCCGAACCGGTCATACCGGAGAAGATCAGCGAGCCGATCACGTTGACATGCCCCAGCCCACCGCGCACCTTGCCGACCATGGCGTGGGCAAAGCCATAGACCATGTCGCTGACCTTGCTCGTGTTCATCACCTTGGCCGTGAAGACAAAGAGTGGCACAGCGATAATAATGAACGCCGAAAAGAGGTTGGTCACCACCTTCTCCGCCATCAGGCCAGGGTCGATGCCCGCTGCCAGAAAGTAGAAGACCGAGGTTGCCAACATGCCAAGAGCGATCGGCACGCGCAAAATCAGGATCGCCGCAAAACCGACGATGAAAATCAGAAATGGGATATCAAGCGTCATCGTTTGCATCCTTGCTTAAGAAAGACTTTCGGCGTCAAGTTCGGTCAAGTCTAGCCCGCCAATTGCTTCGTCACGCACCAGCGGGGCGCGCCCGATCAGCACCAGTCCATCCTTGTAGAGTGCGTACAGCATCCGCCCGACGATCAACACTTGGAAGATAATAAAAGGGGCATAAACCCAGGAATAGGGGATGCGCAAGACTGTCGTCTGTTGGAAGGCCATGAACTGAACGTAGTTGGTAACAGGGCCGAGCGCCAACAAGAAAGCAACCGCTACAAATGCATTGCCCAGTAATCGAAAAATAAGTTGGCCGCGCGCCGACAACCGCTCGTAGACGACGGTGAACGAGACATGTTCAGCCAGCCGCTGCGCGTAACAGGCACCCAGCACCGTCGTCCAGATGAAGGTCATGCTGATGACCTCCGGCGGCCAGGTCAGCGGGCTGTTCAAAAAGTAGCGGTAGAACACTTGCACCAAGAAAACAACAAACAACACGACAAAGGAAAGCGCCGGGACATAGATTTCCAGAATGTCGAGAATCACTTGCCCTAGCCGTTTGAATCCAGCCATAGATGCCGCCTTGCAAGAACGCACTGTAAGCAAAAGTGATGATGCAATTGAGAGATTGGGAGATTGAAGCAAGGCAGTCTCCAGCCGCAACCCTCTCTCAATCTCTCAAGCACTGAATCCCTTAATCTCTAATCGCTATTTCGCCAGCGCCTGAATCTGGTCGTACAGTTCCATGTCCCACGACGCCGTCATTTCAGTGTTGGCAAGAATCTTTTCGCGTGCGTAGTCGATAAACGCCTGTTTGTCTGGCGTGATGATTGTCAACCCCTCACCCTTGAAGAACTCCAGCAATTCGGCCTCAGCAGCCAGATTGGTGTCGTCGACGAACTGACGCGCCGTCTCGACTGCCTGCAAGATCGCCTGTTGGTGCTCGGGCTTGAGCGACTGCCACTTTTTCTCGTTGATGCTTGGGAAGAGCGGGTTGATGTAGTGATCAGTCAGCACGATATACTTGGTCACTTCGTAGAACTTGGCGTTCTTGTCGGTCGGCAGCGGATTGTCCTGGCCGTCAACCGTGCCTGTCTGCAACGCCAGATAGACTTCAGTGAAGGCCAGCGGCGTCGGGTTGGCGCCCAATGCCTCACCCATGAAAAGCCAGGAGGGGCTGTTGGGCATGCGCAACTTGACGCCTGCCATGTCCGCTGGCGTCATCACCTCGCGCCCGATGTCGCGCAGGTTGAGTTGTCGTGTGCCCAGGTAGTAGGCGCCGAGTGGGCGCACACCGATCTGCGCCGCGATGTCGTCGTAGAGTCGCTGTCCGATCTCGCCGTTGAAGACCTTCGACATGTGTGCGTAGTCCTCAAAGATATACGGCGCAGCAAACATCGACATGTACGGAATGGACTGTGAGAACCAGTTGGGGTCAAAGTAGGCCATGTCCAGGTTGCCCGCCACGACCGCCGGCAGTTCGGCGTCCTGGGTGAAGAGCTGGCCGCCCGGATAGACCTCGACCTTGACCTCGCCGTTGGTCAGCTTCGCCACCTCATCGGCGAAGATGGTCATCGCCTTGGTGTGAGCATCGTCGGGGACGCTCTGCGACGAGAAGGTCAACACCACCGGTTCGGCGCTGACGGCTGCCTCACTCCCGGCTGGCGCCACCGGCTGACACGCTGCAATCAACCATGCCGCCAGCATCAGCGCAGCCACGATCCACCTTGTTTGTACACGCATATTCGATCCTCCTATGTTGAATGAGAAAACAGAAACCACAAACTGGGAAGCAACTTGACCCGAAGCATAACTTTAGCTGTCCAACGCGCCGGCGTCGAGCAGCGCCTGCCATCGCTGCTCGACCACTGCAAACTCAGCCCGGCGCAGCGGTGGACGCACATCGCCCACCGGGACGCCGCGTCGCGCCAACATCTGTTTGAATAGTGAGAGATCGCTGCCGTCGCCCAACAGATCACGCATCTGGTTGACCCGCTGCTGGAGGAAGCGCGCCTGCGCCAGGTCGCCAGCTGTGGCAGCGTTATAGAGCGCCACCATCAGCTCCGGAGCTACGTTGCCGTTGCCGGAGACGCAACCGTCCAGCCCCGCCGCCACCGCCATCAGCACTTGACCGTCGCCGCCGTTGTAGGCCAGAAAAGCGCCGCCGGTCGCGCTCTTGAGCCGGACGAGCATTTCGAGTGAGCCGCTGCTATCCTTCATGCCCACAATGTTGGGCGCGTGACGGCGCAATTCAAGGACAAGATTGACAGTGATTGTATTGTTGCTGATGGCGGGGAAATTATATAGCAGCAGCGGCAGATCCGGGACGCTGGCAGCGACAGCGGCGTAGTGCTCCAACAATGCGGCATCGCTGTGATGGTAGACGTAAGGCGGAATCATCGCGGCGCCATCGGCGCCGATAGCCTGAGCGTGCTGCGTTAAAGCAATGGTCTCAGCAGTGGTGATGCAGCCGGTCTGCACGATTACCGGTACGCGCCCGCCAGCTGCTGCCACGACCGCTTCAGCCAACGCCTGTCGCTCCGCCAGCGAGAGCAAAAAGCCCTCGCCCGTGGTGCCGCCAGGGTAAAGACCGGCCACGCCGCGCGCAATCAGATAATCAACCAACGGTCGCACAGCGGCAGTGTCCAGTGCGCCGTTCGTATCAAAGGGTGTGACAATCGGGACAATCACGCCGCGCAAGTGGAATGTCATAGGGATGCTCGCAGTTCTATGGTGGTCAAATCGGACTCAATCGACAAAACGGTTGCGACCAACTCAGCGGCGATGCGCGCCTGCCAGTCGTCGAAGTCAGGGCCGGGCAGGCGACAGTGCGTCGTGGCAAAGATGCCTTTGCGCACGAGCAGCCATCTGAAGCAGCGGATCGAGACGCCAGGCTCCTGATTGGTGAAGGCCAGCACCGGCGTCAGTCGGTCGAAGAGGCGGCGCGCGGCTTCACGCTTTCCCGTGCGATGCAGGTGGTCGTAGGTGAAGGGCGTCTGCACCACGCCAAGGATTCCCACCGGCCAGGCAATGTGTTCAGCTGGCATGGGGCGCTGTCCTTGCCCACGCCGAAGGACGCGTCGGCACAAAGCCCATCAGGCGCGAAATCTGTTGCGCGCTCTGCACCACCTGCTGCGCCAACGCCGTCATACGCGCCCCGACGATCTCTGGGTCACTGCCAGAGATGCTGCACGCTCCCAGCAGGTCACCCGCCGCAGCAAAGATGGGGGCGCCAATGCAGTACGTGTCGCGCTCATGCTCCTGCCGGTCGAGTGCAAAACCGCGTGCGCAGGTCAACGCCAACTCCGTCGCCAACGTCTCAACATCGGTAATGGTTGCCGGTGTGAAGGCTGGCAGCCCCTGCCGCGCCAGAATCGCTGCGCGATCGTTGGCGTCCAAATACGCCAGCATCGCCTTGCCGACCGAGGTGCAGTGCAGATGTGCGCGGTCGCCGACAGCCGTACGCGCCTCCAGCCGCTGCGGCGATTCCACAGCATAGATATAGAGCGCAAAGTCGCCGTCGCGCACGGTCAGGTAGACTGATTCGTGAGTGGCGTCCGCCAGCGCGCGCAAGATCGGCGCCGCCGGGTCGCGCACCTCCACGTTGACGCGGATGCGCTGCGTCAAAATGAGCGGCGTCGTGCCCAGCGCGTAGTGGTCGCCGTCCACCTTTTCGATGTAACCCTGCGCCAGCAACGTCATGAGCAGGTTGTGCGCAGTGCTCTTGGGCATCGCCAGCCGCGCGCTGATGGTCGCCAGACTCAGACGTGGCTCGGCAGCGGAAAAAAGCTCAAGGATGCGCAGCGCCTTGACCACTGAGTTGATCATGCGCGCTCCCTCCAGGTTACGGCGTTGGCAGCAAAACGCGCCGACAGATCCTTACCAATATCCACGATCTGGTTGATACGCGCATCAGGTGCGCCCCGATCGATGTCGGCGCAATCGGCAGGATCGGTGCGCCTGCGCAGGGTGAAGCCAATCTCCGGCCGCAATAACAGCGTGTTGCCCGTCGCTGAGCGGCATGTAATCGATACAGCATGGGCAATATAGCCGATGAGATGGCGCGCCCCCGACATTGCTCCTCCACCATTCATCCTTCAATAGGCGGAAAGTCATTCAGCATAATGGAATTTAATTTGGAATGATGGAACAAATGTAACAAAAAAAGAGAGTAAAGTCAATCACCTTAGGAGATAGGTCTCAGATTCTGTTTCGATGCGCTGCTGTATCTCTACCTGGGGGATCAGCATCCCGGCCCGCGTCGCTCTCCAAACTGCATCGGTCGGGAAGGTGTTACAGATAACTATGTCAAAGTGCGTTACGCAACCGCCCGATTGCCTCCGTTTGCCGGCAATGTGAACCAGAAGCGGCTACCCTGCCCTACTGTGCTGTCGACGCCGACTGTCCCACCGTGCGCCTCGACGATCTCTTTGACAATCGCCAATCCCAGCCCCGAGCCATTGCGATGGGTGCGGGCGCGGTCGACGCGATAGAAACGTTCCCAAATACGCTCTAGCTCTGCCGGCGGGATGCCGTCGCCCGCGTCGGTGACGGAAAAGCGCACCTGAGCGCCCTCGCCCACGCTTGCCACTGCCAGCGTCACCTCACCACCGGGAGGAGTATGTTCCAGGGCGTTATCGAGCAGATTGGTCAGCGCACGGCGCAGGCGCGCGGCGTCGGCCAGCAGGGCGCTGATGGTGGGCGCCGGCATCCAGACCAGCCTGACGCCGGATGCCTCGTAGCGCGGGGCGAGGCTCTCCGCTACTTCTGCGCCAATTTCGTTGGGGTCCAGGCGCTGAAGGTGGAGCTGCAGCCGACCATCTTCCAGCCGCGCCAGGTCGATCACCTCTTCCACCAGGTTGGTCAACCGTTGCGCTTCCTGACTGATAATCAACGCCGCCCGCTGCTGCATCTCCGGGCCGGCGGCGGTGCCATCGAGCAGCGCCTGGCTGAACCCCTGGATGCTGGTGAGCGGCGTCTTGAGATCGTGGCTGACATTGGCGATGAAGTCGCGCTGGGCGCGTTGACTTTGCTGCACGCGGTCGGCCATCTGGTTGAAGCTGGCGGCCAGCGCATGGACTTCGTTGAGCGAAACGTGCGATGCATCGACGCGATAGGCAAGATTGCCCTCCGCTAACGCACGCGTGCCTTCCATCAGGGGCGCCAGGCTTTGGGTGACGGCGCCGGCGGTCCAGCGACTCAGCAAAAAGACGGCAAGCGCCAACGTCAACAGCCCGCCGATCAACACGCCGCGCGGCAACTCGGTGATCGACTCCCACATGCTGCGCAGCAGACCGGGCTGTGGCTTGAGCACCACCATCTCCAGCGAACCATCGTGCAGCGGCAGGAGCATGGTGGCGACATAGTACCAGTCGTCATTATCCAGATGCACAGCGCCGCGCGTGGCCGCGACCATCATCGGCATTATGGCGCCCGAACGCATTCGGCGTGGCGAAAAGTTGAACTCGCGGCGTGCGCCGGGCGTCCAGGTGGCGTCAACCAGCCGTCCCTCGGTGTCGAAGATGATGGTGGCCTGCGGTTGCATGACGAGTAGAATCCGTGCATTCTGTGCATCCGCCTGACTGCGCAGATAATCGAGAAAGCGGGTGGAGGTTTCGTTGTTCCCTTCGGTCAGCGCATCAGCAAAGTTGCTGCGCGCCAGAGTGATGGTGGGTTGCAGCCATTCGGTCATTCGCTGCACCATATTTTCCTGACGGAGCGGCGCTTGCAGAATCAACAGAATCATCGCCGCAACGATCAACACGGTGACAGCCACCACCATGTGCGTCAAGATCAGGCGCGTCTGGAGTTGATTGAAGAAACGGCGCAGCGTGGTCATGAGGTGTTCCGACTCAGCGAGGCGATGGCTCAACCGCTGGGGGCCCCACCAATTTGTAGCCGATGCCCCACACTGTCTCCAGCGCAACATTACTGTCGCGCAGCTCGCGCCGCAACGCCGCCACGTGCACATCAACGGTGCGCGTCTCGCCGGCAAAGTCGTAACCCCATACCTGGCTGAGGAGACGCTCACGGCTTAATACGATGCCTGCGTTTTCCATCAGGTGTTGCAGGAGATCGAACTCCTTGGCGCGCAGAGAAAGCGGCTCGCCATTAGCGGTGACAAGACGTCGTGCAGGGTCGAGGACAAGATCGCCAAGACGCAACACATTCGGCGAGGCTTCGGTGGGGGGATTGGTGCGCCGCAAGACAGCACGCACACGCGCCACCAGTTCGCGTGGGTTATATGGCTTCGTCATGTAGTCGTCGGCGCCAAGCTCAAGGCCAAGGATACGGTCAATGTCTTCGGTGCGCGCAGTAAGCATGATGATCGGCGTCTGGCTCTCGCGACGAATTTCCCGACAGACGCTCCAGCCATCCACCCCCGGCAACATCAGGTCAAGCACAACCAGGTCAGGATGATCGCTGCGAAAACGCGCCAGCGCCTCGGCGCCGGTGCGCGCGGTCAGGACGCGATACCCGGCGCCTTCCAGGTAAAGGCGGTTCAACTCAACAATATTCGGCTCGTCATCAACAATCAGAATCGTTGCGTCCATAACATCTCCACTCTTCCACATAGATGTTAGCGAAAAGCGGTGCATCTGTAAAACATGTGTAAGCCACCTCTGGACATCAGCCAGATCGCTTGTGATTTTTGTCACATTCAGGCGTCGGCGTAGCTGGTAGGCTCTGCTACAAAACCACAGGTTGAGCAACGCGCCAACATTTGCTACAATCGTAATGACCATTACAAAATTTTGTTATTGCCATCGACAGGGTGGCTCTTTGTAAAGGAGCAACACTATGACCGACGACGCCACGTCGGCGGAGCGCAGCCGTTACTGGTTGATGGGACTGGCGCTGATCCTGGGCGTGCTGGTAGGACTGGGAGCGTTTACCTTTGTGTATGCCGAGGGGTTCTCCTATTTTTCGGATGATCCCAATGCCTGCGTGAACTGCCACATCATGCGCGATCAGTTCGATGGGTGGAATCACTCCACGCACAAGGCAGTCGCCACCTGCAATAGTTGCCACACGCCGCACACCTTTCCCAACAAGTGGATTGTCAAGGGGATCAACGGTTTCAACCACAGCCTGGCCTTCACGCTGGGCACTTACCCGGAACATCTGCAGATTCGCGAATTCAATGCCCAAATTGCGGAGCAAAATTGCATTGAATGTCATGAAACCGCCCTGAGCAACGTGGCGCACGTCGTGTCGGAGGAGCCGTTGCGGTGCGTGCGTTGTCATGGCAATGTGGGGCACGATAATGTGGCGCATGGCCCGTGACAGTGCAGCCCAACCAAAATGAAGAACAATCTGACGCAAACAACCAACATACCATTCAGGAAGGGATTATGAGCGAGCAAACCTCAAAACCGACAAAGAATCGTCTGTGGCTCTACATCGGGCTGTTTGTCGTGGCGGCGGTGGCGACGGTTGTCGTCGTCGCCATGTTGATGAACATTCAAGGCAAGAAAAATGAAGCGGCTCAGTATCCGCTCAAGGTGGTGGAAATTGCAGCCGATGAACTTGACCCGGCGGTGTGGGGACTGAACTTCCCGGTGCAGTACGATTCGTTCAAGAAGACCGCCGAGAATTACGGCCCGACGACCTACGGTGGCTCCGAGCCGTACAGCAAACTGGAACGCTACCCGGCTATGACGCGTATCTGGGCGGGTTATGCATTCAGCAAAGATCACAACGAAGAGCGCGGTCATGCCTACGCCCTGCAAGACCAGCTCGACACCGAGCGCATCAAGATTGTCGATCAGCCTGGCGCGTGCGCGAACTGCCATGCCGCCGAAACGCCGCAACTCATTGCGCAAATGGGCTGGGAGGAGTTCAACCACACACCCTACAATGAATTGAAGGACAAGCTGCATCTTGGCACCTCCTGCGCAGACTGCCACGACCCCGACACGATGGCGCTGCGCATTACACGCCCGGCTTTTATCAACGCCATGGAAAAACGCGGCATTGATGTCACCAAGGCGACGCGCCAGGAAATGCGCACCTACGTCTGCGCCCAGTGTCATGTGGAATACTACTTCCAGGGCGATAATAAGATTTTGACCTTCCCCTGGGAAAAGGGATTGAGCATCGACAATATCGAAGCCTACTACAACGAGTATGGCTTCAAGGATTGGGTGCACAAAGAAACCGGCGCACCAATGCTCAAGATGCAACACCCAGAGTTCGAGCTTTTCTCGTCCGGTTTGCACGCCCAGTCAGGTGTAGCCTGCGCCGACTGTCACATGCCGTATGTACGTGAAGGCAGCGTCAAGGTCTCCGATCACTGGTTGCGCAGCCCCAAGGTCAATGTTGCGACAGCGTGCCAGACCTGCCACAAGTTTTCGGAAGCAGAACTAACCAAACGCATCGAGACGATTCAGGATCGCACAGCTCAGCTCTTGCGCAGCAGCGAAGAAGCCCTGCTTGCCGCCATCGATGCCATCGTGGCGGCGCGTGAGGCCGGCGCCACCGACGAGGAGCTTGCAGCGGCGCTACAACTGCACCGCGCAGCGTCGATGCGTTGGGACTTTATCTCGTCGGAAAACAGCACCGGCTTCCACAGCCCCCAAGAATCGGCGCGGGTGCTGGCGGACGCAATCAATCTGGCGCGTCAGGCGGAACTGGAGGCGGTCAAAGTGCTGAACGCCAGGCAGAATGCCCAGGCGACAGGCGCCGTGCAACTGGCAAGCAATCAGTAGCCGGGGTGGGGTGCGCCCCCGTCGCCCTGTAGACGCAGCAACGCCAGGATGCAGAGGTGCGCCTGCATGCGCCGGAGGTCTTTCTCTGCAATCTTTCTCTGCGCATCTTGGCGTCGCAGTTGACGCAATTCTAACAGCCTCTCCTGCTGACGCCGGACAACATCGTCCGGCGTCTTTGCTTTGCAGAGAGACGCCATTCGCACCGTCTGTGGTAAGCTAAGGACAACAGCCAACCTCCACTCCACCAGAGAAAGTAACAAATATGACAAATGAATTTCACATCGATGCTTTGCTGCCGGCGGATATGGCGACGAAGGCGGAGGCCATCGGCGTCAAGAAGGCGAACCTCGATCTGCTCAGCATGTTTGCGCTGGCGCTGCTGGCAGGTGCGTTCATCGCGCTCGGCGCGATCTTTGCTTCGTCGGTCAGTTCAGGCGCCTTTGTCGTCACCACAGCGGACGGCGCAACGGCTACGCTCGCCTGGCCGACTGGCTGGCAGCGCCTGCTAAGTGGACTGGTGTTCAGCCTGGGGCTGATTTTGGTCGTCGTAGGCGGCGCCGAGTTATTCACCGGCAATATCCTGATCGTCATGGCGTGGGCGAATGGCAAGGTGAGCACGCAGCGACTGGGGTTGAACTGGCTGGTCGTCTACGCGGGCAACTTCGCTGGCGCCGTGGCAACGGCCATCCTGATGTTGTGGACGCGCCAGTATGAGTTCAGCAGTGGGCAACTTGGCTTGCAGGCGTTGACCATCGCCAACGCCAAGTCCGGGCTAGACTTCTGGCAGGCGGTGGCGCTGGGCATCCTCTGCAATGCTCTTGTCTGCCTGGCCGTCTGGCTCACCTACAGCGCACGCTCTACGACCGACAAAATCCTGGCGATCGTACCGCCGATCACCGCCTTCGTTGCAGCCGGCTTCGAGCACAGCATCGCCAACATGTACTTCATCCCGATGGGCATGTTGATCAAAGCCACGGCTGCGTCGTCTTTTTGGGAGGCAATCCACAAGACGCCCGCCGATTTTGCCAACCTGACGATGACCAACTTCCTGGTGCGCAACCTGATTCCTGTGACGATCGGCAACATCATCGGCGGCGCCGTGCTGGTGGGGGCAGTGTACTGGTTCATCTATTTGCGCAAACGGCCACAGGCCGAATGAAGCCTGTGCAGATGTGCGGCTCACCGCCGCCTGTCGCCGATGAACAATGATGTCACGCTGAAGGCGATGACCTGCTGCGATTCCCACAAACTTACGGCAGGGGACAACTATTTGTCGCTTTACTCTGTCGGCGTTTCTGGTACGCTTGACTCAGAATTGAGGCGTTACACCCGGCTGTTGCGCTGCATTCCTTCCCACATTGCCGCACTTGAAGAACAGCCCCGTCGCTGCACTCCCTCACGATCGATCCACCACGCTTGACCGGTGATTGGGTGAACCATCGCCCTGAGTGGCGCCGGGCAGTGTGGTTTGGGTGCAACCCTTGCAGGAGCAGGTCATGCGTAACATCCTCGTAGACTTGGGCAACGCTGCTAAGCCAGATGGAATTGTTCAGGCGCAGCCCCGTCACTATCCTCACAGTGCGCGCTGGGTGGGAAGGCTCGGCGCATTCCTTCTGCTATGCAGTGCAGCGCTGGCCGCTGTGGCGCAAGTAAAGGATGTCAACAGTGCGGGCAGCATTGACTATTTTCTGCCTGTACAGGATCAGTGCTCGACAAGCTATGTCGTCAACACGCTGGCGGATGCAGGCAACGGTTCGCTGCGTCAGGCGGTAGCCGATGTGTGTGCGGGTGGGACGGTCGTCTTCGCACCGACGCTGACGGCCTCCGGGCCGGCGACGATCACGTTGAGCAGCGACGTGATCACGCTCACCCGGCCGTTGACGATCACCGGGCCCGGCGCCGACTGGCTGGCGATTAGCGGCAACCGGGCCAGCCGTATCCTGGCCGTCGAGGATGGCGTGGACGCCATGCTCTCAGGGCTGACGCTGCGCGATGGGGCAAGCACGGCGGGCGGCGGCGCGATCCACAATCTAGGCGCGCTGACGCTGCATCACGTCCGGCTGACGCACAATATTTCCACCCACCCGGCGTCCGATCAGGGCGGCGGCGCTATCTATAGTCGCGGTGCGCTGACGGTCAGCAACAGCGTTTTCTTCAGCAACACCGCGCGCTACGGCGGCGCCATCTTCTGCGATGGCGTTGGCGGCGGGACCTGCCGTCTCGACCTGCGCAACGTGACCTTTGTCGGCAACGCAGCGACGACCAACGGCGGTGCGCTGCATCATGTCGGCGCAGCCAGCGTGCGGCTGACCAATGTGATCCTCTGGGCCAACACTGCGTTGGCCGGCCGGCAAATCTACAACAACAACACGACGCCGGTGATCGACTATAGCGTGGTGGCGGAGGGCGACAGTGGCAGCGGCGGTGACAGCGGCTTGAGCGCGTTCACCGATGGCGTGGGCAACAGCGCCGCCGATCCATACCTGGCCGATTTGACATCCGGCGACGTGCGTCTGCTGCCCGGCTCGTCGGCTATCGATGCTGGCGCCGACTGCCCTGCCGATGACCTGAGCGGCGTTGCGCGACCCCAGCCGAGCGGCGGAGCGTGCGACATCGGGGCGTATGAAGCGCAGCCATTTACACTCATTGCGGGCGGCGGCGCCGGACAAAGCGCCATTGTCGGCGCACCCTTTGCGCAGCCCCTGACGCTCACCGTCGTCAGCGCCACCGGCGCGCCGGTCTTGGGTGGTCGCATCATCTTTACCGGTCCGGTGAGCGGCGCCAGCATGGCGCCAGCCATCGTCACTGGGACGATTACAAACGGCGGCCTGGTGAATGTCTCTGTCAGCGCCAATAGCTTCACTGGAACCTATCCGGTCGTGGCAACGGCGCCCGGCGTGGCCGAAGCGATCATTTACACCTTGACCAACCTTAGCAACGCCACAACGACAACCCTGACCGGCGCTCGTAACCCATCCGTCGTCGGCGAGCCAGTCATCTTGACGGCTACGGTCACGGCCAACGCACCGGAAGCCGGGACGCCAACAGGTGTGGTGACCTTTACCATTGCCGGCGCCACGATACCGGCGCCGCTGAGCGGTGGCGTGGCAACTTATCTCACCACGACACTGCCGGTGGGAGAGCACCCGGTTGCAGCTGTCTATGGGGGCGGCGCCTACTTCGAGGCGAGCGTTGCCGCGCCATTTACGCAGACGGTAGGCAAGGCCAGCACAATGACCACGCTCACCAGCGCGCCCAATCCGGCGACGCTTTTTCAGGCGGTGCAGCTGACCGCAACGGTGAAGGTCGCAGCGCCGGGGGCAGGCGCGCCGGGCGGCGTCGTCACCTTCATGGCTGGAGCGACGTCGCTCGGCAGCAGCGCCATCGGCGCTGGCGGGGTGGCAACCTTCACCACCAGCGCTCTTGCCGTCGGCGACCACCTCCTCACCGCCATCTATGCTGGGGACGCCAGCTTCACTGCCAGCATCTCCGACCCCATCACCCAAACCGTGCTCAAGATCGCCACGACGACCACGCTGGTCACCGCGCCTGCGACCTCGGTCTTTGGCGAACCGATTACGCTCACGGCGACGGTGACCGCCGCAGACCCCGGCGTCGGCGCGCCGACCGGCGTCGTCACCTTCACCGCTGGCGCAACTGTGTTGGGGAGCAGTGTGGTGGATGCAGGCGGCATGGCAACTTTGACCACCAACAGCCTGGCAGTCGGCGTGCACACGCTGCTGGCGACCTATGGCGGTGACGCTGTCTTTGCTGCGAGCGCTGATGACGTTGACCAGCATGTGAACAAGGCGGGTACGACCATCACCCTTGTGGGTGCACCAGTGGCCACCATCTATGGTCAGCCCGTCGCCTACACGGCGACGGTGAGCATCCTCGCGCCGGGCGCGGGGGCGCTTTCCGGGGCGGTGACCTTTGCCAGCGGCATCACCACGCTGGGCGGCGTCCCGGTCGATGCGAACGGCGTCGCCACCTTAACGACGACCGGACTGATTGCAGGTGTGCATCCGATAACAGCGATGTACGGCGCCGACGCCAGCTTTGCCGAAAGCGTTTCCGCCGTCGTCACCCAAACTGTCAGCCAGGCGACGACCACCCTGACCGTCGCCACGGCGCCCAACCCGGCGCCAGCGCAGAGCAATGTCGCCTTCACCGCCACAATTGGCGTCGTGGCGCCAGGCGGCGGGGCGCCGACAGGCATCGTCACCTTCACAGCGGGCAGCACGGTCTTTACAGCCACCGCTGTCGATGGTGTGGCCGTCGGCTATCTCGCCACGCTCGATGTCGGTGTGCACCCGGTGAGTGCGCTCTATGCGGGCAACCACAACTACATGGGTTCGGCGGCGACAGGTGGTGACCAAACCATCCTGTGTCTGCCCACTGCGATTGTCACTCACGGCGCCGACGCGAGTCTGGGGTCGCTGCGCCGCGCCATCAAAGATTTGTGCGTCGAGGGGGAGATCGGCTTCAACGTAGCCGCGCCGATCACGATCACCTTGACCGGCGGTGCGTTGACGATCGGCAAGAACTTGACGATCACAGGGCCGGGGCCGGAGCTTGTCGCGGTCAGCGGCGCCGGGCTGTCGCGGCTCTTCGTCATCGAGCATGGCGTGAGCGCGCGTATCGGCGGTCTCACGCTGCGCGATGGCCGCGTGCCGGCGCCGGAGAACGGCGGCGCCATCTACAACCAGGGCGTCCTGACGCTGACACACTGTGCGTTGCTCAACAACCGCGCCGGCGCCAATGGCGGCGCGCTGTATAACCATTTCAGCCAGCTTGACGTGCGCGGCTGTTATTTCCAGGCAAACAGCGCCGGTTACTGGGGGGGAGCCATTGCCGCCTACGATGGGACGCTGACCATCGCCGATAGCCTCTTGGCGGCAAACAGCGCCGGGTACTGGGGCGGCGGTGTGCTTGTCAACGCGGGAACCCACGCCGTGGGCAACGCCACCTTCACGCAGAACAGCGCAGGGTACAGCGGCGGGGGGCTGTCCGTCCTCAACGGCGCGCTCACGGCAGCCAACGTCACCTTTGTGGGCAACAGCGCGTTCATGGGCGGTGCGGTCAGCAATCAGAGCGGGCAGCTTGTGCTGCGCAACGCCATCGTGAGCGACAGCCAAGCGGGTGGCAACTGCGCGGGCGCAATTATCAACGGCGGCGCCAACCTGGAGAGCAGCGCCACCTGCGCGTTTGGTGCCGCATCCAGCAATATCGACGCCATGTTTGCGCCCCTGGGCGACTACGGCGGGGACACGTACACCTATGCGCTGTTGCCCGGCTCACCGGCCATCGATGCGGGTGACGCGGCCACGTGTGCGGCGTCACCGGTCGACCGCCACGACCAGCGTGGTGTGGTGCGGCCTCAAGGAGCAGCGTGCGACATCGGCGCGTTCGAATCGCGCGGCTTTACGTTGAATCTGAGCGGTGCACCGCAACAGACCTTGACCGGCAGCGACTTCGCCCAACCACTACAAGTGATGCTCGGCAATGCCGGCGGCGAACCGACCGGGCCAGGGGGGCTGGTCGTCTTTACGCCGCCCACAGAGGGCGCCGGGATCAACCTCTACACCCCCTTCACACTTACCACCGATGCGGGCGGCGTGGTGAGCGCCACCGTCACCGCCAATGAGATGGCGGGCAGTTACGCCGTCACCGCCACCACGCGCGGGGCACTGACGCCGACGGTGTTTCTGCTCACAAACCGCCTGCGCAACCTGAGCGTCGGCAAGGTTGGTGATGGCGTGGGCGCCATCGCCAGCGATCCGCCCGGCATCGATTGCGGGCCGGTCTGTGCAACGGCTTTCGACCCCGGTGCAACAGTGACATTGACGGCGCAGGCTGCAGTGGGTTCGACCTTCGGCGGGTGGGAAGGCTGCGATCTGATCGAAGCGGCGGTTGCGCCGAGTTGCCGCGTTACGGTGCAGACGCTCAGCCGCATCACTGCGACGTTCCAGCTCAATTTGCACCCGATCACGGTGACGGCGCTCCCCGGCGAGGGTGGTCAGGTGGCGGGCGGCGGAAGTTATCGGCACGGTTTCCCGGTGATTGTGGCGGCGACGCCCAATCCTGGCTATCTCTTTAGCAAATGGACGGAAGATGGTCAAGAGGTTTCATTGAGTTCGCATTATGCGTTTACGGCGACGGCCCCGCGCACGCTGATTGCGCACTTTGTCAAGACGGCTCCTTCCGCAACGGCGGTGAATGATATTACAACGGCGCTGGCAGGGCGCCAGGTCGAGATTCCGGTGCTGACGAACGATGTGGATAGCGTCGGCGCCGGTCTAACGCTGCTCGCAATCACGCAGCCAGCGCACGGCGTCGCCGCGATCAATGAACGAGGCCAGACTGTGCGCTACCTGGCCACCGACTTTAGCGGCGTCGATCTCTTCACCTACACGGTGCGTGATGGCAATGGCTACACCGACACGGCTACGGTCGCCGTCGTCGTGCAGACAGAGCCAGGTCTGTGGGCCGAGACGCGCACAGCCTTGATCGATCCAACGGTGGAAAACACAGTGCACTTTACCGGCGCGCACGTTGCCATGACCATCGCGCTGCCCGCCGGCTTCTACACCGATGCTATGCAAGCCGGCGATGTGCTTTTCTTGCGTTACACCACGATCTTGACGCCAACGGCGGAGACGGGCCATCCGCCCGGCGGCCTTCACTTTGGCAACTTGCTCTTCGACCTGACCTTGTATCACAACAACCAGCCGCTACACGCCGTGAACTTTGCATCGCCGCTCGTCGTTGCCATCACCTACGATCCGGCAACGCTGAGCGTCGATTCCCTGTCGCTCCAGCTCCTGTACTGGAATGGGACGGAATGGCGCCCTGAGGGCATAACCTTGCTTAGTCACGACGCCACTGCAGCGCTCTTCACCGTCGCACTGAGCCATCTCAGCGAGTTTGCGTTCTTTGGGGTAGAGATAACGCCGGGGGACGCGGGGCTTTATCTACCGCTGGTGATGAGTGAGACAGTCGTGGACATCCCACCAGCAGAGAGCGGTGATGAGTTGCGGCTGCCAGACGTCGATTTTGGGCAAGATTGGAGTGGCGTCGCTCCCGATGAAGGGTTGGGGACAGATGACGCTGCCACGCCGGCAGCGGATCATGTGACAGCGCCGGTCACCAACTATCTGCATCTGCCTGTGATCATGGATAACTGATGACCAGGCAAACACCAGACAAAGTCAAGTCGATGCGCCTTCATTAGAGCATGGTGAGCAGTGAAACTCCTCTGCGCATCCCATCACACGCGAAAACACAAAAAAATTCGTGTGCTTTCATAGCTCCGCCAGGCCGCCAGGCTGCCCCATGTCACCCAGGACGTTCTGCTTACCGTTGCTGCCTTCCGGCCCTGGCGGGGTTCACAGTGTCCTGCCGCACAGGACCCAGCACCTGACGAAGCTATGAAAACACACGAATTCTCAGTGGAAAACGCCGGGCGTCTAGCCCGGGCGCTTCCCATCTGGCGGAGAGGGAGGGATTTGAACCCTCGAGGGCGGTTAACCCTACGAGCTTTCCAGGCCCGCGCACTAGGCCAGACTATGCGACCTCTCCACCCATGAGTATACCAGGGTGGAGAGGGATCAGGCAAGTTGGCAGGGGCCAAAAGGGTCTGCTTCACGTTTGGGGCAAATTGCGCCGCATCGGTGGATCATGAAGATTAACAAAATAACCTGCTAAATCGATGTAGGCGCAGTTCTTATCGATTTCTAGGTTGTC
>DGFH01000283.1 GCA_002391565.1 Anaerolineales bacterium UBA3905
AGATGTGTATAAGAGACAGATATATCCGTGCATGCAGTCTATGGATCAAACGGCCTGGTGAGCCGCCGCAGGAAGTGGCATCCGCCAGCCAGGTGACGCCGGAGACGCTGGCGGCGCCCATCGAGGAGAGTTTGGGCGCCGTGCGCTATCTCAAGTTCACCGAGCCATTGAGCGCCGCCGAAATGGCCGTCCAGGCGCTGCGACAGCGCCGCAAAGGTGAACCTGACGCCGCCGACTTCCAGATTGTCAAGGGACGCCTGGTGCGCGTCGGCTATCTATCACGCGTGGTGGATGGGCTGTTCCGCGTGGCGCTGTTGGTGCGTGGACGCGTACCGGGTGATGCGGCGGCGGCGGCGTCACTGGGCTATCGCACACTGTTGGAGCAAGGGCATCGTCACGTCTATCATGGCCGCGTCGTGGAAGAAAGCGGCTGGACGGTGCTGCAATACTGGTTCTTCTATCTCTACAACAACTGGCGCTCGCGCTTCTCCGGCGCCAACGACCATGAGGCGGACTGGGAGATGATCTGCATCTACCTGGCGCCGGATGGCAATGGTGAACTGCAACCGGAGTGGGTGGCTTACGCCTCCCACGACTACACTGGCGACGATTTGCGTCGTCACTGGCGCGACCCCGAAGTGGAGAAAGTGGGCGAACATCCGGTGATCTACGCCGGCGCCGGTTCACATGCCGCCTATTTTCGCGCCGGCGAGTATCTGACCAAGATCGAACTCAACGCACTGGCGCCGATCACGCGCGCCACGCGCCAGGTGCAGCGCGCGTGGAAACGGCTGATGCGCGAGCCGGAGACGCCCGCCGAGGACGCCGAGCCAGTGCTGGCGATCCCGTTTGTCGATTACGCGCGCGGCGATGGGTTGGTGATCGGGCCGGGCGGGGACGAGCCGTGGGCGACGCCCGTGCGCATCGACGAGACGGTAGGTTGGGTGCAGGGGTATCGTGGGTTGTGGGGGCTGTACACGCAGGATCCATTTGCTGGTGAAGATGCACCCGCCGGCCCCATGTACAACCGTGACGGCACGGTGCGCCGCGCCTGGTATGATCCGGTGGGGTGGGCCGGACTGGATAAGGTGGCGCCCACTGCCGCCACGCTGGAGCTGTTGCGACGGCAACGCCAACAGCTCGTCGACCACCGCACTTCGTTACGCGCTCAGGTGACGGAGAGCACTGCTGCGCTGCGCGGGTTGGATGTACAGGCAACGGCGATCCGCACCCAGCCGCACTTACGCTCTCTCTATGCGCAACTCCGTCAAAAGATCACACAACAAGCTGACGCTATTGCCGCCATTCAGGCGGATATTGCGGCCACAAACGCACTGCTGGAAAATCTCGACCACCACGCAGCACACCTGCAGGCAGGCGGCGGGCCGCCACCCCGCGCGCATATTCAACGTGCGCATACACCTGCCGCGTCTGACCAGGCGCGTAGCGGGCAGGTTGCCGAGTTGTGGGCGGCAATCAGCGTTACGGTGTTGCTGGTGGCCTTCGTGCTGCTCTTTGCCTTCAACCCACGCTTTCTCCCCGTCTGGCTGGTGGCGATTCTGGCGCTCTTCACTTTCATCGAAGCCAGCGTGCGCGGCACCTTCACGCGCGTCGTGGGCAGTTTTGCTACAGCGCTTGCCATCGCCGCGGCGCTGGTGCTGCTCTACGAATTTTTCTGGTGGGTCGTTGGCGCTCTCATTCTGGCGCTGGCGCTCTACATCCTGTGGGACAATCTGCGTGAGTTGACGCGGAGTTGGCGGGCATAAGCAAGGCAGCTGTCTACCTGGCCGATTCGCCGGCAACAGCCGGAGTTGCCCGATAGCGCACGCTCGACTCGAACACTGCCTGCTCATCTTGTGTGCGCCGGCAATTGAGGTAGAGCCGCAGCAGACGCAGCTCCTCATAGGGCACGAGGCCGTCAAACTCTTCGAAGATCGGCCCCAGCATGTAAGTGTCCGCCGCCGCTAATCGGCGCAACACCTCTTGCCGCACCTCTGGCGTCAACGCTGACGCTGCCAGCAGCCGCCGATGATCAAGCTGATGACCGGCCTGGTGATAGCGCTCCAGGTGCTGGATGATCGTCTCACGCTTGACGCCAAAGGTGGCCTGCAATTCGGCCACACTGCGCCCGGCTGCAAAGAGTTCACCCACTTCCTCGAAGCGCCGCTTGAGTGACATTGGCAGCACGCCAGAGGCGCGCCGGGCAGGATCGATGCCTTCTTCCTGACAGTAAGTGCGCACGCAGGCGAGGAACTGTTCACCAAACTGGCGCAGCTTGGCCTCACCCACACCGTAGATTGTGCGCAACTCTTCCAGGCTTTGTGGTATGCGCGCGGCCATCTCGATCAACGTGCGGTCGCCGAAGATGATGTAAGCCGGAATGTGCAGTTCGTCGGCCAGCGCGCGGCGCAAGATGCGCAGGCGGCTAAACAACTGGTCATCGTAGCCCCGCCCCGTCTCGCGCGCACCAGTCCCTGTCTGATGCGCTGCACTTACGCCGGTCAAGATGGCAGCGGGCACGCGCACAGCCTGTTCCTTGCGGAGGACGGCCCAGCCGGCATCGGTCAGACGCAGCCCGCCGTGCGTCAGGTCCTGGTCGACCAGCCCCTGCAACACAAACTCTTGCGCCAGTTGCCGCCACACCGGCGCGGCGTGCTCCTTGCCAATGCCATGCGTCGAGAGCCGGTCGTGGTGGCGCGCCGTGATCTCGCGGCGATGGGAGCCGCGCAGCACATCCACCACATAATTGATGCCGAACTGTTCGCCTGTGCGGCGTACACAGGAGAGAAATTTTTGGGCTTCGAGCGTCACGTCAACGGTGGGCGTCTGCGCACTGCCTGCCAGACAGTTGTCACACGCTCCACAGGTTTCGGCGTGCGCCTGCTCGCCAAAGTACGCCAACAGCGGCGCCCGCCGACAGCCGCGCGTGCGCGCAAAGCGATCCATCGCCTGCAGGCGCGCCACGCGTCCAGGGCGTTCTGTCGGCGCACCCTCCTCGATATGAAGATAGTGCGTGCTTACATCTTGTGGGTGGTAGAGCAGCAGGCAGTGTGCGGGCAGCCCATCGCGCCCGGCGCGACCGATCTGCTGGTAGTAGTGCTCGATGCTGCCGGGCAAGCTGTAGTGCACCACAAAGCGCACGTCAGGCTTGTTGATGCCCATGCCAAAGGCGATGGTCGCCACCGCCACACAGCCATCCTCGGTAAGGAAGCGCCGCTGGTTGACGGCGCGTACAGTATTCTCCAACCCGGCGTGATAGGCGACGGCGAGGATTCCCGCCTGTGTCAGGTGCGCTGTCACCTCCTCGACCTGGCGACGCGTATTGCAATAAATGATGCCCGATTCATCCTTGTGTGCGGCGAGGAAATGCAACAACTGCCGCACGCCGTCGCCGCGCGGCCGCACGCTCAGATACAGGTTGGGACGATCAAAGCTGGCGACAAAGGTCTGGCTGTCGCTGAAATGGAGCATCTGTTTGATGTCTTGCTGCACGCGTGGCGTGGCGGTGGCTGTGACAGCCAGACAGACAGCCTGGGGGAAGTGACGCCGTGCGCTCAGCAATTGGCGATATTCTGGCCGGAAGTCGTGCCCCCACTCCGAGATACAGTGCGCCTCGTCGATGGCGAGACAGGCGGGTTTGCAACCAGCCAGCATGATCAACGTCTCCGGACGCAACAACGTCTCCGGTGACGTGTAGAGCAATTTGATAGCGCCGCTGCGAATACGCGCCGTTGTCGCGGCATAGATGGGGTAGTCGAGTGTGCTGTTGAGAAAAGCCGCCGCGATGCCGAGCTGGCGCAACTGTTCCACCTGATCCTGCATCAGCGCAATCAGCGGCGAGACAACGATGGTCATGCCGTTGAAAATCAGCGCCGGTAGTTGATAGCAGATCGACTTGCCGCTGCCTGTCGGCATGATGGCCAGGGTGTCCTGTCCTGCCAGCAGGCTGGCGATGATCTCCGCCTGCAACGGGCGGAAGTCGTCGTAGCCGAAAACATCCTTGAGCAGGCGGCGCGCATGATCCAGATCGACGCGCGGCGCCGTAGTGGGGAGTGGCTCGCTTGCCGGCGCTGCAGCGGCAGCCGCCTCGAACCAGCCCGACAATTGCGCATAGCAGCGCAACTCCTCCTCTGGGCGGTCTGTCGGGCGCCAGGGACGCGCCAGCGAAACGCGCAGCAGGGCGCCAGCGGGTAGCTCCGGCGGCGGCTCCTGGAAGCCGACAAAGGCCAGCGTGACGTCACCGTTCTCCGTCGGATAGGCATAGCGGATGCGATAGCTGGTCTCGATGCGGCGGAGAGGGCGATCCGGACGCCAGAAGGTGGTGCTGAAGCCGGGCAGCCCGCTCGACGCCGCCACGTAGAGCGCGCCACTGCCTGCACGCTGAAGCCTGCCGTCGAAGAGCCTGTTGACGCCGCCCATGACAGGCGGCATGTGCTGTTCGATGAAGCGCGCCGGGTTATGCATCGCGCCCAGGCGCCGGCTGCTCTGGACGAGGATGTCTTCTGTGTGCGGCGGGGCGATATGAGGGGCGGGGACGGCGTCGATCTCCCACACTTCACCGACGGCGTAATGCATGCCACCGCCAGCATGGGCGTCGACATGTGCGTCGAGTAGCCGCAGGCTGCGGCCATCCTCCAGCGCAATGGCGCCCACGCAGGCGCCGCCGCCCATTCTGGTTGTTGCTACGATCAGGACTTTCATGCAGCTCCTTTCGGAGGATGAACGACGCGGTTGGTTACATTGGATCATGCACCAGCCCAGAGGGTCGGCGCATCGGCGGAATGCCCGATCAAGGGAGATGCGCACGAGGAATCTTGCTTTTCTGAGGCGCCAATTGCAAGGGGCGAATTGTGAGAAGGGACGTCGACAGCCGCTACTGTCGTTGTGATTGATGCTACGCCAGGCATGACGCCTATCGCGCAAAGAGGGATGGGTTGTGAGAGGTGATAGGGTCGCGTGGCATAGGTCATCGCCTCTGGCGTGACATGGCGTCCCATTACGCCAGAGGCGATGACTACAGTGCAAGCCTCAATGTTGCGCCTACTTCAGCGGTAGTTCGGCGAAGATGGTGTTGCTGCCCGGCACCTTGCTGAACTCGAAGCCCAGTTTCTGGCAGACGCGGCGCATACCCTCGTTCTCCGGCAGGATTTCGGCAACGATGCGATCTAGCTTTTCGTCGCGCCCGATCTGAATCAGGCGGGTGAGCAGCTCTGTTCCCAACCCGGTGCGCTGATATTGGTCGCCGATCAAGATGGCGAACTCGCCATCGTTGGTGCCCTGTAACTTGGTCAACTGCCCCATGCCCACGATCTGGGTGCGCCCACGCTCATCCTTGCGTTCGGCAACCAGCGCCATCTCGCGGTCGTAGTCAACGAAACAGAGCATAGCCAGCTGATCGTGTGACATCAATTGTGCTGGCGAAACCGGATGGAAGTAACGCAGGTAGATGCTGTAAGGCGACAGAGTGCGGTTGAAGGAGGCCATCATCGGTTCATCTTCGGGGCGAATTGGGCGAATCAGCACTTCTTCTTCGTTGTGTAGCACGAAGGGTGCACTGTAGCGGACAGGATAGGGGCGAATGGCGGAACGCGGCAAATCATCCTCATCCATTTCTGGGTCGTGGAGCACCACGCGAGCGTCGAGCGCGATGATCTGCGCCGGCGAAGCCAGCAGCGGGTTGATGTCGATCTCCTTGATCCAGCGCTGCTCGACAACGAGCTGGCTGAAACGCACCAGCAGCCGCTCCAACGCCTCGGTGTCCACCGGCTTGCGCCCGCGCACACCCTGGAGCGCCTCCCACACTTTGGTCTGCTCCATCATGCGCCGCGCCAGGGTGGTGTTGAGCGGCGGCAACGCCAGCGCGCGATCCCTGTAGACCTCGACCAGTACGCCGCCGGTGCCAAAGAGCAACACCGGCCCAAACTGTGCATCGATGCTGCTGCCGATGATCAACTCGTAGCCCTCCAGTTTCAGCATCGGCTGAACGGTGACGCCCTGGAAGTGTTGTGCGCCATGCCGTTCGGTGACAGCGGTGCGAATCGTCTCGAAGGCAGCGCGCACGGCTTCCTCATTTTGCAGGTTGAGTTGCACGCCCTTGACATCCGACTTGTGCGTGATCGTCTCCGAGTTGAGCTTGAGCACGACCGGGTAGCCAATCGCAGCCGCTTCCTTCACTGCGTCTTCGACAGTGGCGGCCAGTCGCGTCTCCACCGTTGGGATGCCGTAAGCGTTGAAAATCTGTTTAGACTCGTACTCCGTCAGGATCGTGCGCCCCTTTTCGCGCACTTCGTCGATCAGCCGACGGGCGCGGTTGCGGTGCATCGCTTCGGCGTCGCTGGCGACGGGGAGCGAGGGCGTCTCATAGATGCCCTTCAAGTTGTAAGTGTAGCGCCACATGTAGTTGAAGACCTGCGCCGCCGTGTCGGGGTACGGGAAGGTCGGGATGCTGGCGCGGTTCAGGATCGAGACGCCGGCGGCCACATCGGCGCCGCCCATCCAACTGGCGAGCACCGGTTTGCGCCCCAGCGAGGCGGCGGCCTGACGCAATTGTTCGGCGGTGCGCGTCGGGTCAGTCATATCTTGCGGGGTGAGGATGACGAGCAAGCCGTCGGCGTTCTTGTCCTTCGACGCCACGGCCAGGGTCTTGGCGTAGAGTTCGGGGCTGGCGTCCCCCAGGATGTCGATCGGGTTGTTGTGGCTCCATGCCGCAGGCAAAAACTCGTTCAACTCCGCCATCGTCTGCTCCGAGATCTCCGTGAGCTTGCCGCCGCCCATGATCAGCGCGTCGGTCGCCAGCACGCCTGGTCCGCCAGCGTTGGTGACGATGGTCAGGTTTGGCCCCTGGGCGCGCGGCTGTTTGGAGAGCACTTCGGCCATGTAGAAGATGTCCGAGATGCGATCTACGCGCAAGATGCCGACGCGTCGAAAGGCGGCTTCGAGCACGTCGTCGCTGCCTGCCAGTGAGCCGGTGTGCGAGGCCGCTGCTTTAGCTGCCGCCGCTGTGCGGCCTGCCTTGATCACGATGATCGGTTTGGCCAGCGCCACCTCACGCGCCGCTGAGAGGAAGCGCCGGGCGTTGCCGATCGTCTCCATGTACATCACGATCGCTTTGGTGCGCTGGTCGTCTCCCAGATAGTAGAGCAGGTCGGCCCAGTCCACATCGAGCATCGAGCCGATGGAGACAAAGGCGCTGAAGCCAACGTTGTCCTGCAAGCTCCAGTCGAGCACAGAGGTGCAAAGGGCGCCGCTCTGACTGATGAAACCGACGCCGCCAGGGAGCGCCATGCCTTTGGCAAAGGTGGCGTTGATGCCCGTGAGCGGACTCATCACGCCCAGGCAGTTCGGGCCAATGATACGCATCTGCGCGTCGCGCGCCTGCTCCAGAATTTGCTGTTCTAGCCTGGCGCCAGCCTCGCCCGTTTCCTTGAACCCTGCGGAGATGATGATGGCGCCTTTGACGCCCGCCTCGACGCATTCAGCGATCACACCCGGTACAGTGGGCGCCGGCGTTACGATCACGGCCAGATCGACTTGATCCGGCACGTCTCGAATCGACGGGTAGGCGCGGATACCCAGGATGTTGCTGCGTTTGGGGTTCACCGGGAAGACAGTGCCGCCAAAGGGGTTGCTGATCAGGTTCCAGAGCAGCGTGCGTCCGACGCTGTCTTCTTTTTCAGTGGCGCCGATCACGGCGACATTGCGCGGTTTAAAGATTGCATCCAGTGGATGACGGCGAAATGCTACTTTCAACTCAGAACTATACTTGCCTGTGCTCATGATTTTTCCTCCAGATAATCAATAACAATGCGATGGTGCGTGCTCTGACGGCTTAATCGCCGGTGGTTGAAAAACCACCAGCGTCAGGCGCCGTGAATGAAGATGGAAGGGTGTTGTTTGGATGATGGTCGCAGAGCGCCAGCAACTGCTCGAATTCGTGGTGCGCCACTGGCTTGAGAAAATACGCGCTGGCGCCCGCCGCCAACGCCGCCTCCTGATCGCCAGCCATGTGCAACGCGGTCAGGACGACGATCGGCGCAGCGCTGCGCAGGTCATTCTGGCGAATATTGTGTAATGTCTGTAGCAGATTTTTCGCCGGCAGGTGGTGATCGACCACGATCAAATCGGGCAGGGCGCGGGCGGGCAAGCCATCGGTGCTCTGCATGATGACCTCCACGGCGCAGCCGGCGGCGTGCAGGTTCCTGACGAACAAATCAGAGGTGCGGTCGAGCGCAGTCAAGACAAGCACAGCCGGCGACGATGGCGCAGAGGAGGGCGTTGGCGGACGGCTGATCTCATCCAGCACTGCCTGTCGGGGCAGACGAACGATGAAGCGACTGCCCTGGCCTTTGTTGCTTGTCACCTCCAGGCTCCCACCATGCAACGCCACCAGTCTGAGCACAATCGTCAACCCCAGACCGGTGCCTTCATAGCGGCGGCTGAGGCTGCTGTCGAGCTGGACGAACGGGTAAAAGAGGCGATGCAGATCGCCTTCATCGATGCCGATGCCGTTGTCCCACACGGTGAAGGTCACGCAACTGCGCTCCTCCTCGCACTGCACATCCAGCCCGATGGCGCCGCCTTCCGCTGTAAATTTCACGGCATTGGAAAGCAGATTGGTCAGGATTTGCCGTAACCTGTGTTCGTCGGCAATCATGGTTGTCGCCTCTGGCGCAATGGTGTAAGCGACGTGTTGTTTCTTCTCTGGCAGGATGGTACGTTCCAGGCAGCTACGGCACAGATGATCGATATCCACTTCTTGCGCAAGCAACTGTAGTTTGCCAGATTCGATCCGCGCCACGTCCAGTACATCGCTGATCAGCGACAATAGACGTTTGCTGCCAGCGGCAACCATCGACAGAGCGCGGCGTTGGTGCTCGTTCAAGGCGCCATACGTGCCCTCCAACAGGATCTCTGTCATGTTGATGATGGGGTTAAGCGGGGTGCGGAGTTCATGGCTCATTGCGGCCAGGAACTCGTCCTTCATGCGCGAGGCCTGCATCATCTCCTGGTTGGCGGCGCGCAACGCAGCCGTTTGTTCTTGCACGCGTTCAGCCAGTCGTGCCCGTTCCTCGCGTAGTTGTGCTTCGGCGCGTGTGCGTTCGGTCAATTCATCTTGCAGTTGTTGGTGAAGGGCGGCGTTGTTCAACGCAATGGCCGCAAACGCCGCAAATGCACCGGCTGTCTGCATACTGGTCTGGTCGAAATGCCCCGGCATGTGGTGGCTGATGTTGAGCAACCCCACCACGCGTTCATGTGCAATCAACGGCGCGCCCAGCCAGCAACGAATGGTGCTGCTGCCAGGGCGTGGCTGCCAGCGCGGGTCCTGAGCGGTGTCTTCAATCAACACCGGTTGTCGCGTTGTAATCGCTGCCTCGACGTGGGCCAACTCATGCACCTGCAGCGTTAGTGGCGTCGAATTGATAGGGAAGATAGAGCGTTGCGCCCCCGGACGCAGCCAATCTCCCTCCAATAACATGATCGAGGCGCTGTCATAATCCACCAGCCGGGCCAGTTGCTCGAGAATTGTGGGCAGCACAACGGGCAAGTCCAGGTTGGCGGTGAGCGCGTGCGCCACCTCCAACAGGACTTCGCTCAAATCTTGCTGACCTGTGAGCATGATGTCTGACCTCTTGCATGACGACCGCCGGACCAGATGACGATGGCGCCACACACAGCCTAAGGTCAATTCAGACTGGTGACGGCGTCCGCATGCAATGTATGCTACTGCGCAAGACGGTGTAGCAACATACAGTACGCCTGTTGCCCACGTGTGAAATTTTCTAACCGGAAGAACTCGTTGGGCGAGTGTTGTCGCTCGTCATTTAGGCCAAAGCCAAAGCTAACCGTGTATGCGCCCAGCGATTCCAGGAACATGGCTGTCACCGGGATGCTGCCGCCCGATCGCGCCAGGAATGGCTCCTTGCCGTAGAGTTCCACCAATACGTCGCGCGCAGCAGCGTTGCCAGGGTGATTGCCCGCCATCAGATAAGGCATGGCGCCATTCTCTTTGATCGACACCGTGACTTTGACGCCGGGCGGCGTATGTTGCGCAACGTGTTCGGCCAGCAGAGCGGCGATCTTGTCCGGGCGCTGGTTTGCCACCAACCGACAAGTGATCTTGGCGTGCGCCTCGCTGGGCAGCACGGTCTTGACGCCCTCGCCCTGGAAGCCGCCCCAGATGCCGTTGACCTCCAGCGTGGGGCGCCCCCATGAGCGCTCCAGGGTCGTGTAGCCTGGTTCGCCGAAAAAGGCGTCGATGCCGAGCTTCTGCCGCACGCTCTCCTCATCGTAAGGCACGCGGGCGATCTCGGCCCGGTCAACCTCGCTGAGCGGCACAACATCATCATAGAAGCCCTCGACCAGGATGCGACCATCGGCGCTGCGCATCGAGGCCAGGATCGCCGCCAGCGCATGGATTGGGTTCTGGATGGCGCCGCCGTACAGCCCGGAGTGTACATCGTACGCCGGCCCGACGACGTCGATTTGCAGCGCCGCCAACCCCTTTAGCCCAACGAGCAGCGCCGGCTGATCTTCACTCCACTGCCCACCGTCGGCGCTGAGCACAAAATCGCAGGCAAAACGCGCTTTGTTAGCCGCAATGAAAGCGGGGAGGGTCGGGCTGCCGATCTCTTCCTGGCCTTCGAAGAAGCACTTGACGTTGATGGGCAGCCTGCCCTCGCTTTTGAGCAGCGCCTCTAGCGCCAGCACCGGCGCCAGCATATTGCCCTTGTCATCGCTGGCGCCACGCGCATAGACGCGCCCGTCTTTGATCACCGGCGTGAAGGGTGGGCTGTCCCACAGTTCCAGCGGGTCCACCGGCTGTGTGTCGAAGTGCCCGTAGATCATTACCGTCGGTTGGCCGGGCGCATGCAGCCAGTCGGCGTAGACGACCGGATGCCCACCGGTTTCCAACAGATCGATATGCTCCATGCCTGCGTGCTGTAACTGTTTCATCACCCAGGCGCCAGCGGAGCGTACGTCGTCGGCATGTTCGGGCAGGCTAGAGATGCTGGGAATGCGCAGAAAATCGAGCAATCGCGCCTGAAAATCGGCCTGATGGGTTTCTAGATAGCTCTGCCAGGTCATTGTCGCATCCTTGTGAACTGTATGTGCGTCAGATGATCGATGAAGCGGAGGGTGGGGAATTGAGCAGGATCGAACATCTGCACACAATCGAAGATTTTCTTCTATCATAGCGTCAGGTGGGAAAATCGGAAAACTTGTGCGAAGGGCATAGTGGATATCGCACAATCATCCTGCAATTCCTTTGCCGATTGAAGCAATGAGTAGTATACTATTCTGCGTTGGGTGTTTCCGGGGAGTAGCGCAGTCTGGCAGCGCACAGCGTTTGGGACGCTGGGGTCGAAGGTTCAAATCCTTTCTCCCCGACTGATTGACCGGCAGGCGTGCACCTGCCGGTCTTTGTTTTGTTGACGCATTGCCGATTGGCGCCAGTCGAGACTGTAGCCTCGATATCGGGACAGTCAACCCCAGACTTGCGAGCAGCCGTTTTTACCCAAACGCCACGCGCCGCTACAATATGCACCTATCCATCGGGCAGGTTGCAGGCGTGTGGTTGAAAAGGATGTATGGCAATGCAGAGATCAACGGGCGAGGTGGTGATTCGCCAGCTGGGGGCGGTGGAAGCATGCACCGTTCAGCATCGGTTGGTGACGCTTCTGCAAGATGCTGTCCACAACGGCGCTTCGGTTGGCTATCTGACGCCGCTGGACGACGACGACGCACGCGCCTACTGGGACTCGATTACGGACGAGATCAACTCACAACACCGCATCTTACTGGTTGCCCAGGTCAATGGCGAGATCGCCGGTGCGGTGCAGCTTGTGCTGGAAACACGTCCCAATGGCCGCCACCGCGCCGAGGTCGCCAAGCTACTGGTGCACACGGACTATCGCCGCCGCGGAATCGCCCGTGCATTGATGCAGCGAGTCGAGGAGGAAGCTCACGCCGCCGGACGCACCCTCCTGGTGCTTGATACGCAGACGGGCGAACCGGCGGAGGCGCTCTACCTGCAGTTAGGCTATGCGCGCACAGGCGTCGTCCCAGGCTATGCGCGCTTCCCCGATGGTCGTCTGGGGGCAACGACCTTCATGTACAAGCAGTTGGTGTAAGCCAGGGCGCCGTGTGCGTCAGCGTCAATCATGCGCTTGCTGCGCCAGTCGGCGCACCAACGCTGCCAGCGCCGCATTGACCGGGAAATGTGCTTCGAGCCAGACCAGGATGGCCAGCGCCGACGCCGGGCTGCGGTCGTAGCCCAACACCATTGACGGCAGCGCTGCGGCGGTGACAGGAAAGCGCTGCTCGAAGCGGCGTTCAGGCGTGAACGAATCGGCGCGGCCAGGTTGAGCGGCTTCGATGCGCGGCGTCAGGTCAAGCACGCGATCCACTGCATATTGCTGGATGAAGCGCGCCGCCGACAGTTTCTCGCCGCGCAGATAGCGGCACAGCCCAACATACAGATTCGTGACCGCCTCGCCCACCAGCCACTCGACCGAAGCCTCCCCTGCCGGCGAAGCCGAGCACACCGGTATTGCCAGCTGCGCGTCAAACGATGGGCGCTGCCACACGATGCGCCCGGCGGCAAAAGGTATGTGCGCCAGTTCCTGCGGCTCGAAAACGGCAAACTCACAGAAGATGTCGTCGGTGTAAAGCAATTTATAGCCGTCGCCCGTGTTGCGGAAGGCGTACGCGATCGGCGCCGCCGCCATCCACTCCAGATTGTCGATGTAATGCTGCTTGAAGCCAGGCTCGACGATCGCAAAGAAATCAAGATCGGAGTAGGCGTCGATGCGTTCCATCTCTAACCCAACCGAACCAAGCCCAAGCAACGCCAACGCGTGACCGCTGGCTTCCAGGTTGCGCCCGATGGCGTCAAGCCGCGCCAGCAGCGCCGCCGCTCGCGCCAGTTGTGGTTCGGTCATGACAGCACCTCCTGAAAACGCGCTGTCGTCCTGGCGCGCACTTCGTCGAGCGTGGCGCCGGGCATCAGCTCGATCAGCGTGAGCTGACCGCTCTCGAACGAGAACACCGCCAGTTCGGTGATGACCAGATCGACGACGCCCGCCGCTGTCAGCGGCAGTGTGCACTGCGGCACGATCCGGGCGCTGCCGTCGGGGTTGGTGTGCTGCATTGTAATGATCAGTCGCCTGGCGCCCACCGCCAGATCCATGGCGCCGCCAACGCCAAGCAGCGGCTGCCCTGGCACCGCCCAGTTAGCGAGATTGGCCGCTTCATCCACTTCTAACCCGCCCATGATCGCCACGTCGATGTGCCCGCCGCGAATCATGGCAAAAGAGTCGGCGCTGTCGAAGTAGCTGGCGCCGGGCAACGCCGTCACCGGAATCTTGCCAGCGTTGACAGGGTATTCCAACGCGCCGCCCTCCTCCGGCGCGGGGCCGACGCCCAACATGCCGTTCTCGGTGTGCAAGATGATGCCGTCTTCGGGGCGAATCAGGTCGGCGACCAGCGTGGGAATGCCGATGCCCAGGTTGACGACGTCGCCGCGTTTGAGTTCGGAGAAGGCGCGCCGCGCCATGTTCATGCGCGCCTCGCTCACCTTGCGGGCGCCGCCCTTCACCGAAGCCGACGTGCCGAGGTCGTCGAGCGTGACGTGCGCCTCGACCAGATAATCGACATAGCAGCCGGGCGTGTGAATCTGATTCGGGTCGAGCGCACCGACGGGCACGATCTGCTCGACTTCGGCGATCACCAGGTCGGCGGCGGTCGCCATGGCGCGGTTGAAGTTCTGTTCCGTCATGCGATAGACCAGGTTGCCGGCGGTGTCCGCCATCCAGGCGCGCACAAAGGCGACATTGGCGCGCAACGCCGGCACGAAGACATGCGGCCTGCCGTCGATGATTTTCACGTCGGCGTCAGCCGCGATCGCGGTGCCAGCCGCCGTCGGCGTGTAGAAGCCGCCGATGCCGGCCCCGCCCGCGCGGATCGCCTCCGCCAGCGAGCCTTGCGGGATCAACTGCACTTCCAGCGCGCCGGACTGCGCTGCCTGCACAGCCTCCGGGTTGCTGGTAAAGAACGAACCGATGGCCTTCCTGAGCTGGCCGTTGCGCAGCAGCCGCCCACCGCCCAGCCCCGGCTCGCCGACGTTGTTGCCGATGAAGGTGAGGTCGCGCGTCCCAGTCTCCGCCAGTGCATGGAGCAAATGCACCGGGTTGCCGGTCATGCCAAAGCCGCCGCCCATGATCACGTCGCCGTCTTTGACCAGCGCCGCCGCCTCAGCCGCCGAGATGATAGGAACTTGTTTCATTGGGAAACCCTACTTTTCCAGTTCGATAATCGTCGCCTCGCCCTGACCCACGCCCACGCAGAGCGTTGCCAGCCCGTAGCGCATCGACTCTCCTGCGGCGGCGCGACGATGCATCTCGTGCAGCAGCGTGGTGAGGATGCGCGCACCGGAGCAGCCCAGCGGATGCCCCAGGGCGATGGCGCCGCCGTTGACATTGGTGATCGCCTCGCTCACCCCCAGCTCGCGCAGCACAGCAATCGCCTGCACCGCAAAGGCTTCGTTGAGCTCCACCAGGTCGATGTCCGCCAGCGTCAACCCGGCGCGGCGCAGCACTTTGCGCACTGCCTCAACCGGGCCTAGCCCCATCACGCGTGGATCAACGCCCACTGCCGCCGACGCCACCCAGCGCGCCAGCGGTGCGACGCCTAGCGCCTCCGCCCTCGCTCGCGACATGAGCACCAGCGCAGCGGCGCCGTCGTTCAGCCCGCTGGCGTTGCCTGCCGTCACGGTTCCGCCTGGGCGGAACGCCGGCTTGAGCGCCGCCAGCTTTTCCATGCTTGTGTCGAGCACCAGGCCATCTGCGCTTTTGCGGGCGCGCGGATATTCGTCGGCGTCGAAGATCAGTGGCGCACCTTTGCCTTGTGACACCGGCACGGGCACGATTTCCCGGCGAAAGCGTCCGGCGTTAATGGCGTCGATGGCGCGCTGTTGGCTTTGCAGGGCGAAGCGGTCTTGCTCGGCGCGCGTGATCTCACCGCCGGCAATCTCGCCGGCGCGGCTGCGTTCGTAGATGTTCTCGGCGGTCTCGCCCATTGCTTCGAGCGGGAAGAGCGCCTCCATTTTGGGGTTTGGGTAGCGCCAGCCCAGCGAGGTGTCGTAGGCGGTGATGTTGCCCGATGGCCCAAAGCCGATCGGGTTTTTGGGCAATGAATAGGGCGCACGCGTCATGCTCTCCACGCCGCCCGCCACGAAGATGTCGCCCTCGCCGCAGGCAATCGCCCGCGCCGCCTGATTGACGGCGTTCAGCCCGCTGGCGCAGAGGCGGTTGAAGGTGACGCCAGCCACGCTGTGCGGCAAGCCAGCCAGCAGCAGCCCCATGCGCGCCACGTTGCGATTGTCCTCGCCCGCCTGGTTGGCGCAGCCCATGTACACTTCTTCGACCAGGGCGCCGTCGAGGTTGGCGCGCGCTACAGCTTCCCGAATGACAAGCGCCGCCAGATCATCAGGACGCACCGTCGCCAGTGCGCCGCGGATCGCCCCAATCGGCGTGCGCACGGCGCTGACGATCACCACTTCCTGCATTGCCTGCTCCTTCATTTGAAGATTGGGGCGAGGGGCGAATTGCGAGGGCGCACCGCCACTGCCGGTTGATACGCTCAAATCTGCTTCACGTTTCGTTGCGATTGTGGCCGGTTGTCTGCCAGCCACATCAAAATTGCCTCCAGCGCACCGCCGCCGATCGCCAGCGATTTGTCGGAGACGGTGAAACAGGCGGTTACGTCGGCGCGTGGGTCGAGGTCACCGATCTTCATGCCGGCGTGGACGCTGACGCTGGGGTGAATCAGCCCGCGCAATACGCCGTCGAAGGGGGCGACAATGGTGTGTTCGCTCCCTTTGGCATCCTGGGTGACGGCCAGCTCGACGCCCGCAGCGATGCGGTCGCCGATGGCGTAACGCCCAATGACGTGACCGGCGGTCGGCGACCGCAGCACACGCGACGCGCGACGGCCAATGCCCGGCAGTTCACCGGGTTCGCCTGTATCTGGCGCCGCGCTGCCCTGCCAGATCACGCGCCCCAGATTATGCCCGCGTGCGGTCTCGATGATGGCGTGGCAGTCGACGCCGGCTGTGAAGCCCGGCCCCAGCGCCACCACGAATTGTGCATCGTCCCGGCGCGTGCCGATGTTGCGCTTCGCCATGATGGCATCGATCACCACCGGCGGCTGCAGGCGACGCAGCGTTTCCCCAGCGGGATCGACGACGACAGCGATCTCACCGGCTGCGACAACGGCGGCAGCCTCCGCAAGCTCGCAGCGACGGCCGGTCGCCTCCTCAACGCGACAGACGCCGTCGAAGACTGCCTGAGCAAAAGCGACGGTGCGCCGCACGGCCAGTGGATGCTCGATCTCGGTGTGGATGACGGGAAAGCCGGCGCGATGCAGGCGCAGGGCGATGCCGCTGGCCAGGTCGCCGGCGCCGCGAATGACAACGAGTGGAAAATCAGTTCTCATACACAGGATTGTACACTATGCAGAGGCATTTGCCGGTACAAAACGGTAGCCGCGCCCGCGATCATTCTCGATGGCGCCGATCGGCTTATCCATCGTTTCGAGTTGCAACCGCAGCCGACGAATCGCTTCCTGCACGCGACGATTGGAGGCGTCGGGGCGCTTCCACACCTCGGCCAGCAACTGCTCGGTGGAGACGACCTGATTGGCGTGCGCCTTGAAATAACGGAGCAGCGCCGCTTCGGTCTTGCTGAATTGGTCGAATGCATCTTCAGGTGGAGCAGATGGCGCCGCCACCGGCGCAGCAGTCATTGCGTCCCCTTGCCAGCGCCGCGCCAGATATTCAGCAAAGAGCGGGGTGAAAAATTGATAACCACTCTGCTGTCCGCGCACACAACAGATCACCATCGCCTGGTTGATCAGCCAGTTGAGCGCGGCGCTATCCTCCATGGTGACTGCCGCCAGTGGCAACGAACCGCCGAGCATAGCTCGCACCAGTTTGTCGATGCTCTCGGGGCGGATACGCGGCGGGAGCTTTTGTAGCCGGCGGAAGGAAGTCTCGAAGACCAGCCGGCCATGCTCCGCCAGGCGCAGACGCACCAACGGCAGATGCTCCGGCCCCAACGCGCCGCCGCCCACGATCATCTCGCGCACTTCGAGCAGAATATCGCCCAGTCGTCGCAACAGAAACGGGTGCATCCCGGTGAGGTCGACCAGCGCGTCCGCCAGCACGTTCACCCCACTGAAATCGTCGGCGTAGGCCAGCACCCACGCGCGCGCCGCCTGCGGGTCGAGCAGCCCCAGGAAAACCTGCGTCATCACGTTGAAGAGCGGCGAGGCGGCCAGATCGCGATCCAGGTCATGCAGCGGCTGTTCGGTGGCGACGACCAATGCCATTTCCAGTGTGAGCGGGCGCAGCTCGTCCACCGTGTCGCGGCGCAGCCACTGTTCCTCGAAGACGCGGTCGAAGTTGTCCATCAGCAGCACCAGTCGCAGCTCTTGTTCCCGCAGTGCGCGGGCAACGCGCCAGATGCGCCGGCTGATGGTGACTTCCGCCTCGATGGCCGGCCAGTCGAGGCTGAGACCGGCGGCGCGCACCTGCCGCTGAATCTGGTGATAGATCCAGGCGGTCAGATCGGCGCGGGCGTCTTGCCAGTCGCAATCGACCCAGGTCACGATGACGCGGGCGCCATCCTCAAAGGCGAGCGGGCGCTGGCTGGCGAACGCTTCACCCAACAGCGGGCCATCCTCGCTGGCGAGATAGTGGAGAAACTGGCTCTTACCAACCAGTTTGGGGCCGACCAGCGAAAAACTTTGTGGCTGCGACGCCAACACCCCGCGCACTATCTCGTAGATCACACGCTCGCGTCCGAAAAATCTGCGTCCGGCATCCATCTCGCACCTCCTTGCCGTACGTATGCGTCACACGTCAGGCGTCACTTGTTGCTCGCCAGACGTCACACGTCAGACGTTCTATCCATTGATCGCCAACCACTGCTGAAACAGACGGCTGGCAAAGCGCCAGCGATCCGGCGCGGGCTGTTGGAGAATATCCTGCTCGGTCAGTGTACGCAGGCTGGTGCGCAGACTCTCTGGAGCAACGCCAGGGAGCGCCGCGCGCAACTTCGCCCAGCTGACTTCGCCGTCGGGCGCGGTGTGCGCCAGTCGCGCCAGCGCCGCCGCGACGTGGTTGGAGATGCCGCGCAACATCTCGGTCATGTGGGCAAAGGTATGATCTTGCGGCTGCATGAAGTCGAGCCGCACGCGTTCTACATCGTCGGGCAAAATTTGCTGGCGCCCTTGATGCGCCATGTGCATGACCAGGTTGTGGCAGAACGCCTGGATCAGGAACGGGCTGCCGCCGGTCAGATCAGCGATGGCGTCCACCGTTTCGGTGGTGTAATCCAGGTGCGTGCGCATCGGCCATTCGATCAACCTGCGCACATCCTCACCTTCGAGCGGACGCAACTGAATGCGCTGCCCGACATCCATCAGGCGCCACGAAGGGTCGTTCGGCGTCTGCTGGAGATGTTGCACGAGCGTGTCACAGGTTTGCTGTTGCATCACGACGACATAGCCGATGCCCAGCCGCTGCGTTGTGTGCATCATGCCGCGCCAGCGGTCGAAGATAGCCCCCTCCAGCTCACCCTGCAGGTAGGCGTCGGTCAGGCGGCTGAACTCATCCATCAGCAGCACCAACTTACGCCCGTTCAGCGCTTCCTGGACATTCTGCAGATACTCGATCAGCCGACGCGCCGGGTCGTCATCGAAGAGGCTGTGCAGCGGCGCGCCGACGTCGCCCAACCGCCCCTCGCTGCTGAGCGACGAATAGACGATGCTGGCGACCTGGTAGAAGAGGTTGGTTTGCGCAGGGTGACCCATCAACTGAAAGTCGATGAAGACCGGCGTGAAATTGCGCGCCGGCAGGTAGTGCTCCTTGAGGTGCAACAACAGCGAGGTCTTGCCGACGCGCTTCTGCCCGATCAGCCAGACGCCGGGTTGTTGGGTGCGCAGATACTCGACGATACGCTCACGTTCCTGGGCGCGGCCAAAGAACATAGCATCCTGGTGGACAGGCAGCCGCGAGTAGGGGTTGAAGCTGGCGCCGCCAGCGACTTCCTGCCACTCCGCCAGTTCAGAGGGCGGCAATTGCAGCGACTGCACGTCGGTCACCGTGAAATCGGGCAGACAACGCAGCGCATCGACAATTTCGGCAACGGTGGCTTCCTGATCGGCGTGCAGATCAAACTGGATGCGCGCTGAACCGTGGCGCGCCAGCGCGTGCAGTTGATGCAGCGTGACGCGCGGCTGGCGCGCGTAGATTGCGGCCATCACTGCACCGAGCAGCCCCTCTTCATCGAGCGCGCGCAGGTCAATGCGCGCCACGGTCAGCATGCTGGGGCGCAGCCGCCACTTGAGCGGCGTCAGGTCGGGGTGGTTGGCGATATGGGGACACACCGCCTTGTGCACCGTGAGATTGACTGCCTCGCCGTGACGTCGATAGACGCGCCCGACAATGACGTCGCCGGGCTTGGGGCGGCAGCACTGCGCCAAGTGCAGCTGGTGCGGGCGCAGTCGCAGCCCGCGTGGAATATCGATCAGGCGCAAAATCTCCTTCTCGAAGAGGCGATGCAGGATGCGGTCAATCGGGTATTGGCCGGCGGCAACGGCGGTGAGCAGGTCATCTTTGGCGGCGAATGCCTCGCGCCGCACAGTGGCCTGCAATGCCTGTTCCACCTTTTCGGGGGGCAGGTTGAAGCCATAATGTTGCTCCAGCGTCTTGAGCCGTTCGTCGATCAGCTTCTGACCGTGATGGGCGCCAGGACCTTGTCGCTTCAGGTAGCGCTCGATGGCGCTGCGGGCGCGACTGGTGTGCGCCGCCAACAGCCAACGCCGGTTGGGGCCAGGCGCCTTAGGGTCATGCTCCAACTCCACGATGTCGAGGTGACGCAGTACGTGCGCTGGCTCGACCTGTCGCCCATTGACGGTGAAGCTGCGGCACTGTTCCGCCAGCTCGGAGTGCACGTGATAGGCGAAATCGACGACGGTGCTGCCGCGATCAAAGCCAAAGAGCTGACCCTGAGGGCTGAATACGAACAGGCGCTCCGGGAGTGCGCCTGGTGCGGCGCTCATGATCTGCGCCGCACCGGCCGACCGATGATTCCACCAGGCGCCGGGGATGGTCTCGGTCTTGTGGCCGCGTAAATGCACAGCCGCCACCCCCCACATGTTGATCGGATATTGCGTCTGTGTCGTAATGACGACATTGATGCGCGTCTTGCCGCCCGGCAGCTGTGCAACGACCGCAGTGTGCAGCGCACGATAGCCGCTGACGCGCGGGGCATTGAGGGTGTCGATCAGTGTGCCTTCGATGGGAATCCACAGACTATGCACCCAACGCAGCGCCTGATAACACGTATCGAGGTCGCTCACCAACACATGGATGTTCAGCGTATGTGCGAGTTTCTGCGTATTACGTCCGCCGAGAAAAGATAAATTGTGTATTTGTGTGTATTTTGTGGGAATTAACATCAATGTGTAGTCAACGGGGATACACTCTGCTGTGGGCAGATGTAGCGTCAGCGTTGCGATGATCTCCTCTGCCGTCTGTCGCCAGTCGTCAGGGGTGTCGTCATCGCAATCTTCACAGATCAGCCCCTCCAGTTCAATGCGGGGTATGCGCATGCCGAGCATGTCCAGCAGGGGCGCCAGCGCCCCGCGCGCCAGTTCACGTTCCTGCTGCCGCGGCCTTACCTGACGCGTGGAGGAGGGTGCGACCTGCTGCCACAACTGGGCAATCAGCAAGAATGCCAGGCGCGGATCGCGGTATGCGGCGATGTACCCCAGCGTGCGTAACCAGGCTGCCGGCGCGCCGTTCCATTGTGCGTCGGCGCGGATGTTCATCAACTCGCTGTATGCGCGACAGAGCGCCGCCACGGCGGCGCCATGTGTGGCCGCCACCTCGCCCAGATCGAGAGTCTGCGCCAAGACTTGCGGCACGAGGCGCGCCGTCGCTTGAAGCTCGGCGTCGGCGCCCCACGTCTGGAGACAGGCGGCTATCGCCGCGCCGGCGGCAACGGCGTCGCCAATGGCCGGGACGATGGGCGACGCGTCCTGCGATGGTAATGTAGGCATATGACCTCAATTTCAAGGCGCCGGGTGGAGTGTGTTGCCATCACCTTTGCCAGCCCCCTGGAATACACACAAAAACATATCCACAACCACGGAGTGCATTTTCAACGAATTTCATAAAATACACAAATTACCTATTGACATTGTGCAATTTGTGTGTTACTATAGGTGTGTAAGTGGAACACAGCGATGCACACAATATACACTAAATGTGTGCAGGCGACAAGGGGGCCGAAGAAGGAGGCGCGTCATGTTGAACTATAACGATGTGGTGATGGCCCAGGAGCGCCAGGCGGACATGCTCCGCGCGGCTGCCGAAGAGAATCGCAAGCGGGCGTTACTGGGAAATGCGGGCATCAACGTTGTACAGCGTGTCGCCGCCGTGGTGGCAGGTGTGAAGCAGCGGCTGATGCGGTCGGGGGCAAAGGTCGGGAAAGTCGGCGCAGTGATGCCGAACGAAGCGGCCTGAGGAGCGCAGACCGGTGGGTCGAGCGCTGACGGAACAGAGCAGAGATCGACAGCGCAAGCAAAGGGAGATTAACCATGAATCCGCTTCAACAAATGGAGCTGGCCCGGCTCGACCACCAGGATAGATTGCAAGCAGCGCAGCGCAATCAGCTGGCAAGTCAATTGAACTGGAAGTCGCCGTTCGCATTGGCACGCTTTGAACGCAAACCAGTCAACGTGGACAAGGTCAAACCGGTCAATATTAAGTGCGACGCAGTCGCCGTAAATTAAGTTTCTTCTAACATCCTCCTATACACCTCACTGGCGCCCGGCTCCACACACTGGAGTCGGGCGCTCTACATTGGGCGTCCGGCAAATGCATGACAGATGTCCCGGCAACGTTGGGACACGCGTCACCTTTGCTGCACACCATTGCACGCTATGCTGCGAATGCAACTGGATGCACTAAATATAACTGATTGCATCAGATGCATTGAACACATTACGTTGATCACACGAAGGCTGAAGATGTCCGAGTTTCTCACCACCCGCCAACTCCAAGATATCCTGCGCGTTGATCGCACGACGATCTATCGCATGGCCGATGATGGGCGCATTCCCGCCGTCAAGGTGGGCAGCCAATGGCGATTCCCGCGCCAATCCATCGAAGGCTGGCTCAAGACGCAGAGTCCCGTCGGCGCTACTGTGCAGGATGCATCGTCCCCCAACGAATCGGACCTGAGCAAACTGATCCCGATCGAGTGCGTCCAGCGTATCCAGGACGCGTTCGCCGACATCCTGGGGGTGATGTTGGTGGTGACCGACCTGAACGGGCGACCAGTGACGGCGCCGAGCCATGTTTGTCGCCTGTACGCATTGGCGCAGCGTTCGCCCACGGCGCAACAGCAATGTCGGCAGGAGTGGGCGGCGCTGGCGCGTCAACCAGATCTGCAGCCCACCTTCAGCCGCAGCTATCTCGGTCTGCTGCACACGCGCGGGTTGGTGCGCGTCGGCAGTGAACTACGGGCGATGGTGGTCGTCAGTGGCATTGCGCCAACGCATTGGCCCCCCGCCGACACCGAGATCGCGCGCCTGACCGAATATTTAGACGCGTCCGAGACGGAAGTGCGGCAGGCGATGACGCAGGCGTTTACCTTGAACGATGATCAGCGGCGACAGGTGCTGGCTTACGTGCAGCGTATCGCCGACATCGTCGCTCACATTATGAACGAACGCAACATTCTCTTTACGAAACTGCACAATATTGCAGAATTGACCAGGATATAAGGAGTCAGTCATGAAACGTCTATTGATTCTCGGCGGCGGCACAGCCGGCACGATGGTCGCCAACCGGCTTGTCCATGAGTTGGACATGGCAGAGTGGCGCATCACCGTCGTCGACCAGGATGAAACACACTACTACCAGCCCGGCTTTCTCTTCATCCCCTTTGGCACTTACGGCAAGGCGGATGTGATGCGCCCCAAGCGCGATTACCTGCCGCGCGAAGTGGAGGTCATCATCTCCGAGATTCGCCTGATTGAGCCGGATAAGAATCAGGTGCAACTCGTCAAAGAGAATCGCACGTTGAGCTACGATTACCTGATCATCGCCACCGGTTCGCATATCGTGCCCGAAGAGACGCCCGGCTTAATGGAAGATGAGTGGCGCAAATCGATCTTTGACTTTTACACACCGGATGGCGCGGTGGCGCTGCATCATTTCCTGCGCACCTGGCAGGGTGGGCGGCTGGTGCTCAACGTGGCCGAGATGCCGATCAAGTGCCCGGTGGCGCCGTTGGAATTTCTCTTCCTGGCGGATGCCTTCTTCCATGAACGCAACATGCGCGACCGCGTTGAACTGGTCTACGCCACGCCACTCTCAAGCGCCTTCACCAAGCCGATTGCCGCCCGTCAGCTTGGCGACCTGTTGGAGCAGAAGAACATCAAGCTCATCACCGATTTCAACATTGCGGGCGTCGACGCCGACAAAAAGGTGATCCGTGCGTACGACGACACCACAATCGAGTTCGATCTGCTCGTCTCGATCCCCACCAACATGGGGTCAGAGGTCATCGAACGCTCCGGCATGGGCGACGATCTGAACTTCGTGCCAACTGAAAAGCACACGCTCAAGGCGCGCGACTACGACAATATCTTTGTGCTGGGCGACGCCACCAACCTGCCCAGTTCCAAGGCCGGCTCCGTGGCGCACTTCCAGGTGGATGTCTTCATCGAGAATTTCATGCGCTATCTGGACGGGTTGGAACTGCTGCCCACCTTCGACGGCCACGCCAATTGCTTCATCGAGTCCGGTCATGGCAAGGGCTTCCTGATCGACTTCAACTACGATGTCGAGCCATTGCCCGGCATGTTCCCTATGCCTGGCATCGGCCCCTTCAGCCTGTTGCGCGAGTCGCGCGTGAATCACTGGGGCAAGATGATGTTCCGTTGGACTTATTGGAACGTGCTGCTCAAGGGGAAGGAAATGCCGATCCCGGCGCAGATGAGCATGGCCGGCAAGTGGCAGCGCTAACGGCAGAATCCTGCCACAAGGAGGCAAGCATGAGCACAGTAGTCATGGACACCGACCGCCCGATCACTCGCACTGTGGATCAGCTGGCGGAGATCAGCCAGAAGCTCGATTTGATGGCGCAAAGTATCGGCGTGCTGGGTGCACAGGTGAACTATTTGATGGAACGCGCTGAGGCCGACCGACGTCGCCAGCAAACCTGGGACGATCTCTTCACCGACCTGATGCCGATCGTCCATGAGGCGTACGGGGTGGCGGAAACGCAACTGGAAGAGATGCAGCAGTTCGTTACGTTGGACGATGTAACGGAGCTGGTCAAGCGGCTGGCACGCAACACACGCACGCTTAACGAGATGCTTGACACGCTGGAGAGCGCCCACGACTTCATCCGCGATGCCGCACCCCTGACCAAGGACATGATGACCGGGGCGACTGCACAACTGGAGACGCTCGAACGCAAGGGCTACTTTGGCTTTGCCCGCCAGGGAATGTACGTTTTGGATCAGATCGTCACTTCCTTCAGCGAGGAGGATGTCAAACAACTGGGCGACAACGTCGTGCTGATTCTCAACACTGTCAAGGCTTTGACGCAGCCAGAGATGATGACGATGCTCAACAACCTGACGCAAGGCTTCCACGAAGCAGAGCGCGAGGCGCAGAGCGGTCAGTTGGACATCGGTCTGTTTGGGCTGATCAAACAGATGCGCGACCCTGAAGTTCGTCGTGGTCTCGCCATCACGCTGGAGACATTGCGCCGTGTATCAGCTCAGGCGCCGTTCAATGGTAAATAGCAGGCATCACACGCATGCGTCACACGTCAGGCTTTAGGCGCCGGACGCCGCGCAACCAGGCATGACGAGTGACGCATGACGAATAACACAAATTCAAGACTCAAATCGATAGAACGAAAGGACACTAATACCATGTTGACCAAAGAATTGACCGTTGCACTGGACGCTGAAGGCTTCATGACCAATCCCAATGAGTGGACGCCAGAAATTGCCGAAGTGATGGCGGCTGAAGAAGGCATTGCGCCCCTGAACGAACGCCACTGGCAGGTGATCAACTGGGTGCGCCAGGAAGCCGCCAGCAGCGGTGAATTTCCCTCCCTGCGCGCGATCAGCAAGCGTTCGGGCGTGGACACGAAGGAACTGTACGAACTTTTCCCCAAAGGCCCTGCCCGAAAGATCGCTCGCTGCGCCGGCTATCCCAAGCCGAAGGGCTGTATTTAAGCGTGGAAACGCGCCGCAGATGATGCAGGTTTTCTTTTGCATCATCTGCGGTTAGAAGATGGTTCGACTCTAAGATATCGAAGATCACTACTCACAGGAGAGCGAAAATGTCTGAGGAACGCAAGCTGGCGATCATCTGCTCAAAGGGCAGTCTGGACATGGCCTATCCCGGTCTTGTGCTGGCGAACGCCGCCCGCATGATGGGCATCGAGGCCGATCTATTTTTCACCTTTTGGGGCATGGATATCATCACGAAAGAAAAGGTGGATCACCTGAAGGTCGTGCCGGTGGGCAATCCGGCCATGCACATGCCACAGTTCGTCGGCGGTCTGCCTGGCATGACCGACATGGCGACGACGATGATGAAGAAAGAGATTGAAAAGCTGGACATGCCGCCCGTGCGCGAATTTCTGGAAATGGTGCACGACGCTGGCTGTGGCGTCTGGGCGTGCAAAATGGCCGCCGAAATGATGCACCTGAAACGCGAAGATCTGGTGGATGAAGTGGATGGCATTATTGGCGCGATGGAGTTTCTCGAAAAGGCCGAAGGCGCCCAATTGCTGTTCATTTAAACTCCTCCTTGTTGCCAGGCTCCCATCTTGGAAACCCGTGAGATGGGAGCCTGGCGCGCAGTCCCCGCATGGATGGTGGACGGTAAAAGAACCCCGTTTTTCTTCAATTATTCTCTACTCCAATCATTCTTCATCTTGTCACTCTTTATCTTGCCTTTGCATCGAGGCGACTTTCCGGTTATCCTTGCCGTTTGCATCGTTTTTCGTGGCGGTCGTAGTTCCCGCCTTACCAAAACAAAGGAGTTTTTCTCATGAGTATGCAACAGGCAAGCGCGTTCGGCGCCGTACAGCGAGAGGGGACGCAAGGCGCGCTTCCACTGGCCTTGACGCGAGCGGCGGTGGTCGTCATCGCTGCCTACATCGGTGCACAACTGCTGGCTGACGTCACCAGCCTCAAGATCGGCATCGTTGCCGGGCTGGCGGTGGACATGGGCACCTTCATCTACCCAATCACCTTCACGCTGCGCGATGTGGCGCACAAGACCATCGGCAAGCGCAATACACAGACGCTGATCTGGCTGGCCGCCGGCGTCAATCTCTTTGCTGCGTTCTACATCTGGTGGGTGAGCAGCGTCCCCGGCGATCCGGCGTGGGGGCTGACAACTGAGTGGAGCGCCGTCTTCAACGCCACGTTGTTGGGGCGCATCGTCATCGCCTCGATCATCGCCGAGGTGGTCAGCGAGCTGGTGGACACGGAACTATATCACTGGTTTGTCACGCGCGTCACCCATCGTCACCAGTGGGCGCGCGTGCTGGTGAGCAACAGCGTCAGCGTGCCCATCGACAACTTGATCTTTGCCGTTGGCGCCTTTGGCGGCGTGTTGCCCTGGGAGGTCGTCTGGCAGATCTTCCTCTTCAACCTGGTGCTTAAGTACGCTGTCACGTTGGTGAGCATGCCGCTGATCTATGTGACGCGCGACCGCGATTGGCGTGAGCAGTAACGTCTACGCCATGAACTCAGCGCGCTGAGTTCATGAATCTTCCCAGTGATTCCAACCTGACTTAGAATCTTGCGCATGTTCATCGAACGACCGGACGCTGCACCCAATGTCGCCGCAACGCCAACCCCCAACCCGCGAACGCGCTGGCTGCGGTGGGCGCTGACCGCGCTGCTGGCGTTGGCGGCGCTGATTGCCATCTTCTACGACGCCTTTGTCAACGGCGATGGGTTGCCCTATCTCTACCAGCGCGTCCAGACCTTTGTCACCATCTTCCTGGGCATCTTCATCGAGGCGGCGCCTTTTCTGCTGGCCGGTGCAATCGTCTCCGGGCTGATCGCCGTCTTCGTCGATCAAAGCGCCATTGATCGCCACCTGCCCAAGGCTGCGCTGCCCGGCGCCCTGATCGGCGGCGTGATGGGCGTCGTCTTCCCGGTGTGCGAGTGCGGCGTCGTGCCGGTGGTGCGCCGCCTCTACGAAAAGGGGCTGCCCCTCTCGATTGGCATTGCGTTCTTGCTGGCCGCGCCGGTGGTCAACCCGGTCGTGATTCTGAGCACCTACAGCGCGTTTGGCTGGGGGCCGATCTTTGTCGGACGCATCGTCTTCAGCTTCTTGATCGCTGTCGTGGTCGGGTTGATCTTCAGCCGCGCCAAACCGGAGGAAGTGCTGTTGCCTTCGGTCTGCCAGGCGCACCAGGACGCCTGTTGCCACGTGCATGACCATCACCATCACGCGCCGGCGCCGCTGGGCCGCCGTTTCGCTCAGGCGTTCACACTGGCTGGCGACGACTTTCTCGATATGGCGCGCTACCTGATCGCCGGGTCGATGCTGGCGGCGGCGATGCAGACGCTGGTGCCGCAAAGCGCGCTGCTGGCGGTTGGGCAGGGGCCGGTGATCTCCGTTGTGGTGATGCAGGCGCTCGCCTTTGTCCTCTCCGTCTGTTCGACGGTCGATGCGTTTCTGGCGCTTGCCTTTGCCGGCGCCTTCACAACCGGCGCTGTGATCGCCTTCCTGGTCTTTGGCCCGATGGTCGATATCAAGAGTTCGCTGATGTTTCTGGGCGTCTTCCAGCGTCGCGCTGTGGGCTACCTGATCGTGTTGCCGCTAGTGCTGTCGCTACTGATGGGCGTCTGGTGGAATCTGAACCTGGGGTGGTGAGAACATGCTGCAACGTCCGCGCTTTCAAATGGCGGCCAAGGCGCTAATCCTGCTGGCGCTGGCGCTCTTTCTCTACACGCGGCTGGCCGATGGCACACTCTTTTTCTACATCAACCAGCGCTTCATGCTCTATACGGTGTTGGCTGTCGTTGGGCTGGTGGTGGTGGCGATTAGCTACCGGGCTGCGAACAATCATCCGGACGACGCGCATAGCCACCACGCCGTGACGTGGGGCGGGCTGGCATTGGTGCTGCTGCCAGTGGTGTTGGGCGTGCTCGTGCCGCCGCAGCCGCTGGGCGCCGCCGCCATCGGCAACCGTGAGATCGCTGTCAGTTCGCAGCCGCGCAACGTTCTGCCCGCCGCCGTGCGCGCCGCTGCGCAGAAAGATGCCACCGATCGCAACCTGCTTGACTGGCTCAATGCATTTTCGGCTTCCAGCAACGCTGCCCAGGAGTTTGCCGGTCAGCCGGTGGATGTGATCGGTTTCGTCTATCACGACGAACGCCTGGCCGACGACCAGGTGCTCATCAGTCGCTTTATTGTGAGCTGCTGTGTGGCCGACGCCAATGTGGTGACGATGGTCGTGCGCTGGCCCGACGCGGCGACGCTAGAGAATGACGCCTGGGTGCGGGTGCAAGGGGTGCTGGAGCCAGGAGCGTTCAACGGTGCACCCTTGCCAGTAGTCGCCGCACAGTCGATCACGCCGGTGGCGATGCCGGAGCAGCCCTATCTATACCCGTGATTGTCGGTTGGTGGTCGTGACATGGTGAGTCGTCGATTGTGACGTGTGAATTGAACTGCACTGCATCTATCGATTTCTAGGTTGTCACGTGATATTGCTCGCAATCTTCCCGGAAGCTTTGGAACTTCCGGGAAAACAAACAGTTAACTTGGCGGTCAGTAAAAGCCGATGATGAAGACCCGCCTCACCAGGTTTGACCTCACCGTGCTCAGCGCGCTGGCGCTGGCGTTGGCGGCGTTGGGCGTGCTGATCTGGCGCGGCGACCAGGTGGGGCTGGGCGTGCTGACGATCTCGCCAGCGGAGGGTGCGGCCCATGTCTCAACGCGCAGCCGGCTGCGCGTCGTCTTCGACCAGCCGCTTGATCCGGCGACGTCGGCGACGTTGCTGCTCGAACCGCCCACCACCGGCGAGACGCGCATCGAGGGCGACGCCTTGACCTTCATCCCACACGCACTGGCGCCGGACACCTTCTATACTGCGCGACTGGAGCCAGGTCTGCGCAGCGTCGACGGACGCACCCTCAGCACGCCGCTGATCTGGCGTTTTGCCACAGGTCACGCGCAGGCGCTCTTTACGCGTGTCGTGGAGGGCAAAGAACAATTGTTTGTAGCGCCGCTGCCGGAAAAGACCGCCACCGCCGATGCAGCGGGTGCAACCCAGCTCACCGAGCTGGAAGCGGGCTTGTGGGAATTCGCCGTCTCGCCGGTCGATAACCGCATCGTCTTTGCGGCGCTGACAGAGCAGGGGACAAGCGACCTGTGGATGATGACGCCGGGCAGCGCGCCGGAGCTGCTGCTCGCCTGCCCCACCTCCTTTTGCAGCAGCCCTTCCTGGTCGCACGATGGCGAGTTGCTGCTCTTTTCGCAACGCAACGCCAGCAACTTCGGCGCGGCTGCCGTCAGCCCCCCGCGCCTGTACATCATGCACGTCGCCAGCGGCGAGACTGCGCCCGTCTTTGCCGACAGCCAGAAGCTCGGCTTTGAGGCGCGCTGGTCGTCCGACAATCAGTGGATCACCTATCTTTCGCCCGATTTTGTCGGCGTTGGCGTCTACAACCTGGAGAGCGGCGCCAAGCGTTTTTACCCGACGCAGACCGGAGAAGCCGCCGTCTGGCAGCCGGG
>DGFH01000050.1 GCA_002391565.1 Anaerolineales bacterium UBA3905
AGATGTGTATAAGAGACAGCACCGGCGACGACCTGATCTTGCTTTTCTGGAACGCCACGGTGCCCGGCTCTGGCGCGCCGGAGATTCCCTATGTCGAGATGGTCGAGTCGCTGGCGAATCAGGGTTACGACGTGCGCAAAGCCGAGGCGCTCTTGCCCGACGGCATCGCACTGGCGCGTGCGCAACGCATGGATGACCTGCGTGCACTCACGGCGGAACTGCTGGCCAGGCTGCACGCGTCGCCGCGCCTTCCCAATCATCCCTACTGGCGCTACGACTATCCGGGACCGGGCTGGAATGCCGTGGCCGCCTCACTGCGCGACGCCGACCCGGAACAGGATCGCCGTGCGCTGGAAAAGCTGGAAGCCAGGACGCTGAACGGCTGGCTCTGTCAACTCGCCGGCGGTGCGTTTGGCACTGCTATCGAGGGCTATCACACCGACCGCATCGCCGAGGTCTACGGCGTGATCGACGCCTACCTGACGACGCCGGAGACGATGAACGACGACGTGGTCTACGAGTTGGTTCTGCTCGATGTCTTTGAACGATACGGACGCCGACTGACGCCGCGTCAGCTTGGGTTGGAGTGGGTGCGCCAGATTCCTTTCGGCTGGTCGGCGGAGTGGGTCGCGCTCCGTAATCTGAACATGGGGCTTATGCCGCCCAAGTCGGGCGCGTTTCGCAACCCCTACGTGGACTGGATCGGCTGCCAGATGCGCGGCATGGTTTGTGGGATGCTGGCGCCGGGGTGGCCGCTGGAGGCGGCGCGGCTGGCCTATCTCGACGGGACGGTTTCGCACGCGCGCAACGGCGTCTACGGTGGCATGTACGCAGCGGTGCTGACGGCGCTGGCTTATGTGCGCAACGACGAGCGCGCCTTGCTCGAAGAAGCGCTCAACTATATCCCGCCCAATAGCGAGTACGTCGCAGTGGCGCGCGAAATTCTCGCCACCCTGCGCAGCGAGCCAAACCCGGCCGCGGCGTGGCGGCTGCTCGACGCCCGCTTCGAGGAGTACAACTGGATTCACGCCTATCCGAATCTGGCCGCCGACATGCTGGCGCTCTGGCACGCCCACGGCGACCTGACCACTGCCTTCCGCTGGCTGGCGCACGCCGGGCTGGACGTCGACTGCAACGCCGGGCTGGTGGGCACAGTGCTGGGCATCATGCACGGCGCACCGGAACAGTGGGCGGCGCCGTTGGGCGACCTGTTAGAGACCTATCTGCGCGGCAAGGAGCGACTGTCGATCCGGGAGCTGGCGGCGCGCACGGCGCATCTGGCGCAACGCACGTGATGTCCAGCCTGACGCGACGCCCGGTGCGGTGTGGCCTGGTTCGGTCACATGGGTGTAATGCATAGGGGACATCTGCTGCCGCATTCATGTCACGCCAGCGGCAATGACCTACAAACGCTTGCTTCACACGCGAAATCGACGCGTCACATTCACAATCTTCCCGGAAGCGTCAAAGCTTCCGGGAAGATGAATAGCTAACCTGGAGGTCAGCAACTATTACCCGGCGCGCTCAATGCTCACCTCGCTGCGGACAGGGTATTGCCCAAGCGTTTGCTGAACGCGCGTCTTCAAGGCGTCAGCCGCAACGCCAGGGGCTGGCGTAACTTTTACCCTGGCGACGACGCCTGTGCGACGGTCGCTAACCACATCGACCCGGCTGCTGGCCACGCCTTCCATCTCTGCCAGCGCACCGGTCAAGACATCCTGAATTTCGGCGTATGCCAACGGTAATTTGGCGATCTTGCCGACCGCGGTGAGGGGAATCTGCTCCACGATGTGAATATGTTTGGGGATGGCGGCCTGCTCGGCAATGGTCGCGCGGGCAAACTCCAGCAATTCCTCCGGCGTAACGGTGGCGCCCGGCTTGAGTTCCACGTAGGCCACCGGCAATTCACCCACGCGCGCATCGGGACGCCCGACTGCCGCCACCAACGCCACCGCCGGATGCCGATGCAATGGCTCTTCGATCTGGCGCGGATCGATGTTGTGGCCGCCGCGAATGATCAGCTCCTTTTGACGACCGGTGAGCCAGAAGAAGCCGTCGGCATCCTGATAGCCGAGATCGCCGGTGTTGAGCCAGCGTCCCTTGCCATCGCCTGTATCGATAAAAGCGCCGCGATTGTGAAATTCATCCTTGTAACCGGGAAAGACATTCGGCCCCCGGATAATCACCGTGCCGACTTCCTCCGGTTCACAGAAGCGCACGAAACGTTCGCCGTCCAGGAGGGCAACGCGCATCTCCTGATAGGGATAGCGCAGCCCAATGGAGCCGATACGGGGTTCGCCGGCACGCGGGTTGACCGAAGAGACTGATGTGCCTTCCGTCAGCCCGTATCCTTCCAGAATATTGACGCCCGTCTGCGCAGTGAATTGACGCGCCAGCTCCACCGGCAGCGGCGCCGAACCACAAATCGCCACTTTCAGGGGAGAGATGTCGGCGTCACCCACCGGCACGTTGAGCAGAGCTTTGAAGAGCGTCGGCACGGCGCCCAGTGAATTGACTTGATAGTGAGCGAGAATCTTCCACAGGTTAGGGATGACGCCTTCACCCCGGAACCCCTGCGGCGTGCCCATCACCAACGTTGCGCCAGCGATCCAGGCGCCCAACCCCACGGCAATGGCGCCGTAATTGTGAAACAGCGGCAGCCCCAAATACATGCGTTCATCCCGTTGCACATCGACCGCGACCGTCCCCATCCAGGCATCGTAGACTTCGTTGAAGTGGGTGTGCATGGCGAGTTTGGGCGCGCCGGTGGTGCCGCCGGTGTGAAAATAGGAAGCGATCTCGTTGCGCCCGATTACCCGCCCGCTCATCAACCGATCGGCGGGATAGGCTGCCAGCGTCTTGTCGAAATCGAGCACGCGCGCCCGCACCTTTTCCTTGCCCTTGCCCAGCCGCATCAATCCCACCGCCAGTCGTTTGACGCCGTGCAAATAGTTGGCAAGGTCGACTTGCAAAATCGTTTCCAGCGTTGGCACACTGTCCGCCGCCGCCGCCACCTTTTCCCAGATGTTGGTTTTGGGGAAAGGCGCCAGCGTGATCAGAATCCTGGTTTGCGCAGCGTTCATGATCTCGGCTAATCCCGCCGGCTCGAGCAAGGGATTGATCGGGTTGGCGACGCCAGCGGCTTCGCCTCCATAGAGCGCCAGATAGGTTTGCGGCAGGTTGGGCAGGATATAGCTGACGGTGGCGCCAGGACGCAGCCCTAAATCGTGCAGCATGTTGGCAGTCTGGTGCACTTTAGCCAGCCACTGGCGATAGGTAAATGACACGGCCTGCTGGTAAGCCGTCCCTTGCAAAAAGAAAAGCAGGGCCGTCCCCTCAGGATAATCTTCCGCAGTGCGCCGGATGGCGGCATAGGTGCTCTCCGGCAAGTTGCGGTCGGTCAACGGCGTCGCCTCAAACGCCTCAATGTCGGCCACAGTGGCAAATCCACCCATAGGTTGTCTCCTTTGGCATTCGCCGATCTTCTGATGGCAGCGCGTTGGGATAGGTCGTGGGCGCTATTGTACCCGACAGACAACGAGGCCAAAAATGAAGAAAAAATCACACCCGTCCACCTGTCGGCGCCTGTGCTATACTCTCCTGCCATGAGCACACAGGACAAGCCCTCGCCGACCGAGCTACGCGCTGCCGCCGATCGCAGCATTGCCGATGTCATCGCGCCTGGCTTGCGCGTGCTCTTCGTTGGCATCAATCCGGGACTTTATTCCGGCTGGAGTGGGCAGCATTTTGCGCGACCCGGCAACCGCTTCTGGCCCACACTTCATGCCGCCGGCTTTACACCACGTCAGCTCCATCCATCAGAACAACGCCAGCTTCTCGACTACGGCTGCGGCGTGACTAACTTCGTAAATCGCGCCACTGCCACGGCCGCTGAGTTGTCCGCCGACGAGTTGATCGCAGGGGCGGCGCGACTCGAACAAATTGTCCGCCGCTTCCAGCCCCAATCCGTCGCTGTGTTGGGCATTACAGCCTATCGTACAGCGTTTCGCCAGCCTAAGGCGCAACTCGGCCGTCAGCCCGACGCGCTGGCGGGAACGCCGGTTTGGGTTTTGCCCAATCCGAGTGGGCTGAACGCACACTTCACCCCTGCGGCGCTGGCGGCGCTGTTCGCTGAGTTTCGCCGTCAGCTTGAGGCGCTCTCCCAATCAAAATAGCAAATTTTTGATATTGACAGACGCATGTCCATATGCTACCCTGTCATCGAATCGCTTCGACTAAACGCTTCGATGTTTTCCGGCCACCTGTACACTGGCAGGTTCAGTTTGTGTTTCTGACAAAACTTTCAACAAAGGAGATCAGGATGAAAGACAACATGATTTCACGGCGGCGGTTCCTGGAGGGAATGGCGATCGGCACAGGTGTGATGTTCCTGGCGTCCTGTGCACCGGCGGCGACGCCAGCAGGCAGTAGCGCTGCGCCAGCAGCAGGCGGAGCAGCGGCGCCGGGCGCTGGCGGCGTCACGCTCACCTGGTGGGATTACATGGGCGATGAAAGCTCCGCCAACGGTGTGGCCGTCATGGAACAGGTGAAGAAATACAACGATTCACATCCTGGCATTACCGTAGAACGCACCTTCATTCCTTTCGGCGATCTCAAGCAGAAGTTGTTGCAAGGCGCCGCCGCCGGACAATTGCCGGATGTGGCCATCATCGACAATCCCGATCACTCTTCATTTGCTTCTTTGGGCGTGCTTGCCGACATCACCGATCCGATTGCTGCATGGGGCAAAGGCGGCGACTACTTCCCCGGCCCATGGGATTCCACCATTTATCAGGGCAAGAATTACGGCATCCCGGACAACAGCAACTGTCTGGTGCAGTGGTACAACAAAGCATTCACCGAGCCGGCGGGCATCGAACCGCCCAAGAATTGGGATGAGCTGCGCGCAGCAGCGGCGGCGCTGACCGAGGGACAACGCTTTGGCATTGCCATGTCCGGCGTCAAGACAGAAGAGGGCGCCTTCCAGTGGCTGCCTTTCTTGTGGATGACAGGCGAAGACCTGGCGACGCTGGATAGCGACGGTGGCCGCGCAGCGCTGCAATTGTGGGTGGATCTGGTGCAGAACGGCTATATGTCGCCGGGCATCTTGAACTGGACGCAGGGAGATGTAAAGGACCAATTTGTCAATGGCCTGGCAGCGATGATGGTGAACGGTCCCTGGCAGATTCCGGTGCTCAAGAGCGATGCTCCGGATTTGGCCTGGGATGTGGCGGTGTTGCCTGCCGAAAAGCAGGGCGCTTCGATCCTGGGCGGTGAGAACATGGCGATCATCAAATCCACCCAACATTTTGACGAAGCGTGGAACTTACTCATCTGGCGCCAGGAGCCTGAAAACCTGAAAGAGTATCTGGTGCGAGCGGGCAAACTCCCAAGCCTGGCAACACTTGCCACCGATGCAGCATGGACAACCGATCCGGTGATCAAGGTCTTCATGGATCAGCTCAAGGTTGCCAAACCGCGCAACTATGGCCCCAAATACCCTGAGATCTCCAACGCCGTCCAAGAGATGATGCAGGCGGCTATCAGCGGCCAGAAACCAGTGGATGTGGCTGTAGTTGAAGCACAGGCCAAGATCACTCCACTGTTGCCTGCCTGATGATTTGCGTTTGACTCTCCTTTTGTTTGTCTCCCAGGAAGGTCCCAACTTCCTGGGAGATGATCCACATCAGTACAGGCTTTGCGATTGGAGGAGGTTTGATGGCACATCCTGCGCCTGGCGCCGAGATGCGCGAGCAAACACATAGCTTGGTGCGCCGCGCCCGCTTGCGCAAGTGGGGCAACTACCTGTTTATCGCACCAGCGTTGGTCTTCATCTCGTTGACCATGATTTACCCGATTCTCTCCAACCTGCGCATGAGCGTGTACGACGTGACGGTGGGCACCTTCCTGTCAGACACAGCACCATTCGTAGGGTTAGACAACTACGCCAGAGTGGTCGGCGATCCGGCCTTTCAGAAGGCGTTCGTCTTGTCCTTGCTCTTCACCGTTGGCTCTCTCATCTTCCAATTTACAATCGGTTTTGCCCTGGCTTTGCTCTTCAACCGCAGCTTTCCCGGCAACGGACTCTTGCGCGCCTTCATGCTGTTGGGCTGGATGTTGCCAAGCGTTGTCAGCGGCAGCGTCTTTCGGTGGATGTTCGAAGGCGGCAACGGCATCATTAACTACGTTTTGATAGGCATCGGCCTGCTGGATAAACCGCGTTTCTGGCTCATCGACCCGCAAACTGCGCTGATCGGCACGATCATTGCCAACATTTGGGTGGGCATCCCCTTCAATATGATCTTGTTGCTACCTGGACTTCAAAGCATTTCGCGCTCGCTCTATGAGGCGGCCAGCATCGATGGTGCGTCAGGCTGGCAGGGCTTTCGCCATATCACGCTGCCGTTGATGCGACCGGTGGCGCTCAGCGTGCTCTTGCTTGGCTTCATTTACACCTTTAAAGTGTTCGACATCGTGTATGTCATGACGCTGTCTCTTATACACATCT
>DGFH01000009.1:0-13874 GCA_002391565.1 Anaerolineales bacterium UBA3905
AATGCCTTAATTTCCGACCAATGGGCTAAGGTACTTGTGTTTTCGGTTAGCATCATTTGTACAATTCGAGCGTCGTAAGTGGTATCTCCCCAGCCAGCCCCCACGCCGCCAGCCCGATTGCGCCGCCAGCCAGCACCAGCCACACCGAATTGAGCTTGAAGCGGAAGAGCACGATCAGCGCTGTGACCGCCAGCAGCGCAGTCAGCCAGTTGAAGATGGCGGCGCGGCCAAGCTGCCAGGTGACGCCTGCCATCAACCCCAAGGCGGCGACGTTGACGCCGTCCAGCAGCGCGGCTGTCCACGGCGAACGGCGCATAGTCGGCACGATGCGGTTGAGCACTGCCACGAACAAAAACGCCGGCAAGAAGATGCCCACCGTCGCCACGATGGCGCCCGGCGTCCCCGCCACGAGATAGCCGATAAAGGTTGCAGTGGTAAAGACCGGCCCCGGCGTAAATTGCCCGATGGCGATGGCGTCGAGCAGTTGCTGGTCGGTGAGCCAACCGAGTTGCACCACCAGATCGTTGCGCAGAAAGGCGAGCAGCACGTAACCGCTGCCGTACAGCAGCGCGCCCGCCTTAAGAAAGACGAGGAAAAGCTGGTTCAATGTCACCGGCGCCGCCTGTTGCGCAGCGACCGCAAGGGTGTTCAGGCTTAGCAAGGGCAGCAGCGCCGCCTGCCCTGTGAGACCGCGCTGTGCCATCATGATCACAGCCACCAGCGCAGCCATCCCAAAGAGCAGCACCAGTTCGTTGACGCCCGCCAAATAGAGCGCAAAGACGGCGGCGCCCGCCGCCATCAGCAGCGGACTGCGCAACGCCGTCTGGCCGAGACGAACCAACGCCTGCAACACGATGGCAATGATCACCGGCTTGACACCGTAGAGCAGCGCGTCAGCCTGCGGCGTCGCGCCGTACTGCACATAGGCCCACGCCAGCGTCCAGACGATCAGCACGGCGGGCAGGATGAAGCAGAAGCCGGCGACCAGTAGCCCGCGCCAACCCGCCCGCACTGCGCCGATGTGGATCGCCATCTCGGTGGAGTTTGGCCCTGGCGCCAGGTTGACAGCGCCCATCATGTCGAGAAAGTGCTGCTCACTCACCCAGTTGCGGCGGATCACCACTTCGTCATGCATCATGGCGATGTGCGCGGCTGGCCCGCCAAAGGCGGTGAAGCCAAGACGGGTAAAAAGGCTGGCAAGCTCGACGAGGCGTTGGTTGGCTTCGGTCATGGACGTGGCTTTTGCAAGAGCAGCGATGGTCGTTTGCGGGAAGTATAATTCTGATCGCATTTGTTGAGGAAAGTTGAGCGACGCAGCTTGACATTCTGATATGTACATTATAAAATAAAATAAGAATTCTAATTCTATTTTGTGACGCTACATGACATTTGCCGCCTATCTTACACAGCCGCCACAGCAAGAACGCAGCCGCGCGAGTATGCATCAGATGCTCGACGCTGCTGCGCAAATTCTGGAAACCAAGACCTTCGACGAACTTACCATTGCCGAAGTGGTGCAGCGCGCCGACGCATCGGTTGGCGCGTTCTATGGTCGCTTCCGCGACAAAGAGGCGCTTTTGCAGGCGCTGGATGAGCGCTTCTTTGTGGAATTTGAGCAGGCGATCACGGCATTGTTGACGCCGGGGCATTGGGACGGTCAGCCACTGCCAGCGATCATCGCGGAAGTTGCCCGACTGTTCGTGACGACGTACAGTCAGCAGCGCGGCGTGCTGCGCTCTCTGTACCTGAAAGCGCGCCAGAGCGCCGACTGGCGCTTTCGCGCACGCGAGCAGCGCGCCTGGGATGAACTGTTTCCCCGTTTTCAGTCCGTGCTACTGGCACACGCGACGGCTATGACCCATCCTGATCCGCCGCTGGCAATCAGGTTTGGTTTTCAACAGATGTTCTACACACTGCGTGAAGTCCTGTTATGGGATTCGTTGCGCAGCGATACAACCTATGGCGATGAGGAATTGGTCACCGAGTTGACGCGCGCCTATCTTGCCTATCTTGGCGTTGCAGTGGAGAGGGCGGAGGCAGCAACATGACCGCCGACCAGCATGTTTTGCGCACGGGCGCGTTAGGTGCAGGGCTGTCCGTGCGGATGCTGGTGCTCATGGCGCTAACGCCGCTGTCCGGCGGCGAGCCTGATCCCGGTCGCGCGGGTGCATTGCTCGACTTGAGCGAAAACAGCAGCATCCAGCAGTGATTGGTTCATGATCCCACGATAGAAAGGAAGAAACATCATGTCGCAACGCACCCTCCGACTCAGCCTCTACGCAACGGTTTACTTTGTGGAAGGTGCGGTGCTCACCTTCTTTTCGGCGTTTAATGTGCTCTACCTGCGTTCATTCGCTCTTTCCTATTCATTGATCGGCATCGTCGGCGGCATCACGCTGATCCCTTTCATCCTCAAGATTTTCATCGGGCTGCTGAGCGACCGCGTCAGCCTGTTGCGGTTGGGCCATCGCAAGCCGTACATCGTGCTGGGGTTGGCGCTGCAGTCAGTGGCGTTCGTGTTGCTGCCGTCGATCTCGCCAGCTGAGCACTTCAGCCTCTATCTCACGGCGATGATTCTTGCTTCGCTGGGGATGTCCACCTACGACACCACGACCGACGGGTTGTCGATCGACGCCACGCCGCCGCCAGATCGCGGGCTGGTGCAAGGGCTGATGGTCGGTGGGCGCGCGTTCAGTGCGGTTGTGATGGCAGCGTTGATGGGGCTGCTGGCGGAGCAGGGGCAGTGGGCGCTGATCTTTTATCTGGTGGCTGTGCTTGGGCTGCTGACGCTGTTGCTCAGCCTGTTCGTGTATGAAGACCCGACGCGTTCACCCGAAACTCAGTTCTCACGCGCCGCGTTTGGGGCTTTCAAGGATAAGGCTTTCCTGCTCTTCCTCGTGCTTGGTCTGATCTATCCGCTGGGTCTCTACAGCGCCCAGAGCATGGTAGGCGCCTTTCTCAACGAGGGCTTTGGCATTGCGCTGGCGACGGTCGGTCTCTATACCGCAGTATTTGGCATCGGTGCAATCGCTGGCAGTCTGGTCGGGGGCCCCTTGATGCGGCGCGTGGGCGAACGCACCAGCATCGTCGCTGCGCTGCTGATCACCGCTGCCGTGACCTACGGGCTGGCGATCACGCCGGGCGCCGGGCTGATGTGGGGAATGGTCTTCCTGTTTGGCGTCGCCTTCGGCTATTACGAGACGGTCTACCTGGCGGTGGGCATGGATTTTGCCGACCCGCGCATCGCTGCGTTTATGTTCGCCTTCATCATGGCGGTTGGCAACATCGGCATTGGGCTGGGGCAGCCGCTCGCCGGGCTGTTGGTCGACGCTGTGGGCTTCCAGATGATGTTCGCCGTCTTCGCCACTGTGCATCTGCTGGTGCTGCCCATCGTCTTTGCCATCTTCCGGCTGCGTCAGCCTGTCTTGCAGGAGGCGTAACATGCGTATCACAGCCGTCGAAGTTACGCCCCTTGATCTGCATCTGCAAACTGCCCTGACCGTTGCTTACGGCAGCTATCCGTCTCTGGAATATGCGCTGCTCAAGTTGCACACCGACGAGGGGTTGATTGGGTTGGGCGAGGCAGCGTCCGATCCGGCTGTCACCGGCGAGACGCAGGCTGGCGTTATTCGTGCGCTGCAGCGCGCGGCTGCATTCCTGGTGGGGAGCGATCCGTTCGACAGTGAGTCGCTGGTGGTGCATGCCTTGCGTGAGTTAGCGGGCTATCCCGCCGCCATCGCCGCCATCGATATGGCGCTCTACGACCTCATGGGGCAGGCGCTGCGTGCGCCGGTGCATCGGCTTCTCGGCGGCAAGGCGCGTCCTGCAGCGGCGCTCTACCCGGTGATCCCACTTGACGAACCGGCGACAATGGCGGCAATGAGCCAACGTTTCGTCGAGCTGGGCGCAACCGTGTTGAAGGTCAAATTGGGGTCCAGCCCAGCGGATGACCTGGCGCGGTTGACCACCATTCGCCACGTCGTCGGGAGCGACATTCGCCTGCGCCTTGACATTAACCAGGGTTGGCGCGACGCCGCAACGACGCTGGCAACGATTGACGCGCTGCGCGGCTTTGCTATCGACTGGATCGAGCAGCCTGTGGCGGCGCATGACCTGGCAGGGCTGGCTGCTGTATCCGCCGCTGTGGACATTCCGATCATGGCTGACGAAAGCTGTCACGGACCGGAAGCGGCGTTGCAGATTGCCTGCACCCATGCTGCCGACATGATCAACATCAAATTGATGAAATGCGGCGGCATCCGCCAGGCGGTTCGGATGTTAGCGATTGCCGATGCCGCCGGGCTGCCTTGCATCCTCGGCTCGATGGGCGAAAGCTCGATCGGCAGCGCGGCTGGACTGCATTTCATGGTTGCCAACCCCAGCCTGGTTGCGTGCGAGCTGCTGGGCCCCCTCTTCATCACCAACGATCCGGCCACCGGTTATCAGGTGGATATGACGACTTTCCAGGCTATCCCGTCCGACGCGCCGGGGTTAGGAGTACAGTTGCGATGATTGATTGGAACGCTATCGGCGCCGAAGCCGCCGAACTGCTCAGCGGTTATCTTCAGATCAAGTCAATCAACCCGCCCGGCGACGAGCGCGCTGCAGCAGAGTATCTCGACGGAGTGCTGCGGGCGCGCGGGCTGACGGCCACGCGTTACGCCTCCGCACCGAACCGCGTCAACCTGGTGGCGCGGCTGCGCGGCGACGGCAGTAAGCCACCGATCCTGCTCTATCATCATATGGATGTCGTTGCGGCTGACCCGGCGCGCTGGTCGTGCGACCCCTTCGGCGGCGAGGTGCGCGATGGTTATGTGTGGGGGCGCGGCGCCATCGACATGAAGGGAATGGGCATCATGCAGGCGCTGGCGCTCGATCTGCTCCAGCATCATCAGCCGCAGCGGACGCGCGACATTATTCTGCTGGCGGCGGCTGACGAGGAGAAAGGCAGCGTCTATGGTGTGCAGTGGATGCTCGCTCATCATTGGCCCGAATTAGCTGCGGAGTATGTCTGGGATGAGGGCAGCTTTGGCTTACAAGATTTTTTTGGGCCAATGCCGGTCTTTGCCATCTCCGTTGCTGAGAAAAAAGATCTGTGGCTCAGGCTGGTGGCGCATGGTGAACCAGGACACAGCGGCATGCCACACGCTGCCAACGCCGCTGACATTCTGCTGCGCGCGCTGGAGCGGGTGAAGCAGCTCGACGCCCGTTACGTGCTGCACCCGGTGGTGCAGCGCATGTTTGCGCAGATCGGCGCTGCGCTGCCATATCCAAAGTCGTTCCTGCTGCAGCATCTCGACAATCCCCTGGTCTTCCGGCTGGCGCAGCCGACGCTGACCGCCGATCCCACCATCGCCGCCATGCTGAAGGACACGCTCAGCATCACCGTGTTGCGCGCAGGCGGCAAGGAGAATGTCATCCCCGATCGCGCCGAAGCGACGCTCGACCTGCGCCTGCTGCCCGATCATGAACCGGAGACGGTGATGGCAACCCTGCGTCAACTCATCGCCGACCCGCGTGTGACGATTGAGATCATCCAGGCGCCCGCCGCAGCCGCCGTCTCAGACGTCAACTCGGAGTTCTATCGCACGCTCACCGCGGTGCTGAAGCGACTGACGCCTGGTTGCGTCACAGCGCCGATGTTGACGCCCGGCACGACCGATTCTTGCTTTTTCCGGCGCATGGGCGTGAACAGCTATGGACTTTTCCCTGCGATCATTGATCCCGGCGAACTGGCGCGTTTTCATGGGATCGACGAGCGCATTTCCATTAAGAACTTGCGCCTGGGCACGCGGATTTTTTACGAAGTGTTGAGCGCCATGACCAGGTGACAGGCATGCGTCATTTTGAGTCGGCGTCAGCGAACAGGGCGACTCTGCGCAGCGGCATTTATTGCCAGCCCAGTTCGTAGCCGGTTTCGTACATCGCCACGACGTTCTCCGGCGGACTGATCGCCTGAATGTTATGACAGGGCGCCAGGATGTAGCCGCCGCCCGCGCCGAGCACCTCCAGGTTGTAGGCAACCTCGGCGCGCACGTCGTCGACCGAACCGAACGCCAGCGTATGCTGGTTGTCCACGCCGCCGTGAAAGATCACCTGAGCGCCGAAGTCGCGCTTGAGTTCGGCGCGTTCCATGCCCCGGCAGCGCCACTGGATCGGATTGAGGATGTCGATGCCGGCAGCAATCATGTCGGGAATGATCGGGCGGATGGCGCCATCGCTGTGGTGAAAGACATACGCGCCCGCGCTGTGCGCCAGGTCGATCATGCGCTTCATGCGCGGGATGAACACTTCGCGGATGGTCTTCGGCGCAAAGAGCAGACTCTGCTGCGAGCCAAAATCCTCGGCGACGTAGGAGAGCATCACCTTACCAGGAATCGTTTCGTAGATGCGTTGTGAGGTCGCGTAGGCGAGGTCGAAGAGCTTGTCCAGGCAGTAGAGCGCAAGCTCAGGATTGATCAGCAGATCGACATAAGCCTGTTCCAGCCCGCGCAGCCGTGCGTAGATCAGGAACGGCTCCGAGCCGCCACCCTGGATCGGATACTCCTCTTTGCCGACGATCTGTTGGGGAATCACCGAAAAGTCAAGCCAGTCGGCGCTGGGCCAGCGGTAGTTGGCTTCGACCTCCTCGACCGTCTCGTAACCAGCCAGCGGGTGATAGACGCACTCGCGATAGACGCCGCCTTCGTAGTGCACGGTGCGATAGCCGCAGCCGAACATGTCGTAGTTGTCATCGTGCGGCGGCCCGATGTACGCCGGCCCCACGCCCACCACGCGGTCGATGTGCAGCGTGCGGAACACCTCCCACGGATCAGCGCAACCCAGATGCCGCATGAGTTTGTCCATCGTCTCGTCGGTGCCCCAGTAATCCATAGGCACACGGTCGGGCGTCTTGCGCTGGAGCACAGCCAGCCAGCGCTCTTTGGGCGTCATGCTTTCTTTGGGCATTTCCTCACGCAATCCATTCAGTCGATGTTCGATATTACTTCAGGCGACATGGTTGCGCGTTCACGGCGCGCCGTGCACCACCCGCGCCACTGCCGCCGTCATCGCCGTTGGATCGTCCGCCTGGAAGATGTTGCGCCCGATGGCGACGCCCGCGCCGCCCGCCTTGATCGCCGCCTCAACGTCCGCCAGCATCGACGCTTCGTTGCCGCGCTTCGCCCCACCCAACACCACGACCGGCACGTAACAGCCTGCGATCACCTGCTCGAAGTTGGCGCAGTAGGGCGTTTTGACGAAGTCGGCGCCCAGTTCGGCGGCGACGCGCACGGCCAGGGCGATGGCGTGTGGGGTGCGCTTGTCGGGCGGGCTGTCGAAACCGCCGGGCACCATCTCCGCCATGACGGGCAACCCCCACTGGTGCGCCGCCGCAATCACATGCGCCAGCCGCTCCAGCGACGCCACCTCCACCGGCGAGCCGGGGAAGGCGGAAACCGCCACCGCATCGGCGCCCAGACGCAGCGCCTCCTCGACGCCGAAGAACGTAGCGCCCTGTCCGCCGCCCCCGCCCAGGCTGGTGGCGCCGCCATCCACGCGCAGGATCAGCCCCAGCCCGGCCAGTTCCGCAGCAAAGCGCGTCGCCACGCCGTAGGAAGTCAGCACTGCATCGGCGCCGCCCGCCGCAACCCTGGCAATCGTCGCCCCCGGCTGCTCCAACCCGGCGCACGGCCCATCGATCAGCCCGTGATCCATCGCCACAATCAAAGCCCGCCCATTATCCCGAAAAATCCGTCGCATACGTCTGGTAGTCATAAAGTCTCAATCTCCAATCTCTCAATCTCTAACCTGAAATAAGGGCGAGGGGCGAGTTGCGAGGGGCGAAACGCCGCTGCCCATTTTCATTGTTCGTTGTGCCCGTCAAGGCATGCACCACTAATCTCTTAATCTCTTAATCTCTCAATCTCCAATTTCCTCCACCACCAGCCGCCCATCGCGCCGCGCGCCGCTCTCCGCTGTCACCCCGCCGTGCGCGCGGATGAAAGCCAGTAACTCGTTGCGCACAAAGCGGTGCGTGTCGCGCTTGGGCAGCGCGGCAGCGTTCAGCGCAAGCTGCAGATCGTCGCGCGCGGTCTGTTCCCACGGATTCGCCAGCGCCTGTGTGAAGCTGGGGCACGCCATCACGAAGGTGCGATCCAGTTGCTCGGCAAGCGGCTGCCCGTCAACCGTGATATCCACCGCCTGCGCATCGCAGCGCCGGGCGCCGGGCACAATCCGATAGCGCACGTTGCGGCTAAAGTGCAGAAACCCGCGCTCGATGTGCGCCTCGTCGGGACGGTCGGCGCGGCGGGCGTTTTCCTGGAGCAGTTGCTCAAGCTGGCGCCCGCTGAGCGTGCACAGCTGGATCGTGTCGGCGTAGGGCGTCACCCGGAACCAATCGCCAAAGGTGAGCGGCCCCAACGGCAGCCCCGACGCAATGCAGGAGGCGTCGATGGCGACAAAGTCGACCGGCTCGCCCGCCAGCCGGCAGCGTTCCAGCAGCGCGTCGGTGATGAAGTTGCACAGCGCGGATTCGTGCGCGGCCAGCTCGTTGCGCACATTGTCGCTGTTGAGGTCGCGGTGGTCGGCGACGACGCCCAGCGGTTCGGCAAAGAGCGGCTCGACCTGCTTGAGCAGCGGCTGGACGTGTTGCTGCTCGAAGGCGTCATTGTCGGGCAGGCGCGCAGTGGCGAGCAGCTGGACGTTGGTCACTGCGGCCCAGCGTCGCCCGACGGTGATGTCGACCTCGCCGAGAAACTCGCCCTGCTTGCCCGCCTGCACAATCGGGATACCGTTGACGACGTTGTGCGGGCTGAGTCCCTGCTCGTTGAGCGCATGATGCGTATGGCCGCCGATGATGACGTGCACCGCGCCGGGGGGCAGCGCAGCCGCCAGTTCACGGTCACCCGCCGCCAGCACACTCGCCGAACTCGACGCCAGGCTGTAGCCGAGGTGGCTGAGCACGATCACCACATCGCTGATGGCGCGCAGGGCGGGCAGCAGATTCTCGACCGCGCCCACCGGATGCACAAAATGCAGGGTTGAGTCGGGCTGCGGCGCAATCTGTGCGGGCGTGGTCAGCCCAATCACGGCCACGCGCACGCCCTTGACCACAAAGAGCGCCGCCGGGAAATACATGCCCGACAGCCACGAGCAACCCGCCAGATTCGCCGTCAGCAGCGGAAAGGCGGCGTCGGTCATCAGCGCCTTTGCCAGCAACCGCACGCCGAGGTCGAGATCGTGGTTGCCCATCGCACAGGCATCGACGCCCGCGGCGGAATAGAGCCGATAGGCGGCGTGCGCCTGAAAGCTGTCGGGGTCATAGCCGAGCAGTGCATCGAAGACGTTGCCCACCGAGTCGTCGCCTGCGCTCAGCACCAGCGCGCCGCGCTGCGGATGGCTGCGAAACTGGCGGCGTAGCGCATCGAAATAGCCCGCCATGCGCGCAAAGATCGGCTGCACGCCGCCGCGCCCGAAATGAACCAGGTGGCCGTGTAGGTCGTTAAAGTGCACGATCTTGAGGCGGAACGGGTAGTCGATCTCCAGGCATTTGGTGGGCAGTGCTGCGCCCGCATCGGGGATGATCTGCGTGATCGGGCCGGCGGTGGCGTCGCCGACGAACAGAAAGCGTTCCACTCCGTCGGCGTCGGCGGGCGCAATGCGCGTCAACCGCAGTGCGCCCGCCGGGATCGCATAGAAGTCGCGCGGTCGATTCAGCAGCATCGAGCGTGTCCTGTCACAGCAGGATAGAACGCGGATCGCGCGGATGTTGCGGATCTGTGCGGATTTTCATTTTGATCCGCGTCCATCCACCCGATCCGCGTGATCAGCGTTCCATCAGTTTTATCCAATCCGTCCGAACTGATCCGGCGTGATGCGGTTGAGCGGCGGTTCGCCCGCAAAGAAGCGGCGCAGCTCCTCGACCGCCATCTCGCCCAGGCGGCTGCAATCAGTGATGCAGCCGGCCAGATGGGGCGTGACGACGACGTTGGGCAGGCGGCGCAGCGGGCTGTCGGGCGCGGGCGGCTCCGGATCGGTCACGTCGAGGAAGGCAAAGAAGCGTCCCTTGCTCAGCTCCTCGACCAGCGCGGGTTCGTCGATCAGCGCGCCGCGCGCGGTGTTGATGAGCACGGCGTCATCCTTCATCTGCTGGAGCAACTCGCGGCTGATCATGTGGTGCGTGGCTGGCACGGCCGGCGCGTGCAGCGACACAATGTCGGCGCGGCGCACAAGTTCGGGCAGTTCGACCTTCGTCACGCCGAGCCGTTGCGCCTCCTCAGCCGTGACATAGGGGTCATAGAGCAGCACGGTCGTGCGGAAGGGGCGCAGCAGGTCGATGACATGACGCCCGACATTGCTGGCGCCGACCAGCCCGATCACGCTGCTGGAGAGTTCGCGCGCGGGCCAGGCCGGGCTTTCGCGCCAGCCGCCTGCGCGCACATGCTGCCCCAGCGGCAGGATGCGCTTGGCGCCGACGATGATCAGCCCCAGCGTCGTCTCGGCGACATCGCGCGCCAGGGCGGGTGCGGCGCTCGTCACCTGGATGCCGCGCGCCCATACGGCGTCGCTGACAAAGCGCTTGACGCTGCCCGCGGCGTGCGCCATGGCGCGCAGTTTGGGCGCGGCGGCGAGCACATCGGCGTCGAGCGGCGCCACATCCCAACTGGTGATGCAGGCGTCGGCAGGCGGCAGCAGTGCGATCAGCGCAGCTTTGTCCGCCGGTTCGTCGCCGGGGTGGTGAATGACGTCGGCAAAGCTTTCCAGCGCCCGCCACGCCGCGTCAGACATGATGCGGGCGTAGTGGGCGTGACCGATGGTAATGGCGATGGTTGGTTTGGTCATGGATTTGTGCTCGCTACCTGACGATGTTGTAGCTCTGTTAACTGCATCACGAGCCGCAGCGCCTCATTAACGGCTGTGGCCGAGGGGAATGCTTTGGCTACATCCGGATCGAGCAGCACCAGATTTGTGCCAGCGCGATAGCGCTCTACATATTTCCCCCGCACACCACCCTTGAGTAAACTGTCCAGGTCGTACTCTGGGCGGAGTTCATCTTCGAGTTCTGTCTTATCGTTGGTTTTCATAGGCTCTTCTCTCGGCGCGAGTCAACTCGCGAGCACTAATAATACGAAGGCGATCTCCCCGCTCGATAAACGAGATAATCAAGAATCGCCGCTGGTAAGACTGTCCCACCAGAATGAAGCGATCTTCATCCGCTGAATGATCGGGATCGGTCACCGTGATGCCGAGCGGATCATCAAACACCGTAGCAGCTTCAACAAAGGTGACGCCATGCTTGCGGCTGTTTATGCTTGCTTTTTGTGAATCCCATTCGAATTCCACTGCGCTAAAACCGTTTGGCTGAGTTTGCCTTTGCGCTCGACAAAATGCGTTTTGTTCATGACTTGAATTGTACCACACCCACCCTTTTACCCGCGATCATACCGACAGCTCTCCTGCACCACCCACATGAACCAGCGCATCCGCCCGACGCCCGTCCCCGCGGCCAGCGAGCCGGCCGTGGTGACGTGCAGCCCGCCGCTTGCTCCGGCTTTGGCAAAGTCGCTGACGATGCGTGCCTGGATCGCTGCCGGTGAAGCGTTGCGCAGCAGGAAGGGCGGCAGGTGTCCGCAGATCAGCGCGTCGGGCATCTTCTGGCGGATCAGGCCAACGTCCACCGTCGGCCCGTAGTTGACCTCGCGGATGCCGAGCGCGTACTGCTCATCGAGCAGGTGGCCCATCGCGCTGTCGGAGTGTTGATAGCGCCGCGCGTTGCCGGGCGCCAGCGCCGCCAGCACCGTCTCCAGCACCGGGTAGCAGAACTCGCGGTAGAGCGCGCGGTTGAGCAGCGCGCAGTTGTCGTCGGTGATCCACCAGCCGGGTTCGGTGTTGCCGCTGAAGCCGCGCAGCAGCTGGTTGAGTTCCACCATCTTCGCTGCCAACAGGTCGCTGAAGCGGTGCATCAGTTCCGGGTGGTCGAGCATCCAGAAGATGGCGGTCTCCGGCTTGAGCACCGAGGTGATGATCGTTGCGGGGCCGCGGCTGCCGGCGCCCAGCTTGGGGAGCGGTTTGCCGGCGCGCTGGCGTGCTTCCCACTCCGCCAGAAATGCGTCGGGGAAGACCCAGCTCGGCAGGTCGGTTGCTTCAGCGCGGTCGAGGATGCGGCTGAACTCAACAGGGTCGTCAGTGACGGGGACAAGCCAGGGCGTGCCGCCTTCGTGATAGGCGAACTCGCAGCCGAAGAGGTTCTCGATGCGCTTGGGGCTGTGCTGCCAGGAATCTTCGTCGAAGAACGTCTTGCCGATGTACTGCTGTGTGATGACGTTTGCCTGGCGATGCAGGTCGTCGCGATAGGCTTTGTCATGGTAATAGCGCACTGTGGAGTCAACCTGGAGAAACTCGAAGAGCCAGTGGTCGTCGGGGGAGAAGGAGGCGGCGCAGCGCGGCTTGGCGGCGGTGAAGGCGTGACAGCGCTCGTTCTCCGCCCAGAATGCGGTGACGTCGAGCGATTGCGTGAGGTCAAGAAACTCTTGTTCGATGATTGCCATCAGCGTATAATCAAGTATGCAATGTGCTTGACTTGTGCAGCGCCATGCCTGGGTTGTGATCTAGCCGGGCAGCGGCGTAAGTCCATCGTTAGAATGTTAAGCTTTGGAGATTGAATGTGACGGCAACTACCGGCGATCTGAATGCGATTGTACAACAGTTGAATAGACTCGATGAGCAGATGCGCCAACTGCGCAGTCTGGTGGTTGGGCAGCCGGTTAGCACGACAGATGAATCCGCGCAGCACGTGTACATTACGCGTGATCCTGCAATCTTACACAATGAGCCGATCATTCGGGGCACACGCACACCGGTGCGCGCTATCGTCGAACACTGGAAATTCGGCGACGCGCCGGAAACCATTGTCCGTAAGCTGCCCTATCTTCGGCTTGCCCAGGTCTTTGACGCGTTGAGCTATTACGACGACCACCGCGCCGAGATCGAGCAGTACATTGCGGCCAACCGGGTTCCCGTCAATGACTGAACAGACGGATGCCGCGCTGCTTTCTCTCTACATGCGGCTCTATTTCGACGAAGATGTTTCGGTTGAGATTGCCACCAACCTGGCGTCACGTGGCTTTGATGTACTGACCGTGCATGATGCCGGACGTCGTCACCTGGCTGACGAGGCGCAGCTTGCATTTGCAATTCAAGAGCAACGCGCCTTGGTGACGCACAATCGTGTCGATTTTGAGCTGCTTCACGAACAATATCTTGCCTCACAGCACCTACATTTCGGCATTATCATTGTCAAACGGCGTCTGCATGACGAGATCGTTGTTCGCAAGCTGTTGAGCTTATTCGATTCAGTCACCGGCGAGGAGATGCGCAATCAGCTTCGTTACATCTGAGCCGCTACTCCGCAATCCCCGCGCGCGCAAACAACCGCGCACACGCCGCCCGCGCCTCTGCCAGCACCGCCTTTTCATCGACGACCAATACCTCTTTTTTGCGCATCAGCACCTTGCCGTCGACGATCACCGTGTCCACGCTGCCGCTGTTGACATTGTAGACCAGCGCCGACGCCACCCGATGCACCGGCATGGCGAAGGGCGTGTCGAGATCGACCAGCACCACGTCGGCTTTCTTGCCCACTTCCAGCGAACCGATCATCCGTGGCTGCCCGAAGGCGTGTGAGCCGCCGCGACACGCCATCCAGATCACATCTTCCGGCAGCAGCGCCATGGCGTCGAGCGTGCTCACCTTGCCCGACAGCGCCGTGGTCTTGAGCACTTCCAGCATGTCCTGGTTGTTGTTGCTGCCCGGCCCGTCGGTCGCCAGCGCTACGGTGATGCCGCGACGCCGCATCTCCGGCACGCGCGCCATGCCCGACGCCAGGTACATGTTGG
>DGFH01000009.1:13942-23144 GCA_002391565.1 Anaerolineales bacterium UBA3905
GTGATGCCGCGACGCCGCATCTCCGGCACGCGCGCCATGCCCGACGCCAGGTACATGTTGGCGACCGGACAATGCACGACCACGCCGCCGTGCTGCTCCAGCAGGTCAAGCTCGTGGTCGTCAAGCCAGACGCTGTGCACAAGCTGCACATCCGGCCCCAGCGTGCCCAGCGCCGCCAGCCATTCGACATGGCGCAACCCTCGCAATTCCAGGTTCATCTCCACTTCTTTGCGCGTCTCGGCGATGTGGATCATCGAGCCGACGCCCCACGCCTTGCCCTGCGCGTAAGTGCGGCGCATCGTCTCGTCCGAACAGCCCCAGGGAATCAGCGGCGCAAACTCGATGCGGATGCGGCCGTCGGCGCGCCCGTGCCAGGTTGCGTGCAGCCGCTCCATCTCCGTCATGATCTGGTCGGGCGTCTCCATGAAGGCAGGGTGATACCCCATGTCTGTCCAGCCACGCGCCAGCAGGAAGCGCACGCCCGTCTCCTCCGCCGCGCGGCAAACGCCATCGTCGTTGCCCGGCTCGGTGTGGATATACTGGTGGTCGATCACTGCCGTGGCGCCGCTGCGAATGTTTTCGATCAGCCCGAGTTTGGCGGCGACGTAGGCTTCCTCCTCGGTGAGCGCCTGGGCGACGGGCCAGATCGCTGCAGCCAACCATTCCAGCAGCGGCTTATCGTCCGCCAACCCGCGCAGGAAGGTCTGAAACAGGTGCGTGTGCGCATTGACCATGCCCGGCATGACCGCCATGTGCGTGGCGTCGATGCGTTCACCGGCGGCAGCGCGCAGCGTCTCCGGCGCTGCACCCGCGCCGATGGCTGCGATCTTGTCATCCTCGATGTAGACATAGCCCGGCTTGTGCAGCGCGCCGGCATCATCAACGGTCAGCACTGCACCGTTTTCGATCAGGATAGAACTTCTCATGGCTCTCCAATCCTCACAAAACTTGACAAAACTTGATCCGCAGATTGTGCTGATTTCGCAGAAAGGTTTGATTTTTTTCTTTATGTAGTCTGCAGATCGATGGTGTTCGTCATTCCCAGTGTTTCGTTAGCTTACCAGGCAATATGCGTCACCCGTTGCGGGTCGTTGACCGGCGCCAGGACGATGCCGCCCAGGAAGCCCTGCACGCGATGACCAGCGCTGACGAACTCCGCTGTCACCGGCATCCCCAATCCGGCGCGGCGCGCGTACTCCGCCAACACAGAGCCTGGGCGCAGCTCGACGCCGGCGCGACTCCATGCTCCGCTGCGGATCACTTCGAGTACAGCGGGCAGAGGATCGTTTGCAGTGGGTAGAGCAGACGCCGCCGCTGCTTCGGGTGTGGGCGTCGCCTGTCCGCCGCTGGAGACGAAGGGCAGGAAGATGTTGTGATCGCCTGTTACAGGGGGAGGGGTTTGCTCTACGCGTACTGCCTGCCACACGACAAAGGTGGAGATGTGCAGATTGGCCGGCATGCCGCCGCCGCACATCACCTCGGCGGGCAAGCCACGCGGCGTCCAACACCACGGCCCCTGCTCGCCGCGTTCGGGCACATAGCTGGAGCCGAACATGACAATGTTGCCCCAGCCCGACTTGTCCTTGGTGATCGGATAGCGATGATCGCCTGGACCGCGCGCATAGCCATCGTAGGTAGGGTCGCCCAATTTGTCGAAGCCGTCCGACCAGTAGAGCAGGTCATGCATCTTGAGCTTGTTGCCGTCCAGGTCGAGGATCAGCGCAAAGAGATGATGATCGGCGCCAGCGTCGTCGAAATACTCCGGATCGCCCACCGGTTTGAGATAGGCGTCGCGCGCCCACTGGTCAACGCTGCCGTAGAGATTCGATGGCTCCCAACTGCTATTGCGCGTGGTGAAGACATCTTTAATGACATAGACAACATTGTCGGCGCCAATCGCCGGGTGGTCTGGGCGCTCGGCAAGCGATTTGATCGCTAGATTCATTGGCCCAACCCATGTGCCCAGCCGCCGTTCGATTGTTGGTGTGGGCGTCGGCGGTGCAGGCGTGGGCGGTTCCGGCGTGGGTGGCTCCGGCGTTGGCGGTGCAGGCGTGGGCGGTTCCGGCGTGGGCGGCGTCGGCGTTGGCTCCTCGGCGACAGTGATCATCTGCCACACAGCAAAGATCGAGATGCTCTGACCATCGAGTGGTCGCCCACCGCCGCACAATGTTTCGGCGTGACCGGTTGGCGCCCAGCACCACGGCCCCTGGGCGCCAGCAGCAGGATCATAGTTGCTGCTGCTAAACATGGTGAAGGTTGCCCAGCCGGTGTTGTCCTGCGTAGTGCGGTCATTCGGTGTGCTCGGATCGAAGCGGTTGGTGAAGCGGATCACCTGCTGGCGAAGCAGCGCGCCGTTGGCATCGAGCACGGCAGCATAGAGGTGACTCGTCTTCTGCAACTCCATCATCAGGGCTGGATTTGCATAGGCGTCCTTGGCCCACTGCTCAATAGCGTAACGGGCGTCGGAGCTTTCCCACGCGCCATCGATTGTTGTGAAAACATCTTTGAGGTAGTAGACGGTGTTGCCTGCAGGCGGCGTCTCTACAGGTGCAATCGTCAGGTTGAGGTCGTCGAACCACGCGCTCAGGCGACGGGTTACGGTGGTTGCGGTCATCGATGCACCTCCTGAGTAATGCTGAGTGGTTGTATGTCCCGACGCGATGGGGGCCGCCAATGATATTCCGATCGTCAGTGCACATAACGTGGCAAGCGCCACGGACAATCCTCGGCCTCGTGTTGACGCACACCGATAGAGCATGGTGCAACTCGTGAAGATACCATTGACTGGCGCTGGTCGGTCAGCACATGGATGGGCCAAGCATCCACGTTGATGTGTATCATACCGGAAGCTGTCACCAATGCCAAAGTGTTTTGGTGCACTGCGCACCGTGCGCTGTTGCGCCCCGTATGGTACAATCGCAAGTCTATGTTTGCACGTAGAATCATGGCCGCCCTGACCGCAATGAGCATGGTCGTGTTGGCGTTTTTCGCCGGATACGCCGCCTATCCGTTGCTGCATCCGTCCGCTGCACCGGCGTTGGAGGCGGCGCCTCACACCGACATCATGGCGAATTTCTGGCAAGTGTGGGAACTGCTCGACCGTGACTTCTACGGGGCAAAGCCTGATGCTCAAACGCGCGTCTACGGCGCCATTGCCGGCATGGTTGAGCGTTTTGGTGATCCGTACACTTACTTTGTGGAACCACAGCCGCGCGCGCTGGAACGCGACCAGCTGGCAGGCAAGTTCGGCGGCATCGGCGCCACGCTGGAACAGACTGAAGCCGGCTGGTTGCTGCACCCGCTGCCCGATCAACCGGCGGCGCGGGCTGGCGTCATGGATGGCGACCTGCTGTTGAGGGTGGACGCAACACCCATCACGACGACGATGACCAGCGATGAAGTCGTCGCGCTCGTGCGCGGCGCGCCGGGGACGCAAGTGACATTGCGGGTGGCGCGCCCACAAACGAATGACGGCGCAATCCAGGAACTTACCTTCACTATCACGCGCGCCGAGATTATGACGCCGAGCATTGAATGGCGTTTGCTAGATGACGACCCACAAACAGCCGACATCGGCTACCTGCGCCATACGATCTTTTCCGAGCGCAGCGCCGAGGAGATGCGTCAGGCGATCACAGCATTGCAGGCGGCTGGCGCCACGCGCTTCATCTGGGATATGCGCGGCAATCCGGGCGGGTTGCTGGATGCGGCGGTGGCGATGGCGGACTTTTGGCTCGACGACGGCTTGATCTTGACCGAGGCAAAGGCTGACGGCGCCCGCAGAGAGTTCACCGCCACGCCAGGACAACTGGCCGCCGCCGCTCCGCTTGTGATTGTGGTTGATGGTGCGTCGGCCAGCGCAGCCGAGATCGTGGCGGGCGCGCTGCGCGACCACAAGCGCGCCAGGCTGGTTGGCAGCCAGACCTTTGGCAAGGGCAGTGTGCAGTTGATCCACGAACTGGGCGACCAGAGCAGTCTGCATGTGACCAACGCCGAGTGGCTGACGCCGGCGGGGCAACAGATTACCGGCCAGGGGTTGACGCCAGATGTGCTCGTAGCCGAGGGAGAAGACCCGTTGCCAGCCGCTATTGCGGTGCTGTCTGGCAGCGAAGAGGCCGGACAGTAAGTCCATATTTTGTTGAAATGAGAGATTGAACCTGCATGAATCTACAGGAACCTCACGGCCAGCCCGTGGTCACCCCGAAGTCCAATCATGGGTCGCCGATCTTGATCACATGTCTGTCACTAGCCGTCGCCGCATTGCTCTTTGTTGGCGGGCTGGGCATCGGCTTTGCTGCCGGCAAATGGGGGAGCGCGCCGGTTGCCAACAGTGCGCCGGAGGATGGCGCGGGCGGCGCAGCGGCGGAGCTACGCGCCCGCTTTCCCCTCTTCTGGGAGGCGATGGACGTGCTCTATCGCGACTTTTACGGTGAGTTGCCTGATTCCAACGACGCCATCTATGCGGCCATTCGCGGGGTGCTAAGCCAGGTCGATGATCCCAATACCTCCTTTATGACGCCGGATGAAGCCAGCTTCTTTCGCGAGAACCTGCAGGGCAGCTTTGAGGGTATTGGTGCGCGCGTCGATTGGGATATGAACTTCGACACCGTGCGCATCGTGGAGCCGTTCGAGAATCAGCCGGCGTGGCGCGCAGGCATCAAGCGCGACGATCTGATCACCCACGTCGACGGCGAGACGATCGTCGGCACTGACCTGCTCTCGGCCATCGACAAGATTCGCGGGCCGAAGGGGACGACCGTGCGGCTCACGATTGTGCGACTGACGGAAGAAGAACCCTTCGAGGTCGAAGTCGTGCGCGACCGCATCGAGATTCCCACCATCGAAGCCAACACCGTCGGTGGCGACATCGCCTATATTCGCCTCAACACCTTCAACGAAAATGCTGGCGACCTGGTGCGCGACGCAGTGAAGCAGGCGCTGACGCAGAACCCTTCTGCGCTCATTTTCGACCTGCGCGGCAATCCGGGCGGTCTGCTGCGCCAGGCGGTCGAAGTTGCCAGCGTCTTCCTGCCCAAAGGCGAACGGGTCTTGATCGAGCGGTACGCCGATGGTAAGGAAGACATCTATGTCACTGAGGACGACCCGGTGACGACGGAACTGCCGATGGTCGTCTTGGTGAACGAAGCCAGCGCCAGCGCCAGCGAGATCGTGGCTGGCGCCATTCAGGACAAAGCGCGCGGCCAGTTGGTCGGGACAACGACCTACGGTAAAGGGAGTGTGCAACTGCCGCAGACCCTCAGCGACGGCTCAATCCTGCGCGTCACCATTGCGCGCTGGTTTACACCCGCCGACCGCACGATCGATGGCGAAGGGTTGACGCCGGATGTAGTCGTAGAGTTGACGGATGAGGATCGCCAGGCGCAGCGCGACCCTCAGCTCGACAAGGCGATCGAACTGTTGGGCGGTGCAGTCGAGCCGCTGCCGGTGCAGTAAAGCAAGATTTTGATGGAACGTGGATGACGCGGATCGGGCGGCTCAGCGCGGATTTTCAATCCTTCTGATCCGCATTGATCCGCTCAATGCGTGGCATCTGCGTTCTATTTCCCGCAAACCATAAGGAAGTTCTGTGGCAAAAGACAAGGAACCGGCGCGTGGGGCGCGCACCGTGGCGACGAACCGCAAGGCGCGTCACGAATACTTCATCGAAGAAACCTACGAGGCGGGCATCGTGCTCACCGGCACCGAGATCAAATCGGTGCGCGCAGGCAAGGTGAGTCTGCAGGAAGGCTTTGTTCTCATCAAGGGTGGTGAGGCATGGCTGCTCAACGTGAACATCGCCCAGTACGAACAGGGCAATCGCTTTAACCACGAAGAACGCCGCGACCGTAAACTCTTGCTCAATCGCCGCGAGATCAACGCGCTCCATGAGGCGGCAACGCGACGTGGCTACACGCTTGTGCCGTTGCGCGTCTATATCAACGAACGTGGGCGAGCGAAGGTTGAAGTCGGCGTGGCGCGCGGCAAGCAACTTCACGACAAGCGCGACACAATTGCCAAACGCGAAAGCGAACGCAACTTGCGCCGGGTGCTCAAAGGTGACTGGTAACTATCCTGCGTACAGCAACCTGCCGCACGGCGTCCTGACCTTCCCGACCTTTCTGCCGGATGCCACGGTGGGCGTCGTGCGTGCAGTAGATAGCGTCGATGTCGCTGCCGCCGGCATCGATGCTCTGGTGATGAACACCTTTCATCTGATGCAGCAGCCCGGCACCTCCACGATCCAGGCGCTGGGCGGTCTCCATGCCATGAGCGGTTGGAGCGGCCCTATCCTCACCGACTCAGGCGGCTTCCAGGCCTATTCGTTGATCCGCGAGCAGCCGAAGCTCGGCGCACTCACCGACAACGGCATCGTTGTGTGGCCGGAAGGCATGGAACGCAAGCTCCAATTGACGCCGGAAAAGTGTGTGCAACTTCAACTCAGTTACGGCGCCGACATCGTGATGTGTCTGGATGACTGTACACATGTCGATGACCCGGAAGAGGTGCAGGAACTGTCGGTGCGCCGCACCATCGCCTGGGCAAAGCGCTGCCGCACTGAGTTTGACAAACTGCTGGCGCAGAAAAAGCAGCTTGACCGGCCTCCGCTGCTCTTCGCCGTCGTGCAGGGCGGCGCTTCGGAAGAACTGCGCACCCGCTGCGCCGAAGCGCTGCTGGAGATCGGCTTCGACGGCTACGGTTACGGCGGCTGGCCCCTCGACGCCGACGGCAACCTGGTGACAGAGATGCTCGACCTGACGCGCCGCCTGATCCCGATGGCGTATCCGTTGCACGGGCTGGGCGTCGGTCATCCCCTGAACATTGCGGCGGCGGCGGTGATGGGCTATCAGACTTTCGACAGTGCGCTGCCCACACGCGACGCGCGGCGCGGACGGCTGTATACGTTCACGCGAACTCTGCCTCCCTCTGGCGGTCAGGGTTCGGCTGAAGTTGCCCCTCGCCCCTCGCCCCTCGCCTTCGATAATTCCTGGTTCCGCTACCTCTACATCACCGACGACAAGTACATCAAAGATGCGCGCCCGGTGGAGGAGGATTGCGATTGCCTGACCTGCCGGCGCTATAGTCGCGGCTATTTGCGCCATCTCTACCGCGCCAATGAGGCGGCGTTCCAGCGGCTGGCGACCATTCACAACCTGCGTTTCATGGCGCGGTTGATGGAACTGCTACGTCATGTCTGACCAAACGCCACCAGCGCTGTCACCCCGTCCCACACCGGTGGAGGAGGTCGCCAACGCTGTGTTAGCCAGCGCCAGGTACGCCGCCCTCGACCCGACGCTGGTGGCGCAGATCGCCACACAGGAGCTCGGCAAGGGACGGCGCCGCAAAGAGGCCATCAAGGCGGTCAAGACCCGGCTGCATCAGAGCGTCGGCGCGTATTGGGATGGTCTCGCCGACTATGCTGCGTGGCGCGCAGCGCTGGTCGCCGCGCCTGATGCTACAGCGCGGGACTCCGTGCTGCAAGCGATCCTGCGCAATCACCATTCGATGCGCGAGCGATTGCCCTTTCTGGCCGACTTCTATCGCACGCTCTTTGCCGGGCTTGGCCCGATCCGCTGCGTGCTTGATCTGGGTTGCGGGCTGAATCCGCTGGCGTTGCCGTGGATGCAATTGCCCGACGTTGCACACTATCTGGCGTGCGATGTAGATCGGGAACAGATGGACTTTCTGGCGTGGTGGCTGGCGCACTATGGTCAGCCTGGGCGCGCCTTTGTCTGGAATCTGCTCGACGGCGCGCCTGGGATCGATGCAATGAACCCGGACGCAGGAGTGCAGAGGCGCAAAGACCCGTCAGGAGGTTCAGGAGAGGGGGTGAACACCAGCAGCGATTCCCTTTACGCTCCTTTGCATCCTGGCGGCCCGGCGCCAGAACCGCACACCGTCGATGTGGCTCTCTTGCTCAAGCTGGCGCCATGTCTGGAGCAGTTGGCGCGGGGCATCGTACAACGGTTGCTGGCGGAACTGTCAGCGCGTGTGCTGATTGTCTCCTTTCCGGCGCAAAGTTTAGGGGGACAGCGCAAGGGCATGGTTGAGAATTACTCTGCGCAAATGGAGACGTGGCTGGCCGGACGCCCCTGGGCGGTCGAGCGCTTCGAGTTTCCCAGCGAGCTGGTCTATCGTATTCAGCGGAAGATGCAATGACCACAAAGCCTGCGAGTCCTGTAACGGCGTTACGTATGCTGGCCGATGATCCGTCCGCTGCGTCTGCCCTGGCGGTGACGATTCTTGAAGGCAACCACAGCAAAGATGTGCTGATGGCTGCGCTCCAGGTCGTGACCGAACACCCAACCGAGGCGGCGCGTCCGCTCTTGCGCAGGCTGTATGCGCGCTTCAGCCGTGATAAAGGAAAACATGATCAGGGCGGCTACTTTCGCCGCGCCTTGCTCGACGCCGCACGCGTCATTGCGCGTGCAGCGGATGCCGACTGGCTGGCGCAGGCGTGCGCCACCTACGAATTCTGGCCGCCAGACTTCGCCGAGGACGCCGTGGTGATCCGAGCAGCGGCGCTGGTGGCATTGGCGGAAGTGGATGAGGAACAGGCTTGTTTCCAGGCTGCGCGGTTGCTGGTTGACCCCTTCACAGCGCGCATGACCGGCGAGCCGGCGGTTTCGGCGGCGCGCGTCCTGGGCGCGCTGGGCGAGACGCTGCCTCTCTATCTGGTGGTCTGCCAGAATATGCCGCACGAGCGCACGCCGGGCATTGTGACGGTGTTCCCTGAGGTTATCGCCGAGTGTCTGCGGCAATTGACAGCTCTGCCTTCCCCGCTGGTCGAAGATTTGCTGGCGCGCTATACGGCCACCACCTCGTCGATCATCCGCATGGGGTTGTTCGACCTTCTGCTGAACCACCGTGAGGGGCCATTGGGGCGTGAGTATCTGATCCGCAGCCTCGACGCCACTACGGATATCGATGTGTACCGCTATCTGGTGATGTCGATCGTGTTGGCAGGTCACGAGACGTCGCTGGATGATCTTCGGCAGGCAGCCTATCGCGAGCGGCGACGCGCCAGACAAGAGGTCTTGCTGGAGGCGGCCGCCATCCTGGCGCACCGTCCAGAGTTTGGAGAGTTAGCCAATGATCTGCGTAGCAAGATCCAGAAATGAAAAAACCTGTCGGGAATGCTTTCACTTCCCCGACAGGCATTACTGACCGCTAGGTTAACCGTTTATCTTCCCGGAAGCTCCAA
>DGFH01000009.1:23298-29428 GCA_002391565.1 Anaerolineales bacterium UBA3905
TGCGAGCAATATCACGTGACAACCTAGAAATCGATAAGCGACATTGACGCAAGGATTGGGTTACGGTTTGGGCGTCGGTGTGTTCGGCGGGCGTTGGATAACCGGCATGTAGGTGCAGGCGTTCGAGCCTTGTTTGCAGGTTTCAGCATCAGGCGGTAACGACGGGTCGGTGGGCGTTGGAGTTGGCACAAAGCCGGCTGGGAAGGTTGGGGTCGCCGTGGGGACAAAGTTGACATCCCAAAACGCAACCCCCAGCTTGAAGGGGATTGTATCCATGTTGCGGCGTCGGGCATGATACCACAGATAGAGTTGTCCGTTGGCGTCCTTTGCCACAGTTGGATAGAAGACGCGCTCTGCGTCCCATTCCCCGATCGGTGAGCCTACCAGCAGCGGATTGGCCGGGTCTTTGACCCAGGTGATGCCGCCATCCGTTGACGTGGCGTGACCGATGCCGGTGATGGTCTTGTCGGCGTTGCTGCCCTGATACCACATGTGTAGTGTGTTGCCTTCCTGGATGATGGCAGGCGATACAGTTTCGCCTTCATCCCACGCGCCCGGCGGGCCGATCGGCAGGACGGGCTGGGGGCTTTCGTCATCAGGATAGCGGCGCCAGTGAATGCCGTCATCGGAAAAGGCAACCCCGATCTGGTTGCTAGAGATAGAGCCGCCATTGCCGGCGTACCACATGTGGTATTTGCCGCGAGGACTGTTCATCTTGAGCACTTCAGGGGAGAGGACGCTGTAGCCATCAAAATTTTCCGCATAGTCAGATGACATAAAAACGAGACCGGTGTTTTCGTTGCCTGGATACTTTTGCCAGTTGATGGCGTCGGTCGAAGTGGCGTAGCCAATCCAGAAACCGCCAATGTAGGCGGCATAACCGGCATACCACATCTTCCATTTACCCTCCTCTTTGTCGTAGAGCACAGAAGGGGCATTGATGCGCTCGTAGTCCCAGTAGCCGAAACTGCCATCGCGTAACACTGGATTGCCGGTGTACTTCGTCCACGTGATGCCATCCTGCGAAGTGGCAAAGCCGATGTCTTTGCCGTTCATGTTGTAGGAGGTGCCGGAGTACCACATGTAGAAGCGATCATTCGCAGGATCGGTGTCATTGTTGTCCCAGAACATCACATCAGCGGCATAGATGCTGAAGTCATCCCAGCCGGCCGGCGGCCCATAGAACATGATAGGGTTGCTGACGTATTTGTTCCAGCCGGCGTCCGGCGTCGAAAGGGCGATGCTTGCGGGCACGGTGAGCAGCAGCAATGTAATAAGCGCCGCAAGAAACACTCGTTTCATGGAATCCTCCTTAAAAGGGATGCAGTGAGCTACACGCGAACACTCACAGCCTATCATCCGGTGTTATCCATATCAGCGTCGCTTTGTCTGAAAAATAGAATTACATTACACGACGATTGACCGAAGCCGGTCGCATGAAGCGTGCGATCCGGTGTGCAACGAATTGCTTACCGCGCCGATTGTGTGCTATCCTTTTTTACCGATTGAGTAAAGCGTTGAAATGGAGAGGTCGCATAGCTCGGTCGAGTGCGCCCGTCTCGAAAACGGGTAGGGCTAAACACCCTCGAGGGTTCAAATCCCTCCCTCTCCGCCAGAGCAAACAAAGACTCCAGTCGCTGCGACTGGAGTCTTTGTTTGCTCTGGTTGTTTGCTCTGGCGGCGTCTTGCTTCGTCACTCGCTGGGTGGCTCACTCAGCACGGTGGGTAGATAGAGCCACTGTGCGGCGCCGCGCACATAAATGACGGGCGCTGCTGTGACGATTTCAGGCGTAGCGCCCAGGCTGGCGCGGATCGTGGCCGTGTAGACGCCGTCGGTCAGTTCTTCACCATGCACGCTGACATGTAGTGCGGCGCCTTCACTGCTCTCAAACGGCGTCAGACTCAGCCATGAGGCGTCGGTCTGCGCCTCCCAGGTGAACCCACTGCGTTCTGTTCCCAACTGAACCGCCACCGTGATCGCGTCCCGACTGAACATCTCACCCAGATAGAGCTGCGCCGGAGCGAATGTGAGCGCCGGTGTAAGGGTGACGACAGGCGTTACTGTGATCGCTGGCGTGGCAGTGATCTCTGGTGTGCTGGTGATCTCCGGTGTGGCGGTGAGGGTGGGCGTGACGGTCGGCGTCGGCGTGGCCGTCAGCGCTGGCTCTTCGGGGCTGCTGGCGCCGACACAACTCCCTAACTCGACGCGATCCAGGTAACTCCACATTTGCGTCCCCGCGCCGTCGTTGTAGACGTTGAAATAGATCACCAGCGTGCGTCCACGATAGGCGGTCACATCGAAGACCCGTTCTTGCCAGCTATCACTCCCGGCAGCCGTACTGCGCGCCAGTCGGGTGATGTAGCCGTAGCTGCTGTTGAGCAGCGCCGTTTCGCGATAATCGGCGTTGTCGGCGGCGCCATGCGTCCGTTCGACATACCGCAACAGCACTGGCGCCTCGGCGTTGGCCGGAATCGTCACTCTCTGAAACACCGTCGAATAAGCGCGGCGATTGGCGACGCCGGTGGGGATGCCCAGTTGCACCGCGCGGGCGCCGCTGAAGGCTGTCGTTGTGGTGTAGCGGCCAGGGTAGGGCGTGGAGCCAAATTGCCAGCTGCTGCTGACTTCGAAGTCTCCGTTCGTCACCAGTTCGGAGCAGACGCCGCCACCAGGTGTGGCCGTTGCGGTCGGAGTTGCTGTTGGCGTCGCTGTAGCGGTCGGTGTGGGAGTGACGGGGACGCCGCTAAAGCGATAGCCTGCCAGCTCGGCGAAAGCGGCCAGCGTCACGCGTGCGATACGCGCCACGTAGTCATAGTCAACGCGCGACGCCAGGTCGCCTGTGTTGTGATAATAGGGATTGCGGTCGCGTGGACGCGGTGCGTCGTCGAAGAAGTTCTCGATGACGAGGAAAGAGGCATAATCGTTGTCCCAAAAGGGTGAATGATCCGAGAAACGGCTGGCGGTCGTTGTCTTGCGCTCGAAGGTGAGGCCAATGCCGTAGCGGTCGTTGCGTTCCAGATATTGGTCGGCCAGCGCATTCGACTTCGGCCCGCTCGCCGTGTGAATCTCGACGACGCGGTCGCCGTTGCCATCCCACCCGATCATGTCCAGGTTGAAGAAGCCCACCACCTGTTCGCCCGCCTGGCGCAGGGCGCTGGCATAGACTTTGCTGCCCCACTGTCCCTGTTCCTCGCCGGTGAAGTGAATGAAGCGCACCGTCAGCCCAGGCGGATACTGGGCAAGCAGCCGCGCGAGCACAAGCGTCGCCGCCGTGCCAGTGGCGTTGTCATCGGCGCCCGGAGCGTTGGTGTATGGTGCGTTGGAATTATCGTCGAGATGTCCGCCCACCAGCAGCACCTGCGTTGGCTGTGTGGTCCCGCGCACTTCAGCTACTACATTGCGCCCGCTATATTGCCCGTAGTTCCAACTGGCGTAGCGCACGTTCAATCCCAACCGCTGGTAATATTCGTAAATAAATTGTTCGGCGCTGCGCAGGCGGCTGGCAAAGGTGTAGCGCGTGTTGAGCGTCACCGCTGCGCCGCCGACCGTGACAGGCGTCTGACCGCTGAGCTGGTTGACCAGACTCTGGATTTCCTGCGGCGTGATCTGCTGTAGCAGCGCTGCAATCTGGGGATCAACCGACCGCACCGCCGCCGGCCAGACATTAGCCGCCGATGCGTTCTCCACTGTCAGCGGCAGCGCCGCCAGCAGTGAGAGGGAGACGCCCTGCGCTGGCAAGGTCTCGACTACTGCCAGCTCGTGTGCGGCGTCGGTTGTCAGCAGGAGATGCATTGCACCCTGCCAGAGAATTGTGCTGACTGCGCGCGCCAACACAACTGCATTGTCAGAAGTGGCGTCAGCGACATAGTAAATGGCGTCGGTGGTATCGTCGTCGAGGATGGAGACGGTCAACCCCAGGGCGGCAAGGCCAGCGGCATCGCCGGTGGCGCCGCTGGCAACCCAGTAGGCAGCGTCCGGTTCATCGAGGCGGGCGTGCACCACAGTGGTAGGCGGTAGGTCGCCAGGTAGGTCACCGGTGGTGCGTATCAAATAGAGCACGGGGCCAAAGGGTACATCCAGCGGCGCATCGCTTTGGCCGTGAGTGACGGCGCTGCCCATCACCGGCAGCAGCGATAAGATCAAAAACAACGTTAACAGTCGCCATCCCAGGTGGCGAGGTTGCTTGTTCGGCGATGAACGGCGCATTGTGGTCTCCTTCACAGTCTGGCAAGGGTGAAATCAGCGCTCTTGTTGTTAGGGTTGACGAATGAGGACGCTACAAGTGACGCTACGCTTGCAATCGTTGCATAATCGCAAGAGCATTGTAAGGCGTTGCACATTGCGCAGTTGTGGGAATCTGAGTAGGATTGTGCAGCAGTTCACAGATTGTGGTGCGTGTGTACAGTGGACATAACGGCATGATGTTGCGCGCTGCGATAGAAAAACGATCTGTCAATGTAACCTGGCGCCTGGTCGTGGGCGGCGTGGTCTGGTTAGCGCTGGCAGGTGTGCTGGCCTGGTTGCCATTGAGATGGAGTGCAACGCTGGCATTAGGTGGCATGGCGACGATGCTGGTTGCGCGTTGGCCATGGTTGGTCTGGTTGCCATTGGCAGTGCTGGTTCCCGTCACAAGCGGGGTGCGGGTTGGTGCGGGCACGGTTACCGATCTTTTGCTGGCATTGGGCGTGATTGTATGGTTCCTCGATGGTGCACGGCGGCGGGCGCTCCCGCTGCGCTGGTCGCCGGTGATTGGGCTGGCGCTGCTATATGTGGGCGCACAATATGTGTCGCTATTTTTTGCAGTTGATTTGGGTGAAGGCGTCGCCGAAGTGATAAAATGGGTTGAATTGCCAGTGATTTTGCTGGTTGTTCCGGCCATGATGACCGGCAAGCAAGGGCGCTGGCTGGCGGCAGCGTTGGTCGTGAGTGCGTCCGCCCAGGCGCTGCTTGGACTTTATCAATTTCTCTTCCGGATCGGGCCGGAATATTTCATCGTGATGGGGCGTTTCATGCGGGCAAGTGGCGTCTTTGCCCAGCCCAACCCCTATGGCGGATTTCTAGGGCTTGCGTTGCCGGTGGCGTTGAGTCTGGCGATCTGGGGATGGGGCGCTTTTTTGCAGCAAGGCGCCCGACATTGGCGTGAGGCGCTGTGGGGCGTCTTTTACGCGGCAGCCACGTTGTTGATCGGCGCCGGGGTGCTGGCAAGCTGGAGCCGCGGCGCCTGGCTAGGGGCTGCCGCTGGTGTGCTGATCGTGCTGGTTGTGCGCAGCAGGCGAGCAGCCGTCGTGAGTGCGTTGGGGGTGCTGTTGCTGATCAGTCTGTTGCTGTTGGGCGCCTTCTCACCGACGCTTTTGCCACAACCGGTGGTGGCGCGCCTGTCCGATCTGCCTGCATACTTTGGGTTGACGGACGTATTGGCGCAGCCCGTAACGGATGAGAACTTTTCGGTTGTGGAACGCCTTGCGCACTGGGTGGCGGCGCAACGGATGTGGGAGATTTCCCCCTGGCTTGGCATTGGCGCAGGCAATTATGCCACAGTCTATCCTGCGGTGCGTCTGCCCCGCTGGGAAGACGCTCTGGGGCACGCGCACAACATTTATCTGAATGTGCTGGGTGAGACGGGGCTGGTCGGGCTGGCTGCGTACCTGGCATTGTGGGGTGGTGTGGCTGTGTGGCTCTGGCGGAGTGCGTATCATGCTGGGGTGACCATGCAGGAGCGCTGGCGGGCTGCGGTGGCTGTCGGCGTACTGGGGATGGTGGCGCATCTCTCGGTGCACAACCTGGTGGACAATCTATTTGTGCGGGGCATTGTCGTTTATGTCGGCCTCTGGCTGGCGTTGGTTCATGTGGACAGGTATGAGGTAAACCCTTGAGTGCATTGCAGTCGCTTCCGATCAGTGATGTGAATCGCCGCGAAGTAAAGCGATTCGTCAAATTTGCGATCGTCGGTGTGGCCGGCATGGCGACGCATCTGACGCTGGCAAATATCTTTAATTTCGGCCTGCATTTTCCAGATGCGTTGGCGAATGCTATTGGCTTTATGACCGCCGTAATCCAGAATTATTTGCTCAATTATTCCTGGACTTTTCGAGATAAGCAATCTGCGCGCACGAAGTCGCGCTGGGTGCAGGC
>DGFH01000176.1:0-6961 GCA_002391565.1 Anaerolineales bacterium UBA3905
TGCGACTAAGCCTGTAGAGGTCTCTGAACGAATGTTTCGGACGCGGGTTCAACTCCCGCCATCTCCACCTCGTAGGAAAGGTTCGCCAACGAGCGAACCTTTCTTGTTGTCCAGGTCATCACCCGACAAGTCATCCATTCACCATGAATCATTTATCCGTCCATCCACTGCCATCACGCCGCCGCTTTTTGCGCCACCTGGCATTGGGCGTCGGCGGTGCGCTGCTCAGTGGCTGCACAACGTCGGTCACGCCTGCTGTGCTCAATCAGGAATTGACCGGCCTGTATGCGGCTGCACTACGATATACCAGGAAACCAGCCATGCCTGAAGCCACGATTCGTCCGGCGCTGGCGCGTCCCGACGCGTCGATCGAGGTCAAGATCGGGCAGATGCTAATGCTGGGGTTTCAGGGCAGCGTGGTGGGTGAAGATCAAAGCATCATCGACGCGTTGCGCGATCTGCACGTCGGCGCCGTTGTGCTCTTCGACATTGACCTGAGCACGCGGCGCTCTCGTCCACGCAATATTGTCGCGCCGGAGCAGGTGGCGCAACTGACCGCCGACCTGCAGACCCTGGCGACACTGCCGCTGCTGATCAGCATTGATCAGGAGGGCGGCGTTATCAATCGGCTCAAGCCTGAATACGGCTTTCCGGCCACGCTTTCTCATGCAGCGCTGGGGGAACGCAACGATCCGGAGTTCACGCGTGCGCAGGCGGGTGTAATCGCCCAGATGCTGGCGGACGTGGGGATCAATCTTAACCTGGCACCGGTGGTCGATGTGCGCGTCAACCCGAACAGCCCGATCATTGCGCGTGTCGAGCGTAGCTTTTCCGCCGATCCGCAAGTTGTAGCGACGCATGCGGAGGCTTACATCGACGCGCACCATGCGCGCGGGATCAAGTGCACGCTCAAGCACTTTCCTGGGCATGGCAGCGCCCTCGGCGATACGCATCTGGGCTTCACCGATGTGACCAACACCTGGAGTGAGGCAGAGTTGGTTCCTTATCGCGAGCTAATCAGCAAAGGCAAAGCCGATGCAGTGATGACGGCGCATATCTTCAACAGCAAGCTCGATCCTGAACTGCCCGCCACGCTCTCGCCCGCCATCATTACAGGCTTGCTGCGCCAGGAGCTTGGCTTCGATGGCGTTGTCATCAGCGACGACATTCAGATGCGCGGGATTACCGACCTCTTCAAAGTGGAGAAGGCCATCGAATTGGCGATCGTGGCGGGCGTGGACATCATCGCCGTTGCCAATAATGTGACCTACTCCGGCACGATCGCCGAGACCTTCGTGACAACTGTGATGCGCATGTTGGACGAGGGCGTCATCGACGAGGCGCGCATCGACCGATCCTATCAGCGCGTGCTGCGGCTCAAGGGATTGGCCTGACTGTAGACCAGCGCTGCGGCCAGCATGATTGCCGCCGCCGCCCACAACACGACAGAGCCGCCGAAACCTTCCCACAAGAGACCGCCGATTACCGAACCCATTGCCCAGCCCAACCCGCCTTGCGCTGCTCCAACGATGGCCTGACCGGTGGCGCGCATCCCGGTTGGCGCCGACAGTGCAGCGTAACTAACCACTGCCATCCAGTATGCAGCATAGAGTGCGCCTAGCGCCGGCACCACCAACAGGATCAACGTGGGTGAAGTCGCCTGCGCCATCACAATGTAGACAGCGGCAAAGCCAATTAACCCCACCTGGATCAGACGCGCTGATGAAAAGCGCGCCAGCAAGGCGGCGCCGACAAACATGACCGGAATCTCTGTCACGGCATTGAGCGCATAGACCATCCCAACCTGTGCTTCTGTCCCACCAAGCGCCAGCACGTGCAGCCCGATAAAACCGAAGAAGGTGGCGGCGCCGGCGCCCATCAATACATTCATGACCAGGAAGTGTGGATAGCCAGGTTGCTGCCAGAGCCGCTTCAGGCCGGTCACCGGGTTGACCCGTTCATGGATGCGTTCGACCGGCAACATAAGCCCCAGCAGGGTGCAGCCAATTGCCAGCAGCAGACCGTGCAGCCAGAAGATGGCGTCGAGATTGGCGGTGGTGAGCATCTGTCCCAGCCCAAAGCTAAAGGTGACAAAGCCGATGCTCCCGAACAGGCGTTGGCGGCCATAACTGGCGCCGGTGCGCCCCACCATATCCATCACTGCACTGTCGACCAACGATGGCGCTGGCGCCCGGAAGAAGACCATGGTCACAACCAGCAAGAGCAGCGGCCAAAAGCCGGTTACCCACAGAAACGGGAAGGTAAGCAGCCCGGCGCCAAGCGTACACAACGCCAGCACCTGTTGATGCAGTTGCCAGCGGTCGGCGATTGCCCCCCAGAAGGGATTGGCCAACAGGGCGATGATGGGTGGGATGCTGCCCAACAGCCCGATTTGTGAGCCGCTCAATCCCTGTGAACCGAGATAGACGTTGAAAAATGGCGCCAACGCCCCAATGGCGGCAAAGAAAATCAGGTAGTACAGTTTTGCCACCCAGAGACGTGAGGATGGCGCGCGTTGCCCTGCAACAGGGCGGCTCAGAGTAGACATGACACGGCTCATAATGGATCAACGCCTGCTTTCATCGTGAATCAAAAAGCACCAACCAAACGAGTACGATACTGTACGACCTGTCTTCCTGCAAACTGTGAGCGTCGGAATTCCGCATGTAACGCTTTGATTTCGTTGCCCACGTCTGGCATAATGCCTGTCTATCATCCGGGATTAGTAAGGAAGAGGATTTCTATGTCGAGCAGCAAATTTCCACCACCCTTTTATCGTTGGCGACCGCACCCCTGGCACGGGTTGGAGAGCGGGCCAAATCCACCGGAGGTCGTGCATGCCTTCATCGAAATCACGCCTTTCGACCTGATCAAGTATGAGCTTGACAAACGCACTGGCTATATCCGCGTTGATCGGCCACAGCGTAGCTCGTCGCAGCCGCCAGCGCTTTATGGCTTCATTCCCCGCACCTATTGCGACGCCAATGTGGCCGAGTTGTCGCTCAATGCCATGCGCGGGGACGGCGACCCGCTCGACATCTGCGTCCTGAGCGAACGCCCGATCAATCGCGGCGAGGTGATCCTCAACGCCCGTGTCGTTGGTGGACTGGATGTTAACGATCACGGCGAGGCTGACGACAAGATCATTGCCGTGCTCGAAAACGACAACGTCTGGGGCAAGGCGCGGGATATTACCGACCTGCCCGAAATCCTGATCGAACGCCTGCGCCACTATTTCGCCACCTACAAGATGATTCCGGGACAAGAACTCTCCCTGACCGTTGATCGCGTGTACGGTCGCGAACATGCGCTGCGCGTCGTGCAGGCGGCCATGCAGGACTACTTCATTGAATACGGCGACTGATTCACCATGGGCGTCAGAGTGATCCGGGCGAGACCCGAACAAGCTGTGCGATTGACCCAGATCGCGCACGCCGCCAAGAGTTACTGGGGCTATCCTGCGCGCTGGATCGAACTCTGGCATAACCAGTTGACGATCACGAGCGCCTATATCCTGATGCATGAAGTCTATGCTGCGGTAGATGATGAGGAAGAGATTGGAGATCGCGGCATTTTGGGCTTTTATGCCTTGGGGGGTGCGGGTGAGAAAGTCACGCTCGAACACCTGTGGGTGCAGCCCAGCTCTTTTGGCGCCGGCGTGGGGCGCCTGCTGTTCGAGCATGCGGTGGCGCGTGCGCGTGCGCTCAATGGCCGCCGGCTAGAGATTGAGAGCGACCCGCACGCCGAGAGTTTTTATCAGCACATGGGCGCTGAAACGGTTGGTGAAGTCACCTATGAGCTGGAAGGGCAGCCGCGTATTTTGCCGTTGATGGAATATCGTTTGCGCGATGAGGCGCCTGATGTAGCAGCGTGACCCTGGCGCAGGCTAAGTCTGCTACCCTGGATGTCCAGCTATCTGCTGAATGCCACAGCCTGGCGTCAGTTGTGATGGATGCAGATTGACATAAGGAGAAGCTAACCGTGCCCCGATGGAGTCAGCATCAGATCATCCTTGCCGAACGGCCGCGTGGCATCCATTTGATCACCGATGAAGTGCTGCGGCAGCTACCCGAAATCTATGACCTGAAAATCGGGCTGGTGCATTTTTTCCTGCAGCATACTTCTGCTTCGCTGGCGATCAACGAACGCGTGGACGACGAAGTGCGCGCTGACCTGGAACGCTATCTCAACAGGCTGGCGCCGGAGGATGGACCGTATCTGCACGTCTATGAGGGGCCGGACGATATGCCCGGGCATATCAAGGCCGTGCTCATCGGCGCCGAAGTGACAGTGCCGATTGCCAATGGCCGGCTCAGCTTTGGCGCCTGGCAAGGACTTTATCTCTGCGAACACCGCAATCATGGCGGGCGACGGCGCCTGATCGTGACAATTCATGGCGAACCCATCTGATCCCCTGCGTATAGCAAGGACGCATTGATGATGACATGTGGTGAAGATTATGGTGATTTCTACTATTCTGAACACAAACGCACAGAGCATTGAGCGTGTACTCGGCGCCGGGTTGCCGGTGCTGCTGATCTTTGCGCGCGCTGCCACACCGATCTCGGCCGCGCAGACGCAGACGCTGGAGGAACTGGCGCAACGCTACGCCGGGCGCGCCATCATCGCACGCATCGACGCCGACGCCGAGCCGGAACTGGCGCGCCGTTTCCGCATCACGAATACACCGGTCTATTTGCTGGTGCGCAACAGCAAACCGGAGATCGCACTGGCCAGCGAAGAAGCACGCGCCAACGTGGCCGCCTGGCTGGCGCACTTCGTAGATGACAAGCCGCAACCGGCGGTCAGCAGCCAGGCCAGACCTGCTAACGACAGTAAGCCTCTGACATTGACCGACGCCAACTTTCAGCAGACGATCAACCAGTCGTTGCCTGTGTTGGTGGATTTCTGGGCGCCGTGGTGTGGACCGTGCCGTATGGTGGCGCCCTCGGTGGAAAAGCTGGCGCAGGAGTACGCCGGACGCGCCATTGTCGGCAAACTCAATGTCGATGAAAATCAACAGACTGCGCAGCGCTATCGCGTCATGAGCATCCCGACGCTGATCATCTTCAAACACGGGCAGCCGGTCGATCAGATCGTGGGCGCCCAGCCGTATGCAGCCTTGCAGCAGCGACTGGCGCGCTTTGTCTCCTGAGGCATTGCGCAGCTAACGCCGGACAAATTGGGAGGCATCCCCCGTCTAACCTCTTTACTTTCGCCGGCATGACCGTGAGCTGCGCGTGCACCGTGCCCCTGCTCGCTTATCGTCATAAGCTGTTTTCACCGCTTTGTATTTCGCGCCGCAGACTCACGCTCTGCGGCGTTTTTTCACCGGGCTTCTACCTGAGAAGCTCCGAGGGTTTGTTTATGGCGTGCGACGCCCGACGCGAGGAACGATGAAAACGCACAAACTGCTGGACAGTTACCGCCATCGCGCCGACTTTCCTGAGATCGCTCAGGCTGCGGCGCGCTGGGCCAAAGCCAATCCGCGCGCCACGCCCGCCGAACTGTTGGCCTGGGTTGAGGCCAACTATGGCGGCGAGCCGTGGTTGACGATTGCCGAGACGCCGGCGCCCTTTGCCATCTTTGGTCGGCCAGGGGAGCATATCCCATACAGCGCCGTCGAGCAGATGCAGACAGTGATGCGGCTGCCGGTCGCCAAACGCGGCGCCCTGATGCCCGATGCTCACCTGGGCTATGCCATGCCGATTGGCGGCGTTGTCAGCCTGGAGGAGGCGATCTCGCCCTCCTTCGTGGGCTACGACATCTCCTGTATGATGCAACTCTCGCTCTTTGACCTGCCGCCTGCGGAGTTCATGAAGCACCGCCGGAAGTTTGCTGCTGTGTTGCGCAGCCAGACGTCGTTTGGGCTGGGCGCCGGTTTCAAGCCGGGAGAGCGTCAGCACGCCGTGATGGACGACCCGCGCTGGCAGGATACGAAGCTGCTCAAGACGCTCAAGGCCACGGCCGCCCAACAGCTTGGCTCATCGGGTGGCGGCAACCACTTCGCCGATCTGGTGTTGGTGGACTTCGTGCGCGATCACGATATCTTTCGCGCTGGCGACCAGGTGGTGGGCTTGTTGACGCACAGCGGCAGTCGTGGCGCCGGCCACAAGACGGCCACCCACTACGTCGAGCTGGCCGCCCAATACACGCGGCAGATCGCCCGCCAGATTCCAAGCGGCTACGAGTGGCTGGCGCTCGACGCCGAATTGGGGCAGGAATATCTATCGGCCATGCAGTTGATGGGCGCCTACGCGCGCGCCAACCACGACCTGATCCACGATCATTTCGTGGCCGCCGCCGGGGTTGGGCAGCGCTATCGGGTGTGGAATCGCCACAACTACGCCTGGGTGGAGGAAGAGGGCGTCATTCACCGCAAGGGCGCCACCCCTGCCGGGTTGGGCACGATCGGCTTGATCCCTGGGTCGAGCGGCACGGCTTCCTATCTGGTGCGCGGGTTGGGAAATCCCGACAGCCTGAACTCATCGTCGCACGGAGCCGGGCGCTGGTTCTCGCGGATGGAGGCCAGGCGCCGACACGACGAGGAGGTATTCCTCACGCACATGAAAGCGCTCGATATCCTCCACTTTGGCCTGGAGCCGGACGAAACCTTCCTGGCCTACAAGGACATCGAGATGGTCATCGGTCTGCAAGAGGGCATTCTGGTTGAAGTGATCGCCCGGATGACGCCGAAAGTGGTGATCATGGGCGGGAAAAGTGACGATGGGGATTGATGACGGCGGCTGGTCGAGCAGTTTTGGGGTTGTCGCCCATGGTCTGCCTGTAGATTGACGGATTATGATGCACTTCCCCAGATAACGGCTGGGCATATCTTGCCGCTTCGCCGCTCAATCAGGCGTTAGCGGATCATATTCTTCGGTTCGCGTGATATTGTTTTTCCGGGGAGAATTCATTATTCAATTGCTCGATAATGACAAGTTTGGCGGACGGCTACGCC
>DGFH01000176.1:7241-7616 GCA_002391565.1 Anaerolineales bacterium UBA3905
GCTGTCGCCCGCAGGTGAGCGGGACATTGGCTTGCCCCTTTACTCTCAATCAGGAATCTATATGGCAGACTATGTTCAATATCATAACTCCGAAAAAATGGGTGTTTCTTGTCTGGAGTTCTCACCAGATGATGACTTTGGTATTGCCACAAATAAACGAGTTACTGAAAAACTAATCGGTAGTCGCATTTGGCTTATTGGCGGCATAGATAAGCCTAGAAAATACTATCTTTGTTATAACTTCATTGTGGATGATATTGCAGAATATGACAATGAATTTGGATTCGAAGTGTATGGAGAGCAAGGACAATTTTTTCAACCCCCTATCTTCCTGAATGATTTTCCTTGGTTCAAAGAATTTTTGAAAAGTCAGGC
>DGFH01000176.1:7717-8166 GCA_002391565.1 Anaerolineales bacterium UBA3905
AAAGAATTTTTGAAAAGTCAGGCATCATTTAGCTTGGGTTTACAGAGAATTGACGAAAAGTATGTTCACGAATTGGAAAAAATAGCCTTTCAAAACACTCAAGTACAATCTTCCAATCAAAGTTCAAGCAAAATAGGCGCTGGTGGCGGTTTTGGAAGTTCTGAAGTCAATAAACAAGTTGAGCAAGCCGCTGTTCAGGCTGTAACCAAATACTACCAAGAACGTGATTGGAAAGTTGAGTCGGTTGAGTCTCAAAAATGTGGCTATGACCTGTTATGTACAAAAGGAGCATATCAAGAGCACGTTGAAGTCAAGGGTGTTCAGAGCGATGGAGTTTCATTCATAATTACAAGCGGCGAAGTCAAGCAGGCACAATCGGATACAAACTTTGTGCTATATGTTGTGACAATGGCATTAGAAAATCCTGTTTTGCATCGTTTCACGGCTAA
>DGFH01000384.1 GCA_002391565.1 Anaerolineales bacterium UBA3905
AGATGTGTATAAGAGACAGCCAAAAAGTGATCGCCGACGCGCAGGTCGGTGACGGCGACAATCTCGACATTGCCGTCGTCGCTGATGCGCTCCGCCGTGTCGGGCAACAGCCTGGCGAGTTGATCCAACGCCCCTGACGCCTGGCGCACGCTGCGCATTTCAAGCCAGTGCCCGAGCAACATCACGTCGATGAGCAGCGCCATCTCCCAGAAAAAACCGCTGGCTGGGTCGATGAAGAGCATGACCAGGCTATAGACAAACGCTACCGAGATCGCTAGCGAGATCAGCAGCATCATTCCCGGCTTGCGGTTGCGGATTTCTGGGATCGCCATCTGTAAGAACGGGACGCCGCCAACCACAAAGATAATAATGGCAAAGATAGCGCCGATCCAGTCGCTGCCGGGGAAGCGCGGCATCGAAAAGCCAAACCACATCTGAATCATGTGGCTATAGAGCAGGACGGGCAAAGTCAGCGCCAGGCAGATCCAGAAACGATTGCGAAAGACCCGTTCGTGCCCCGTATGATCGACATGCGCTGCATGTGCACTGCTACGGTCATGCACGGTCTGCGCCGCTTCATGTTCGGCGTGCAGCGTAGATGGTTCGACACGGGGGTGTTGCCCATGATGCGCGGTGTGATGGTCATGTGTAGCGTGTTCCGACATGAACAGCGTCCTTTCTCGCCAGCCCCTATATGACAGGAGCAGACACGGGTCCTCCGTGTCTGCTCAACCAACTGTAGATTTCACGTAGCGCTATCGTCAACCGAGAATGCAGCCTTCATTGCGCTGGCGGCCAGGTCAACTCCAGCGATTCTCCGCCCGCCGGGTCGGTGATAGTCAATGTCGCGCTCTCCACCGGGCCGGACATGTGCGCCGGGAACTTGAGCACGCCATTGACATGGTGGCCGTGGTCGTAGACAACTTCCCAGGCAGCGGCGGGCATGGCATGGCCCGCAATGCTCAGCGTCGCCAGTTCGGCGAGATCGAAGCTCAGATCGGCGCCGGCGGCGTTGAGATCGACGGTGAAGTCGATCGTGTCGCCCTGGATGTTGCTGAGGTCGGGCGGCGTCACCTTGATATCGATAGCGCCCAGTTTGCCGGTCTGCGCCGCGTTTCCCTGCGCCGGGGTGGGCGGGGAGGCTGGCGCGGCGGCCTGGGGCGCGCCTTGTCCCATCATGCCGCCCATCCCCATGCCCTGCATCATCGGCATCTGCCCCATCATGCCGCCCATGTTCATGCCTGGCGTCATGCCCATGCCGGGCATCTGTTGCATCATACCGCCCATCGGCATGGGAGCAATCAGGATCATCGTCCCCATCATCGGCATCTGACCCATCATGCCGCCTTGCATTTGCTGGCCTTGCATTTGACCACCCATCGGCATGCCGCCAGCCATCATCTCACCAGCCATCATGCCTTGCATTTGCGCCATCATTTCTTGCATTTCAGCCATCATTGCCATCATGTCGCCCATATCGCCTTGCATCATGCCTGTCATGGGCATTGTGCCGGTCATGGGTGCGCTGCTGCCCATCATGCCGCCGGCCATCATGCGCTGCATACGCGCCATCATCGCCTGCATGCGCGCCATGTGCGCCATCATTTGTCCCATGCCACCCTGCATCGCTCCTGGTTGCATTGGCATCGTGCCGGTCATAGGAATCGTCTGCTGCAGGACGTCTCCTTTGGCGACGACCGGCGAGGCGGCCTGCACATCGCCCCAATTCAGCAGGCCAAACACGATGGCCGTTGCAAGGGCAACGAGGAATCCGAGAGAACCACTTTTTTTAAGAAACATGCTTTGCTCCTGGCGTTGTGAAAAAACTCAAAATAACTTACCGTCTTCAGCATACACATTAGATTTGAAGCAGATATGAAGACGCCTTGTTCATATCCTCTTCATAAGTGCGTGCTACGCTGAAATTGACGTGATTCAGGCGTGGAGAAAGGAGCATGCACCATGATGATGGAACATATTTGGGGGTGGGGCGGCATGTGGTTTGGCTGGCTGCTGATGCTTGGCTTTGCAGTTGCTGTGGTTGTATTGATGGTGTGGTTGATCAGGCTTTCTGCGCCGACCGGTCGCCTCAACACAGGTGGGTCAGAGAGCGATCCACAACTTCAGTCGGCGCTAGAGATCTTGCAGGCGCGCTATGCACGCGGGGAGATTTCCAAAGAAGAATATCTGGACGTGCGCGCTACGTTGTTGCTCCCATGAGGTGTATGGAGCCAGAATATAGTGGCGCAACGTAGTGTGTGCATCGAATGGAGCAGAAGACGCTGCGCCAGCGAAAATGCATTGAACCCATGTGACGCACAGGTTTTGCCAGGTGCGAAGTAGACCCCACACCCATGGCGCGTTGACGCAGAACCGCAACAAAGTTACAATCTAATGTCTATGACTCCAGAACGATTACAAAAAGTGATGGCGGCGGCCGGCATCGGCAGCCGCCGCAAATGCGAAGATTTGATCACAGCAGGACGGGTGCAGGTCAACGGCAAGGTTGTCACCACATTGGGCGTCAAAGTTGACCCGGCGCGCGATCGTATCCTGGTGGATGGTAAGCTACTCAGAGCCACGCCACACCACCATTACTTCAAACTACACAAGCCGCGCGGCGTCTTGAGTGACGTTGGCGGTGACGTCGGTGAGCGGCGCACCGTGCTCGACCTGGCGCCGGCTGACGCAGGGCGGCTCTTTTCCGTTGGGCGCCTCGACCTGCATAGCGAAGGATTGGTGCTGCTGACCGATGATGGCGAACTGGCGCATCGCCTTACCCATCCGCGCTACGAACACCCCAAGGTTTATTACGTTTTGGTTGAGACGCAACCGACCATGACAGCGCTGCTGACGCTGCGCCAGGGCGTTGATCTGCCTGAAGGTCGCACTGCGCCCGCTGAAGTTGAAGTTGTGCACGAATTGCCCGCCGCCCTGAAGTTGAGCAAAGGACCGACCGAGGGCGTCTGGCTGCGGATCGTGCTGCGCGAGGGCAAAAAACGCCAGATTCGTCAGATGACGGCGGCAGTCGGTTATCCTACGCTGCGTTTGCTACGTTGGGCCATCGGGCCGTTGACGTTGGGCGATGTGGCGTTGGGACAATGCATCCCACTCACGCCGACGGAGGTGCGCACCTTGCGGCGCGTGGTCGGCCTGGAAACGCGTGAAGCGCCCGAACGCTCCCCGCGGCCCCCCGCGTCCTTGCGTGCATCAGGCGGAGTGCATAAACCGAAGCAGCGGTCGGCGCCCTCCACGCACCGCACCCATCGCCAGCCACGAGCGTCACGCTAAAGCGAAGGAGATCACGGCGGTGACTGCAACTTCAGAGCGCCTACTTGACGCGCCGCTCTCTGCGCTCGGCGCGCACCTGCACCCGGCGATCATCGCCATCGATGGACCGGCGGCGTCGGGCAAGAGCACGGTTGGTTATCGGCTTGCCAACGCGCTCGGTTATCTCTATTTTGACACCGGCGTAATGTATCGCGCTGTTACGTGGGCAGCGCTGACACGCGGCATCGCCATTACCGATGAACAGGCGGTGGGTGAGCTGGCGCACAGCATTGCGATCGATCTCCTGCCCCCCCAGCCTGGTCAACAGGATGGCCGTCACGCCACCGTGCTGGTTGACGGAGAGGATGTCACCTGGTTGCTGCGGGCGCCAGAGGTGGAGCGCAACGTGTCGGCGGTTTCCGCCTACGCCGCAGTGCGCGCAGCGCTAACGGCCAAACAGCGCGCCATTGCCCATCGCTATGGGCGTGGCAATGCTGAACGCGCCGGCATCGTGCTGGTGGGGCGCGACATTGGCACGGTGGTCGTGCCGGACGCCCCGCTCAAACTCTATATCGACGCCACACCGGAGGAACGCGCGCGCCGACGCCATCGTGAACTGCGTCAACAAGGCAAAACGATCGACTACGATCAGGTGTTGGCAGATATGCTGCGTCGCGACCACATCGACAGCGAACGTACACTGGCGCCACTGCGACAGGCGCCGGATGCCGTGCGGCTCGACAACAGCGACCAGAGCGCCGACGTGACGCTCACGCAGGCGCTGGATGCGCTGCGTGCGAAAATCGCTCAGTCAACCTGACAATCACTATTCATGCACCGGAGATAATCATGCCGACCAAACCACGCTTTGCGCTGTATATGCAAGACAAACATCCTCTCGGCTATGAACTGGAGATTGCCGAATACGCCGAGGCGCGCGGCTTCAGTGAAATCTGGCAGGCGGACACGCGGTTAGCGCGCGATTGCGTCGTGATGATGTCGGCCTTTCTAACGCGCACGCGGCGGCTGCGTCTTGGCTCCGGCGTGTTGCCGATCTGGACGCGCAATCCTGCCGTGATTGCAGCTACATGGAGCACGATGTGGGAGTTGGGCAAGCAGACCAGCGGTGATCCCGATGCGCCTTCGCGGGTGATGCTGGGGCTGGGCGCGTGGTGGGAGCCGATCTCCAGTCGCGTTGGCGTCAACCGCACGAAGCCACTCAAGGCGATGCGTGAGTATGTCGAGGCGTGCCGTCAGCTTTTTACGATGGAGGAAGTCACCTATCAGGGTGAATTTGTCAAGCTCGACCGCGTCAAACTCGACGTAGTCTTCGGCGACCTGCGCCCGCGCGATATCCCGATCTACATCGGCGCCACCGGCGACAAGATGTTGGAACTAAGCGGCGAAATTTGCGATGGCGTAGTGCTCAACTATGTGGTCTCGGTCGATTACATTCGCCGCGCGGTGGAACTGGTGGCGCAGGGCGCAGCTAAAGCGGGCAAAACCATCGACCAGATCGACCGTCCGGAGCTGCTGGTCTGCTCCTTGAGCGACAAGGACCCGGCGGCGGCGATGTTCGAGGGCAAGAAGCTCGTCGCCTACTATCTCGCCACGGAGCCACACATCATGAAAGCCAGCGGCGTGCCCGACGACCTGATCGCGCGCGTGCAGGCGGTGATGGGTTGGCCCGCCACCGAAGCCGAGTACCTGGCCGCAGCCAGGGTGATCCCCGACGACGTAGTGCGCAGCCTGATGGCCGTCGGCACCAGCGACGAATGCGTGGCGAAGGTGCAGGAGTACATCGACGCTGGCGTCACCTGCCCGATCCTCTACCCGATGATGGACGACATCAAGCCGGTGGTGGATGCGTTTGCAGAGGCGTATTCGTTGTAGGAGATTGGAGATTAGAAATCGGAGATTGGAGATTAGAGATTAGAGATTAGAGATTAGGAGATTGGGGGATTGCGTCCCTTGTGGCGATCAATCTCCCAATCTCCAATCTCCAATCTCTTAATCTCTTAATCCCTTAATCCCTTAATCCCTTAATCTCCTAATTCCAGGAGCGACATCATGACAAAGCACAAGACGCTCTTCCTCACCCAACGCGGCTTACAGCACCAGAAATGGGCGATGGAAGGGGCGCCGGCGGAGCTGGAGTTGATCATGCGGCGCGGGGCCAGCCGAGAGGAGTTGCTGGCGTTGCTGGCGGATGCCGAGTTCCTGATCACCGAGCGCACAGGCCTGATCGACGCCGAGATGATGGCGGCTGCGCCAAAGCTGCGGCTGATCCAGCGGTTGGGGCGACAGACATGGGACATCGATCTGGAGGCGGCGCGGCGGGCGAGCGTGCCGGTCTGCTATCAGCCGATCACCGGCTGTGTGATGGTCGCCGAACACATGATGCTGCAGATGCTAGGGTTGCTCAAGCGCGTGCGCGAGGCAATGCATGTCACCGCCGAAGCCGCCGATTATGGCGTCGAGACGAAGCGCGGGGACGAAGACACCTTTGCCTATAACTGGTCGCGGCGCAGCGGCATCGGCAAGCTGAGCGGCGCCACCGTTGGCATTCTCGGCTTCGGCGAGATTGGGCTGGAGCTGGTGGAGCAGCTACAAGGCTTTCACTGCACAGTGCTCTATCACAAACGCACGCGGCTGCCCGAAACGGTCGAGGCGCAGCTTCGCCTGGAGTATGCCTTACCCGAGGCCATTGCCGAACAGAGCGACATTGTTTGCTCATTGCTGCCTTACCAGGGGCCGAAGGAACCGATCGATGCAGCCTATTTTGCGCGCATGAAGCCAGGCAGCCTGTTCGTGCACTGCGGGTCAGGCGCCACTGTCGATGAAGCTGCGCTGTTGGGTGCGCTGCGCGCCGGCCATCTCGCCGGCGCAGCGCTCGACACCTACACTTACGAACCACTGCGCCCCGCTGACCCGCTGGTGCAGGCTCTACAGGACCCGACGCTCAACCTGATTCTGACGCCGCACATTGCCGCTGGCGGCGTCACAGCGGGTGGGCATGGGCGCTCGCAGGATTATGACAATATCCTGGCGCTGCTGGCGGGGCGGGAATTGCAGTATCGGATTGCATGAGACGATTCAATTTGCGTATTGCTCACAACGCAAACAGCAAGAGAGGAACCTAAATTCAAAGCAATATGATCATCCTGCCCGACTTTCTCATCGATATTCCCGGCCAACCGCCGCGCCAGCGGTGGGGCGCGCGCGTGCACGGCGACCTGATCGACGCGGTGGCGCCGCACGACGAATTGCGCCGCCATTTTCCCAACGATGAGGTCATCGACGCGCCCGGCTGTACGCTCTCGCCCGGCTTCGTCAACGCACACGCGCATCTTTACGGGCTGTTGGCGCACGGTCTGCCGCTCGACAAAGCGCCTTCCGGGTTTTGGCCCTTTCTGGAGGATTTTTGGTGGCCGCTGGTCGAGGATCGTCTGGATCATGAGTTGATCTGCGCCGCCACTGACGCCATTTTGCTGGAGATGCTGCGCAGCGGCGTGACGACTGTCTACGACTGCACTGAAGCGCCGTATGCGTTGCCCGGCTGTCTGGCCGCCCAGGCGGAGGTGGTGCGCCAGCGGGGCATCCGCGCCATCCTCTCGTTCGAGGCGACCGAGCGCGTCAGCACAGAAAACGGTCAGCTGGGTCTGCGTGAAAATGTTGATTTCATCCACGCCTGCCGGGCGGAAGGTGGGCTGATCTCAGGGCTCATGTGTTTTCACACCACTTTTTCCTGTTCGGCGGAGTTTATTCAGCAGGCGCATCGGCTGGGCGAGGAGTTAGGTGTGCTGGTGCACATGCACTGCTCCGAAGGCGTTCACGAACCGGAGTACGCGTTGCAACACTTTGGCGTGCGTCCGATGGAGTACTACGATCGGCTGGGAGTCGCCAATGCGCGCATGTTGGCTTCGCAGTGCGTGCAGATGAGCGCCGCCGAGATCGCTATCATGGCCGCGCGTGGGGTGAAGATGACGCACATGCCGCTTTCCAACTGTGAAGTCGGCGCCGGCATTGCACCCGTGCCAGAACTGGTGGAAGCAGGCGTCACCGTTGGGTTGGGCAGCGATGGCTACGTCAACGACTTCTACGAAGTGGTGCGCGCCGCCTTTCTCATCCACAAAGCACACAAGCAAGATCCGCGCGTCATGCCGGCGTCCCTGGTCTGGCAACTGGCGACCGAAGGCGGGGCGCGCGCGCTCGGTTTGGAAAAAGTCGGGCGCATCGCCGCAGGGTGGCAGGCGGACTTGCAATTGATCGACACGCGCATGCCCACGCCGACGGAGGCGCATAATCTCTACGACCAGCTTGTGCTGTGGCGCAATCATAGCCACGTGCGGCTGGTGATGGTGGCCGGGCAGGTGCGCGTGCGCGATGGCGTTGTCCTCGGCGCCGACGAGACGGCAATAATCGCCCGCGCCCACGCCGCTGCGCACAAACTGTGGCGTCTGACGGCGAAATAGGCCTGTTGCATCGTCAAGTCGGATGGCTTAGGAGTGTTTGAGGATTTCTTTGTTATGACAAAGCTATCGCTGTCTCTGCAATCTGCTCATCTACCGGTAGGCGCCTGCTAAAGAGAAGCGCGTAACGCCCGCTCACAATCACCCACTGTTCTTGTTGACTCAGTGCTTTCAGTCGGCCATACATCTCTGGATACGAGAGCACCGAGATCGAAGTTTCTGCATCCGGTGTTGCCAGGATAGCTGTCACTTCCTCGACGCCTGGTTCGCCAAACAGGTGCACCAACCAGGCGGACGTGTCGAGCAAGTAGTTCATACCGGATTTGCTTCTAATCCTTCGTCGCTGTCAGCCTGTGCCCGTTCCTTGATCAATTCTGCTATCGGGTTTGCATCGGGCGTCAACCAGGTGCGTCCCATGCCTGCCAGTTGGTGGGCCAGCTCTGTGCGCATGGGCAGTAATTCGCCGATCAAGATGCCATCTTCACTCAGCCTCCAATTGATGCGTGTGCCGGGTTGGATGCCGGCTGCCGCCGCAATTTTGGCCGGGATAGTGATCTGATTTTTTCCTGTAACTGTTGTAATCATGAAAAAAATCATAAGCATGGAAATCACTCTTGCCAAGGAATTTGGGTGACTTTCCTCGCGCTGCATCCTGTTTGCTTCGGCAAGCCATACCATCTGTGCGATAATTGAGCTTACGTACAACTATGTTCTTGCAGACTATTCGAGGCGTGCGCGCCTCTTCTCACCGTTTCAGCCCACAGACACGCCACCAACTGCAGCTCTGGCTCCTGCTGACGCCCTTTCTGGGCGGCGCTCTGTTGCTGATCGCTCTGCCGGCGCTGGTCACTTTGGGGCTGGCTTTCACCCGGTACGATGCGCTGGCTGCACCGGTGTGGGTCGGGCTGGAGAACTTTGTTGCGCTCTTTCACCGTGAGGTTTTCTGGATCGCAGTGCGCAACTCGCTGCTCTTTGCCGTCATTGCCGCACCGTTGCAAGTGACGGGTGCGTTGCTGCTGGCGATGCTGCTGCATCCGACGCGCCGCGGCGTGCATGTTTATCGCTCGTCGATCTACCTGACCACCGTCATCCCCGACGTCGCCTTTGCGCTGATCTGGCTGTGGTTATTGAATCCGCTGTATGGACCCGTCAACATAATGCTGGGCTGGCTCGGCGCTCCGCAACCGGCGTGGCTGGTTGAGCCTGCCACGGCGCTGCCAGCGCTGGCGATCATGGCTGCGACGCGCATGGGGGAGGGGATGTTGCTGTTGATTGCAGCGCGGCAGGCGCTGCCAGCGCCATTGTTCCACGCAGCAATGCTCGATGGAGCGGGACGTTGGCAGAGCTTTCGTCACATCACATGGCCGCTGTTGGCGCCATGGCTGTTGCTGCTGCTGGTGCGTGATGTCGTGATCGGTGCGCACGGCGCTTTCACACCTGTCTACATCATGACGGGCGGCGGCCCCGGCTACGCCACCACGCTGCTGCCTTTTCTTATCTACGAAGAGGCGTTCAGCCATCTACGCATTGGGCAGGCGGCGGCGATGATGGCAGTGATGTTTGCCGCCACCAGTCTGTTGATTGGCTTCGTCTTTTGGCGCACGCGCAGTTGGGGCTACAGCGATGATCTCTAAACAAGCTGCCAGTGCACCGACACGCCCCATTAGTGAACAGACGCACCTTGTCGCACTGCATCAGCAGAACATCTGGCGCCGTCGCATCGCCCACATTCTTTGGCATGCTGGCGCGGTTGGCGTGGTGTTGATCTTTCTGCTCCCGCTGGTATGGATGGTGGTCGCCTCGCTGCAGCCGACAGGCAGACCACCCGCGCGCACCTTGACCTTCTTTCCTGCGGGCGTGGCATGGTCGAACTACGCTGCCATCTTCCGCGTGATCCCGCTGGCGCAACAGCTTGGCAACTCGTTGTTGGTCAGCACCGTCGGCGCCGGCGTAACGATCGTAACAGCGTCGTGGGCGGGCTTTGCGATGGCGCAGATGCCATTGCGCGCACGGCGTTGGCTGGTGGGGCTGGCGCTGCTATTGTTGTTGACGCCTGCCAGTGCGGTCTGGCTGCCGCGCTACGTGCTTTTTGCAGAGTTGGGACTGATTGACACCTATATTGCGCTGGTCGCGCCGGCAGTGATGGGAACGAAGTCGCTTTTCGTATTGATGTTTTATTGGAGTTACCGCCGCATGGCAACAGAACTCTTTGAGTCGGCGTGGCTGGATGGCGCCGGCGTCTGGAGAAGCTGGCGCTGCATTGCGCTGCCGCTGGCGGCGCCAACCACGCTGGCCGTGCTGGTGCTGTCGTTCAGCCATTATTGGAGCGATTTTGTCGATCCTCTACTCTTTCTCAAGACGTCGGCGCGCTTCACGGTGGCGGTCGGTCTACGCACTCTGCAACAAATGTATCTGACCGACTGGTCACTCTTGCTGGCAGCAGCGACAATCATGATTGCGCCCGTGTTTCTGCTCTACAGTGGGTTACAGGTGTGGTTCCGTGATGAACCAGACTTTGTTCGTCGCATCTTTCGCCAGATGCTCAATTGATTTACCGATGAGGGAGGCGTGATGTTGCGTCATGTCGGGATATGGTTGATTGTCTTCACCATCATGCTCAGTGGCTGTACACCGCTGACAAATGACGACAATCAGCCCACAACAATAACCTTTTTCATCTCCGGCGACCCGACCGATGAGAGTGCCTACCGTATGTTGGCCGCTGACTTTATGGCCGCCCATCCAGACCTCACCATCGCATTGCTCAACATTCCAAGCGGACGAGATTTCCGCCGACGGCTGGCCGCCGATTTTGCCGCCAACACGCCGCCGGACATCTTTTTGATAAACTATCGACATCTTGGCCCCTTTGTAGCGGGTGAAGCGATTGCACCAGTTGCTCCCTGGCTGAAACGCAGTCAAATGATTTCGCGGGAGGAGTTCTACCCGCAAGCGCTGGACGCTTTCACCTGGCAGGGCGTGCTTCAGTGTATGCCGCAGAACATGTCTAGCCCAGTGATCTATTTCAACCGGGATTTGTTCGCCGCCGCCGGTCTACCCGACCCAGACGCAGGCTGGACGTGGGCGGACTTTGTCGAAACAGCACGCACTTTGACGCGCGACCTGGATGGCGATGGCGTTATCGATCAGTATGGACTTGGCATCACGCCCTCGCTGGTGCGAGCTGCGCCCTTCGTGTGGATGAACGGGGGTGAACTGGTCGATGATCTGGTTGCGCCATCCCGTTTGACGCTTGACGACCCGGCGACGCAGGAGGCATTGACCTGGTTTGTGGCTTTACAAACGGAGCATCATGTTGTCCCCGACGCGGTCGCCGAAGCCGCCGAAAGTAGCCTGAGCCGCTTTCTCAGCGGGCGGCTGGCGATGATCGTCGAGAGCCGGCGCGCCACACCGGAGTTTCGCCTGATCGAAGCCTTTGACTGGGACGTGGCGCCGCTGCCCGTGGGCAAGCAACCGGCCAGCATTCTGCACAGCGACGCCTACTGCATCACCGCCGCCAGTCCGCACCAGGAACTTGCCTGGCGCTTTGTAGAATTTGCCAACACGCGCGAGGGACAGCTCATTCTGGCGCAAAGCGGGCGCACGATTCCCTCCCGCCTTGATCTGGCGGATTCGCCCGCGTTTCTCGCTCCGGAGGCGAGGCCGGCGCACAGTCGCATTTTTGTGGATGCGATCCCCACGCTACGCAGCTTTCCCTTGCTGGCGACCTGGAGCGACATTGAGGGTGTGGTCGATGCGGAGCTGGCGCAGGCTTTTTACGGACAAATTTCACTCGACGTCGCCATCCGCAACGCCGCGGCGCGCAGCGAAGAGTTCTTGCGATAATCAGGCAAACCGTATATCGCCATGCAGCACATCGCCGGCAAGCGTCGTCAGCCGCACAGGCAGTAGCCGGTTATGGAGGTCCACGTCTGCCGGGGCGATAGTCGCCACGCGCAGGTAATTGTCGGTCAGGCCGAACCACAGGCGACCTGGCTGGTCGGCAAGCGGTTGACCGTCGCCCTCAAAGAGCACCGGGCGCGCTGCGCCGAGAAAGCGGGCGCGCTCCTGTTGTCCGGTGGCCGTCACCACGGCCTGCAAGCGCCGGAGCCGGGTGCGTTTTACGTCACCTGGCAACTGACCGGCGAAGGCAGCAGCGGCGGTGCCGGTGCGGGCGCTGAAGGGGAAAAGATGGGCGTGGGCGAAACGCATCTCCTCGATGAAAGCCAGCCCCGCCGCAAAATCGGCGTCGGTCTCGCCAGGAAATCCCACGATCAGGTCGGTGGTCAGGATCAGGTCGGGGATCGCTGCACGTGCGTCTGCGACCAGGCGGCGAAAGCTGGCAGTTGTGCAGCGTCGCGCCATCGCTCGCAACTGACGATCCGCGCCGGCCTGGAGGGGCAAATGCAGATGCGGGCAGAGTCGCCCCGGCCAGCGTGCCCAGAGATCGAAAAAGCCGTCGGCCAGTTCCCAGGGCTCCAGGCTGCTCAACCGCAGGCGCGGGATGTCGGTCTCCGTCAACAGGGCGGCGATCAATTCTTTCAGGTCGCTGCGCGCGGCGCCATCCAGATCGCGTCCATAGCTGCCCAGGTGTACACCGGTCAGCACTGCCTCCATCACGCCGGCTTCCGCCGCCTGCTGCACCTCGGCGACAACGTCGGGCAGGGGGCGGCTGCGACTCTCGCCGCGCAGCGTGGTCACGATGCAGAAGGTGCAGCGATTGTTGCAGCCATCCTGCACCTTGATGAAGGCGCGTGTGCGCGCAATGCGCGGTGTGGTCGCGGACGGTGGTGTAAACGGCAACCCGTCGGGCTGCATACGCGTTAGCATGTCAGCATCGTCAAGTTCGGCGCTCCACGGTTCGAGGAGGTCAGCCAGCAGCTCCTTGCGGTCGTTGCTGGCGACAAGCGCCACGCCGGGCAAGGCGGCCGCCTGGTGGGGATGCAGCGTCGCCCAGCAACCGGTGACCGCAATGCGCGCCTGTGGGTTGGCGCGATGCAGCGCGGCCAGTCGCTTGCGCGAATCGCGCTCGGCGCCGGCTGTCACTGCGCAGGAGTTGAAGATCACCACCTGCGCCTGCTCCGCCGCCGCGACGATGGTGTGTCCTGCGCTACGCAAGCGAGCGGCGAGCGTCTCCATTTCGCTATAATTCAGGCGACAGCCGATCTGGTCGAAGAAGATGCGCATGGTCAAATCACCTGTACTCTGCTGAATTGCTGCTGCCACTGCTCGTTCATAGCGATGCAGAGTATACAGGATGGAGTGCAGGCGCGTGAAAACCCTCGGCGCGTTGGGAACGGGGGATCCGGGGTGGCTGCCCGGCGCAGAGTAATAAGACGACTACATGCCCCCGGCTGCAGCGCCGCTTGCCACGATCAGGAAGCCGATGACGCCGATAATGCCAAGAATCAGCATCACATAAAAGAGGCCAGAATATCCGGTTTGATTGCCTTGATTGTCCACGTTGCCCTCCAGCACGATGGTGAAAGGCTCCGAGGTGGGCGAAGTAGTCAGCGGCGCGGAGCAGAAATTACGGTGCTGAAGGTCATGACGAATGGATGTGAAAAAAGATACGCTTTTTGCCGGCGCCATCGAGGATGACATGGCAACACAGCAACCCCGACTGCACTGTCACTCGCGATAGAAGGTTGCAAGCTGTGGCTCATTACAGCCGCCCCCATTGATGCGTCTGGCGCAGGCGCTGTCAATGCTACATTTCGTCAGCACGAAGGCGGAGTTTCTCAGTGTGCCAGGAGCCAATCGATAATAATCTCCACTTCAACCTCGCCTGGTCAGTGCAGAATTTGTGAATTTACATAGAGCTAATTCTGGAGTAAATTATGAGCGACTCGAACACACCTGATAAACGCGCCTTTGCCATTGTGGCGCATCCAGACGACATCGAATTTATGATGGCCGGCACTTTGCTGTTGTTGCGCGACGCCGGTTATGAACTTCACTACATGACGGTGGCTGATGGCTCGCTGGGGAGTATTCAACACGACGCCGCAACCATCGCCAGTATTCGGCGACAGGAGGCAAGCGCCGCAGCAACGTTGCTTGGTGCAATCTATCACGAAAGTATCTGTTCCGACATGGGCATCTTCTACGCCGCCGCCACCCTGCGACGCCTGACCGCTATTGTGCGGGAGGTGGCGCCGACGATCCTGCTGACGCATCCCCCACAGGATTACATGGAAGATCACATGAATACATGTCGGCTGGTGTTGTCGGCGGCGTTTGTGCGGGGCGCGCCGAATTATGTGACGGAGCCGCCGCGGGCGCCGGTGAACACACCGGTGACCGTGTACCATGCCCTTCCATACGGGTTGCGCACACCGCTAGGCGAACCAGCATATGCAGGCTGCTATGTTGATATCACCGATGTGATGCCGCTGAAACGGCAGATGCTGGAGATGCATCGCAGTCAACAGGAGTGGCTGGACGCCAGCCAGGGCCTTGGCGCCTTTGTTGCGCACATGGAACAGATGAGTCGGGAAGTGGGGCGTCGTTCTGGGAGTTTTACCTTTGCTGAAGGCTGGACGCGCCATCTGCCACTGGGATATTGCGCCGAAACTGATGATCCACTGGCGGATGCCCTGGGCGATCGGTTGTTGCACGCAGTGCAGTGATGGCGCTTGATCTATTAGCAGCCAACCAATAGTTGCCGTTGATAGCGGTTATGATGAATCGAGAGGAGAGAAGAAATGCGACCACTCAGTTTGGTTGCGCCCGGGTGGTGGGATTACACCACCCTGGATCGCGAGATTCTGGACGATGCAGCACGGCTGACAGCGGACGATCTGGCGGCGCTGAGCCGGCCTGGTTTCACCGTCACTATCTATGAGACAGCCGAAGAGTTTTATCTGGCCGAGGCGCTGGAATACATCAACGCCTGGCGGCAGGCAACGCCAGATCAGCCGGCTGGCATCTGCGGACCGATCGGCCCCACTGAACAGTTGCCACTGGTGGCGCAGCTGGTCAATGCGCTTGACATCGACCTCCGCCACGCCCACTTTTGGGGCATGGACGAGTGGGTGATCGACGGCAAAGAAGCGCCGCTGGATTTTCCGTTGAGTTTTGCGCGCGCCGATCTGGAACTCTGTTTTCATCGCATTCGCCCCGAGCTGCGTATGCCGCCCGAAAATATCCATTTCCCAGCCGCCGACCCGACAGAGTACATCGCAAGCTGGTCAAAGGCGCGCTGCGTCGTGATGCAAGGCGGGCAGGGCGAAGTCAAACACTGGGCATTTAATGATCCCCCCAAACGCGAAGCGCCGTGGCTCGAAACGCCGCCGCCGCCAGAGGTCTATCGCCAGCTGGGCGCCCGCGTGGTGGATTTGCATCCGATGACGCTGATTCAGAACGCACGCACATCCGGCGGCGGCGTCGTCCAAAATGTGCCGACGCAGGCTGTGACTGTTGGGCCGCGCGAAACCTGGCTTGCCGAGACGGTGTCGATCTGGCACGCAGGCAATCACGACAACCCGTTCGGGCAACGGCTCACCACGCTGATGATCAGCAAGCGCATTGCCGATGCCGCCGTGCCCATGTCGCTGCTGGCCGATCACCCCAACGTGCGCTTCAATTTCCTGCGTCGCGGCATTGGCGTGTGTGACGTGGAAATGCATTGAGCCTATGAACTCGTATGAACGCTACATCGCCGTCTGTGAACTGCGCCAGCCTGACCGTGTGCCCGTCAGCCCGTTGATCATGACCTTTGCCGCCAGACTGGCCGGCGTCCGCTACAGTGATTACTGCCGCTATGGCGAGGTCATGGCCAGCGCACAGTTGCAGTGCATCCGCCGCTTCGGCTATGACAGCGTGAATGTCACCTCGGACGCCGTGCGCGAGTCCGAGACACTCGGCGCTCCGGTCATCTGGCAGGAGGATGAGGTGCCCGGCGCTCCTGGCGATGACGCGTTGATCAAGGCTGAGGATGATCTCAAAAACCTTCGCCTGCCTGACCCGCTGGGGCCGAATCGTATGCACGAGCAGATCAAGGCATTGCGCATTTTGCAGCACGAGTTGGGCGATGGCGAAGTGGTGTACGGCTGGGTGGAGGCGCCGTTTCAGGAGGCGGCAATGTTGCGCGGTCTCAGCCGGTTGATGACCGATCTGTATGAGCATCCAAAGCTGGTGCATGGATTGATGCAATTTGCGATGGAGATGGAGCTTGCCTTTGGCCTGGCGCAGATCGAAGCCGGCGCTCGCTTCATCGGTGTGGGCGACGCCGTCGCCTCGCTGGTGTCGCCGCGCCACTATCGCGAATACAACTTCCCGTATGTGTCCGCGCTGATTTCTGCGCTCAAGAAAGCAGGCGCGCGCGTCAAATACCATGCCTGTGGCAACACAACCGCCCTCCTGCCCCTCTTTGCAGAATTGGAGGCGGACATCATCAACCTGGATTCGCTGATTGACCTGGCGCAAGCCAAAGCGATCTTGGGGCGCAGAATGTGCGTCAAGGGCAACATCGACCCGGCGCGCGTGATGCTGGCCGGTGCGCCAGCGCAGGTGCGCGCTGAGGTGAAGCGCTGTCTGCTGGCAGGCGGACAGGATGGCGGTTTTATTCTCAGCCCTGGCTGTGAACTGCCGCGCGACACGCCTTATGAAAACCTGGCGGCGCTGGTTGACGCCGCCAGACAGCTGGGTCGTTATCCACTCGACCTTTCGGCTCTGGCAGACAAAGCATAGATAGCGACTAACCCAATCAAGCACTGTATGTTAAAAAGGAGGAAGACATGAGAGTCACTGTGCGCATCATCTCCGTGCTGTTGATCCTTGCCATCCTGGCCGCATGTGCAGCACCAGTTGCCGCGCCAACCGGCGCCCCCGCTGCTGGCGGCGAAAAGACCGTTCTGCGTGCATTATTCATGCAGCAGGCTGGCTATCAACAGAGCGACATCGAGGCGATCACCCAGGAGTTTGAGACGCAGAATCCCGACGTTGACATTCAACTGGATTTTGTCGCCTACGAGGCATTGCACGACAAGATCATCACCTCGGCAGCGTCGGGCGCCGGCGGTTACGATGTCGTGTTGATGGACTGCATCTGGCCCGCCGAGTTTGCTTCCGCTGAGTTCATCCTGGATGTGACCGACCGCATTTCCGAAGACATGAAAGCTGACATCTGGCCCGGCGCGTTGGAGGCGGTGCAGTGGCAGGGACGACTCTACGGGATGCCGTGGTTGAACGACGTGCTGTATCTCTACTACAACCGGGCGATGCTCGAACAGGCTGGCTTCACCGAACCGCCGAAGACGTGGAGCGAGCTGCGCGAGATGGGGATGGCGGCAAAGGATCAGGGATTGGTGGAATACCCGTTTATCGAGTATTTCCAGCAAGAGGAAGGGCTGACGATTGCCTTTGCCTATTATCTATTTGCGTTTGGCGGCTCCTTCTTTGATGATGAGGGCAAGCCAACCTTCAACAGCCCAGAGGGGTTGGCGGCGTTGAACTTTATGGTCAGCGGATTGCAGGACGGGCTGATCAACCCGGCGTCGCTGGAATCCACCTATGAAGAGGTGCGCCGCACCTTCTCGCAGGGCGGCTCGCTGTTCAGCGTCAACTGGGCCTATCAACTGAACCTGGCGAATGACCCGGCGGAATCGCAGATTGCTGGCGACGCGATCGTGACGTTGATGCCTGGCGAGCAGGAGACCAGCGCCACGATCAACGGCGGCATGGGGCTGGCGATCATGCGGGCGTCGCAAAACCCTGATAAGGCGTGGGAGTACATTCAGTACCTTTCGAGCAAAGATGTGCAGAAACGCTATGCGCAGAATGCACTACCGATCTGGAAGTCGCTCTTCGACGATCCGGCGTTGTTGGAAGCGCAACCGGCTGTGGCGCAGGAGCAGGATTTTGTGAATGTCTCCAAGCAACAGTACGCGTTTTTGCGCAATCGCCCCATCGTCCCTTACTACTCCGAGACATCGGAGATCATCGCGCGCGAGGTGCAGGCTGCGCTCACCGGCGCCAAGACGCCTGAGCAGGCGCTGGCGGACGCCGAAGGCGAGGTCTTGAAGGTGCGCGAACAGTACATGCAGTAGCCTGATCGAGTCGCCTGCGCAGTAATTTTCATGCGCTGCGCAGGCGACTGACCCGCATGAGGAAAGCAATTCATGGCGACGACTTCGCCTTTACAGCCTGTTCCTCCTCGCCACAGCCGATTGACCCATACGCAACAAGAGCGATTCCTGGCATGGGCATTGATCGCGCCTGCCTTCCTGGTTGTCTTTGCCTTGATCTTCGCTCCGATTGTACGGGCGTTTTGGATGAGCTTGCACGTGATCGATCTGAAGCGACCGGCGCTTGGACAACCGTTCGTCGGCGCAGGCAATTACCTGGACATCCTGCAGGACGCAACATTTTGGGCTTCGGTCGGGCGAACTGCATACTTTATGGTCGTTTCGATCTCGTTGGAGGTTGTGCTCGGTGTGGCGGTGGCGTTGCTGCTGAACCAGCACTTCAAAGGACGCGGTCTGTTGCGGGCGCTGGTGTTGATTCCCTGGGCGCTGCCGATCACTATCGACGCCATTATGTGGAAATGGATTTACAACCCCACCTATGGCGCCCTCAACAGTCTGTTGTATCAGATGGGCGTCATCACCAGCTATCGAACGTGGCTGAGTGATCCCGTCTCGGCGATGCACATGGTGATTATCGCCGATGTCTGGAAGACCACGCCGCTCGTGATCCTGTTGACGCTGGCTGCGCTGCAAACGATCCCACCGGCGCTTTATGAGGCAGCACGCGTCGATGGCGCCAACGCCTGGCGCAGTTTCTGGTCGGTCACGCTGCCCTTGCTGCGCCCTGTGTTGACCATCATTCTGGTCATTCGCACGATGGATGCCTTCAAGGTGTTTGACATCATCTACATCATGACCTCTGGCGGGCCATCTGACGGCACCAAAGTCATTGCCTACTACACCTATCTTGAAGCATTCTCTTTCTTGCGACAGGGGCGAGGGGCAGCGCTGGCGTGGTTGATGACGCTCTTCATTGGCATGATGGCATTTCTTTACATCCGTCTGGTCAACCGCGAAACGGAGTATTGAGCGATGCGCCGGTTGTTGCCTCAAGTTGGTTTATACGCCGCCGCCTTGCTGGTTGCCGCAATTATTTTGGCGCCGCCGATCTGGTTGTTCATTTCGAGCATCTCTTCCAGCGCCGAATTGTTAAGCGTGCCCGTACACTGGATTCCTGAAGCGCCCACCTTTGAGCGCTATGTACAGGTGATCACAGCCACCGGCGGCGAATCAGCCGCAAATTTCCGCCGCTCCTTGCTGAATAGTCTGGCAGTGGCGTTGCTGGTGACCACGATCTGCATCACGGTCGGCGCGCTTGCTGCGTACTCTTTTGCCCGCATGTCCTTTGCCGGACATGGCAATCTCATTTATGTGCTGCTGCTCTCGTACACGCTCCCACCCATCATGTTGGTGATTCCCTTGTTTCGGGTGATGGGTGATTTGGGGCTGACTAACACCATTCAAGGGCTGGTGATCATCTATGCGTCGCTGATCATGCCGTTTGCCATCTGGATTTTGCGCAGCTATTTCCAGACGATTCCCGCCGACCTGGAGGACGCCGCCATGATCGATGGCTGCACGCGCTTGCAGGCGTTGGCGCGCGTCATTCTGCCGATCTCGGCGCCGGGCATCGTAGCCACTGCGCTGTTCTGCTTTCTGGCATCCTGGGAAGAGTTTCTGATTGCCCTGATCTTCACCTCTAGCCCCGCCGCCAAGACGATCCCGGTGGCGATCGCTGAATTCACCGGACGTCACGCCATCGATTATGGCATGATGGCAACCGGCGGCGTCATCGCCGCACTGCCACCGATTGCTATTGCCCTTGTCTTTCAACGCTATTTGATCAGCGGTCTTTCCTCTGGTGCAGTGAAAGGATAGGCGCTCCTACTCGCATGGGATGAGGTCATCGCCATTTGCTCGAAGTGGGTGATATAGCGCCGCGCCAGGTGCGGCCAGCCCAGTTCATCCTCGATGCGTTTGCGGGCGGCTGCGCCCATTCGCTGGCGCAGGGCAGGGTTTGCCGCCAGCAAGGCCAGCGCTGCTGCCAGCGTGGCCGGGTCCTGCTCCGGCACGATGACGCCGGTGACGCCGTCCACAATCGCCAGCGGGTTGCCGGCCACAGGCGTACCGATCACCGGTTTGCCACAACTCATCGCATCCAGCACACAGACGTTCAGGCCATCGGCCGGACGGCTCACCGATGGCATCGCCAGAAAATCCGCCAGGTTGTAATACGCGCCGATCTCCGTCTTGGGAACATTGCCCACCCAGCGCAGTCGCTCCGCCACGCCAAGCTGTACGGCGAGTGCTTGCCAGGCAGCTTTGTCGTCGCCTTCGCCCACCATCACGCCGACGATGGGCAGCGCCTGAAGAATGGGATCGGCCAGGGCGCGGATCAGCACATCGAAGCCCTTCTTCGGCACCATCCGCCCCACGCACAGGGACACGACTGCGTCCGGGGCGATGTTCAACTGTTGGCGTAGCGTCGCCACGCCGGTCGAGTCCGGGCGCAGCGCCGCCGGGTCGGTGCCGTAGATGATCATGTCGAAGCGGTGCAAGTCTGCGCCTAGCGGAATGACGGCGTCGCGCAGATCCGCACTGTTGGCAGTCAGCAGCGTCGCCTGGCGCAGAGCAAAGCGGGCCATCGCCCGGAAGAGCGGATTGCTGCGCGCCACCTGCGCATCGGAGCCGGGAATCGAGATCGCCAGTGGGATGCGCAACTGCCGGCTGACCACGGCGCCGATGAAGCCATTTGGCAGCAGCCAGTGCGCGTGCAGCACATCGGGGCGGTCGCGGCGCGCTTCCGTCATCACTGTCTGGATGCCGCGCGCAAAGAGCGCCGGGCTGAGCGCATACGCCTCCAGCCGCAGCGCCAGATCGGATTGCATCGTGCGCATGTAACCCAGTCGATGCAACGATTCAGGCCAGGCGTAGCGATAGAGTCGCAGCCGCACCGCTTCCTCCAGTGGCCGGCGATAGGCGGGATCATAGGGCGCCCACACCGTCACGCGCTGCTGCTGGCGCGCCAGTTCCTCGCACAGTGCTTCGACGAAGGTGCCGCTGAAGTCCCCAGGAAAACGTGGATAATTGTGGGTCAACACACCGATATGCATGAGGAGAGTGTAGCATCTCTTACAGGACTCGCAGAAAAAGGGAAAGGGGGACAATCACCAAATCTCCTAATTTCTTAATCTCCAGTCTCCAATCAAAAAGCCGGGATTCCCTCTGGAACCCCGGCTTGAGCGCTGCTATTCGGTTGTCAGGCGCCTACGACAGGCGCCAACGCCGGCCCCCCGCCAACGAATCTGACACCGGATCGGGCTGCACGCCGATGAGGAACAACGTGTTGCCATTATGTTGTCCCCATCGCGCAGACCTGCATCATCTGGTTGTGTGGACTTACGGCACACAGACCGAGTCGCCCGGATAAACATAGTAGTGTGGTCGGCTGTAGACCCACGGATTGGCCGCCAGCATGGCGCTGGCCGACACGCCGTACGCAGCGCCGATACCATACAGGCTATCGCCTGGCTGCACCGTCACGGTGAAGCGACAGCTACCGGATGATCCGCCCTGGGCCGGGCCATAGATCACACTCTCCCAGTGTCCAACCTGCTGGTTTTCGAAGTCCCACACCTTGACCGGTGAGCCGGGTTTGCTGGGCAGACGCACGTTGTAACAGAGTGGCGTATGCGGCAACCAACCTGCCTTCTGCTCTTCGCAGATCTGGTAGCGGGCGCCGGGCACGCGGTAGTCGTTGGTCGCAAAGTCGAAGCGATAGTTGCCCAGACCATCGGTCAAGACATACGCAGTGCCATTTTCCTCGGTGCCGTTGAGCGGCAGGGCGCCACCTTTGTCGAGCGGCTTGATTGTGATCTTCCAGTCTGGGAGACCAACCTTGCCGTTCGTGTCAATCTTGCGGCCGACAAAGCTGTAGCCAAAGTCCTGCTCGTTGATGAAATTCACCTCAACACACGGTTCGGCCTGCGTGACCTCTGCCGTGAAACCAGTTGGATAGGCCGGCGTCCAGCCCGCACGCAGTTCTTCGATGACCGTGTATGGGCCGAAAGGCAGGTTGCTGAATGTGACTTTGCCTGCCGCGTCGGTGTAACCAGTGGCGACTACCGTGCCGTTGGCGCGCTTGACCGTGATCTTCCAGCCGGGCAGCGGTGTAGCCGCCTCGCCCTCACGCACAGGCACATCATATTTGTATACATCGATGCAGCCATACTCAGTTACACGGTTCTTAAAGCGCAGATAGATCGGATCGGGCTGACCATTCTGATCGGCGTCCTTCCACTCCACCAACAACGATTGCCGCCCATTCGTCGGCACGATCGGGGTGTAGTGCACACCCGCTGGCGCATATTCCTTAAAGTTCCACTGTCCCTCAGTCAGGTAGAAAGTCACCTGACCTTCCCCGAAACCTTTGTCAGGATCGCCGGTCACTTCTTCCACCGGCGAGGCAAACCAGTTGCCCCGCGCCGGCTCGGCGCGGATGATCCAGTCATTCAGCGGATTGTGTTGATCGTCGATCTTGGTGACGATGACCGGCACGCGGCGCACCAACTTCCAGCGCACCTGGACGCACGCATCACTGCCATACTTGAGCGGCACATTGAAGGACAACGCCGTGATGCCTTCCCAAGGCCCATTCACTGTGGGATCCAAGGAAAAAGTCCAGTCGCCGACGGAAAGCCCTTCCTCGATCTTGAACTTGCCGTACTCATCGGTTGTGACGGTGGATGGCTCATCAGTGCTGCCAGCCGGTCCATAGTTGATGGTCCAGGTGTAGTCACTGAGCGGAACTTCGTTGAAGTTGATGACGGAACCCTCGACGCAGATTTTGTCGTTTGGGGTCACCGCAGTGTTTTGATCTTGAGCATACGCGCTGACCATGGGGATCAGCAGTCCCAGCGCCAGGATTACTGCCAGAAGCGTCCGCACACGCCAAGGCAACCACTGTCGCTG
>DGFH01000382.1 GCA_002391565.1 Anaerolineales bacterium UBA3905
TAGACGCGCGCCAGCGTCAGGCCATCCTTATGCACCTCGAAGGCAGGCGTCTGCGCTGCAAACCAGGTCACCGCTGCCGGCGACGGGAGCTGGCGTTGCCATTGATTGACATAAGTAACGGCGTAATCGGTGTCCAGCCAGGAGAGCGGCGAGCTGTAGCCCATCGGCACAACCTGACTGTCAGAAAAATAGGAGAAGGGGCCGTCAGCATACCAGGCCGCCACGCGGAAGTTCTCGCTGCCCGGTTGTGCGTTGAGCCAGCGCGCCGCCGCATCCAATCCTTCACCCCAGCCGACAAAAAGCACGGCGGGCGCCGTGCGGCTGCCGCCAGCCAGCGGGTTATAGTAAGTCAGGTAATAGGGATAGGTGAGCAGCGTGAAGACGCCGTGCAGCACGAAAGCGAGTGTAAGCAGCGCCGCCGTCGGCGAAATGGCGCGCAGACGCTGTAACCAGGCGGGCGCATCCGGGCGCCAGGGCAACAGGGAGAGCGACAGCCAGCCCAGCGCGGCAAGCACATCCAGCGCCAGAAAGATCGGGAGGACGTAGCGGTCGAATTTTTTGGCAGGCATCGTCATGGCAACCACGAAGACCACCACAAAAAAGGTCAAGGCGCGCACGGTGCGCCGCGTGCGCAGGTCGGCGAAGGTCCAGTCCTGACGGAAGTAGAAGATAGCCGCCGCTATCAGGCCGATCAGCACGCCGGGGGTGATGCGGAAGAAGATCGCCACCGGGTAGAAAAAGATCCCTGGGTCGCCAGTTGGCTGTCCCCAAAAGAAATTCGGGTTGACATGCCCTTCGACATAAGCCTCCATCTCTGTCGCCATGCGCATGAGCGCACCGAGCGGATCGCCCCACATCGCCGGCCAGAGCAGGAAGAAGGTCGCTACGGCAATGGCGCCCCAAATGACGTAAGCAATGAGAAGTTGTAAGGGGCGCGGAGTGAGGAGTGAGGGGTGAGGTTTCGCTTGCTCGACTGCCGCGTCGCGATCTCCGTAGGGATCTTCTGGCAACACTTGCTGACGTCGCCACAGCCGCTGCATCTGCCCGGCCACCAGCACGCCGCCGATGGGTGCGAGCAGCGCCGCCGGAGTCTTGGTTAACCACGCCAGCCCCATCACTACGCCAGAAATTGCCAGGTCGCGCCAGTGCAAACCGGCGTATAGCCAGGCCAGAAAGTGTAGCAAGGAAAGAAAGATAAAACTGGCGACGAAACCATCCGGGTGCAATTGGCGCGACAAGGCTACGCTGAAGGGATCGAGCGCCATGAAGATGAAGGCCAGGTGGGCAGCGTTGCGCCCGATCAGCCGATGCAGCGGGAAGATGCACAGCCACAGCGTCAGCGCCACGCCAAAGGCAATCCAACTTCGACCAGCGGCCAGCAGATCGAGCGGCGCGTGATCGGTGTTGGTCTTCAGCCACGCTTCCAGGTTTTCCTGTTCCCAGGTAAAGTAGCCAGGCGCCTCCTGTGGGTAGGTGGGATACTCGCCCAGCAGACCGAGCGTGCCCGCCCACATCACCGTGACGCCGGGGTGCTCGCGCTGGAAGGTCTGAGCAAAGTCGCCGCGGCTCAGTGCGTAGGCGAAATTAGCTGAGCGCGCCAGCCACTTGCGTTCGTCGGGCGAGACGTAGGCATCCAGCGCCAACGCACGCGGCGCCCACGCCAGCAAAAATAGGAAGAGCAGCCAGGCCGCTTCTCGATAACGCGGCTTCATTCTTCTCCAATGCGAATGTCGGTCAGATGCACCTGCGTGCCGACTTCGGCGCCGTTGGCGTCGAGCACTGGCAGCCGCTCGAATGTATCTTCCAGGTACATCCCTGTGTAGAGTGGATAGAGGCCATCCGGCGCATCCAGATTAACCGGGATGACGTAAGGGTCGGTGATCAGTTCGCCAGGGTCCCAGCGCCATGTCTCGCGACCTTCACAGACCGGGTAACCGTCGCGCTGCGCCACGACCTGTCCATCGCCAAAATAGGATTGGTTGAAGACCTTGAACGACTTGTCGATGGGGCGCTGCGCGCGCCAGTAGAGCGTCAGGTAAATGTTGTCACCCGGACGCAGCGGTTTTTCATAGTGGATGTCGTAGCCTTCGAGTGTGATCAGGTTGCCGAGATTCACCTTCAACGGGTTGGCGATCGGCGGATCGACCGATGGATAGGTGAGCGGCAAGTTGGCCTGCGCGTGGGCGTCGAAGGCGTCGGCATATTCTTCGGCGCGGAAGATGGGCAGCCCCTCGACTGGCGCCTGCGTCGGAAACTCCTGATGGTTGCCGGTGCGCTTATAGATAATCAACTTGTCGCGCCCGTTAACCTGTACGCGCCCCCACTTCTCGAAGCCCTGGCGCAGGTAGTGCTCCATCGCCAGGGCGTCTTCATCGGCCCAGGGTTCCAGGTTGCGAATCTCGAAGAACCATTGTGCATCGCGGCGGCAGCGATCTTCGCCGCGCGTGTACCAGGCTGGCACCCACGCTTCTTTCTCGTTGCTCTCGAAGGAGCCGCTGATCACGCCAGTGCGATAGAGTTCGCCGATGGTCTTCCAGCCGTTGTTGAGCGGGAAGCCAAAGCGCGCCTTGTTGTCCGGTTCGTCGTAGACAACGAAGTATCCAGGCGGACGCCTGGCGAAGTAGTCGAGCATCACCTCGTCCTGGCTGAGGAAGTAGGCGTAGGCATAGTAGCCAAAGATGAAGGTCAGCGCCGCCGCCACACCCACGCCGACCCAGCGGGCCAGACGCGCGCCGCTGCGTTCCGCCAGCGTCTGCCACCACAACGATAACTCGTCGCCAGCGATTAACAGCCAGGGGATAAAGAAGGTGTAGACGTGCGTGCGCGGCTTTTCGGTAAGAAAGAGCGCCAGGATCATCACGGCGCTGAACCAAAGCCAGATCGTACGGTTTTCGTGCCGTTGGCGCGGCAGCAAGACAACCAGCCCGAAGATCAACGCAAAGGGAATGATGATCCAATCCTTGCCGCCGATGGTCAACCAGTCGGGGCGGAAGAGCGTTACGCCAAAGAAGATCGCAACGAGCGCCGTCAGCGCCCAGCCCACTGCGGGGCGGAAGCGCTGGCGGATAACGCGGATCACGGCAAGCACGGTCAGCGCAATCAACAGCAGGACGTAGTAGGTTGTGCTGTAGAGCGTCGTGCGCAGAAAGACATCGTTGAGATTGTTGTAGGGAGGGCTGCCGCCGATGCGCCGGTCGGTGAGATAGGTGTAGGTGGCTGCAAAGCGTTCGTTAAAGATAAAGGGCACATAGAATACACCCAGCAACACTGCGCCGACAGCCGCCGCAATTGCTGTGGCGCCCAGCCAGGATCGCCATCGGTCGCGTTCACGCCAGACGATCACCGCAAGTAGATAGGCCGCCGGGATCGCCGCCAGCGCGCCCTCATAGTGCGACAGCATCCCCGTCGCCAGCAGGATGGCGGCCAGCGCCAGATAGCGCGTTTTTGCCTCTGGTTTGACATACAGCCTGTAAAGCGCCAGCACCGCCAGCACCGAGGTTAAAAAGACGACGCTCTGATATTGCACGATGTGGGCAAAGCCGATGAAATAACCGTCAAGCGCCAGAAACATCGCCGCGATCCAGCCGGCTAACGGGCGATAGAGTCGCCAGCCGAGCACAAAGCTCGCAAACAACGCGGCCAGGTTGGCGATGGCAAAGGGCAACCGCGCCGTCTGTTCGGTGAGATGACCGGTCAACGTGTACAGCACGGTCGGGATGAGGATTTCGGTCGGCCCCTTTTTGTGGAGCATCAAGACATCTTCGTAGCCTTGCAGGACAGCTGCCGCCCGCAGCGCCGCACGCGCTTCGTCGCCCTGGTAGTCGGCGTATTCCAGCCCCACAAAGCGGAAGATGGCGCCGAGCGTCAGCAGCGCCAGCAGCCCTGCCCAGAACCAGCGTCGGTCGCCGCTAAAAGGCTCCCACGCCGGCGCGCCCGGCTGCACACGTCGTCCGCGCTGCCAGACCCAACCCGCCAGGAGCAGCGTAACGGCGTCAAAGGCCAGCAACGTGAGGACCTGCGAGGGGCCGCCGGGCAAATAGCTGATCAGCAGCATCCCCACCACCATGACCAGGTACGCAGCGGCGACGCTGTAGAGCACGCGCTCGAAGCGATCCGGACGGGAGGCGCTCTGCCCAACTAGCGCCTCGACCAACAACGCGCCGGGGAGGAAGCCGGCGATCCACAATGCAGCAACAGCCTGCACCAGCAGCGGCAGCGGCGTCAGCAGCAGCGCATTCGCCAGCGCGCCGGTCAGTAGTGCACCCAAAAGCCAACGGTTTGTCATGACGCAACAGTGTACCATAGGCGGACGGGGAAGGGCACACTGGCGAGGCTGCAGGCTTTCAATACAATGTTGACCGGTGGGTGCAGCGTGTGTACACTTGATGCATCAGCGGTTGCGAGGTTGGAACACATCGTCGGCAAGGTAGATTAGTTTGTGGGCAGTGTACGGATCGCGCAGATACATGATCCGCTGCGCTTGAGGAGTGTTCATGTCAGTATTATCGATTTCTAGGTTGTCCCGTGATATTGCTCGCAATCTTCCCGGAAGCTTTGGAACTTCCGGGAAGATAAACAGTTAACCTGGCGGTCAGTAATCTACCCCGGCAGACTGCGCGACGGCAAAGTGGAGTTTGCAGGCCAGGTTGACTTGCCTGAAGGTCGTGAAGTCGATTACGCTGTACTGGCGCCAGACACTGCCAGATAAGATTAGAGCTATGCACCTCGTCGCTGACCTCCACATTCACTCTCACTATTCGCGCGCCACCAGCAAAGACCTGACGCTCGAACATCTCTGGAAGTGGGCGCAGATCAAGGGCGTGACGGTCGTGGCGACCGGCGACATTGCACATCCGGGCTGGCTGGCGGAGATTCAGCAGAAGCTGGCGCCCGCAGAACCGGGGCTGTTCCGGCTGAAGGAGGAATTCACCGCCACCGTCGCCGCCGACATCCCGCCGACGTGCCGGGGCGAGGTGCGCTTTCTGCTCGGCGGCGAGATCAGCAACATCTACAAACGCCATGGCAAGACGCGCAAGGTGCACAACCTGATCTTTGCGCCCGATCTCGACACGGTGGGGCGTTTGCAGACGCGGCTGGAGCGCATCGGCAACATCCGCGCCGACGGTCGCCCGATCCTGGGGCTGGACTCGCGCGACCTGCTGGAGATCGCGCTGGAGACGGACGCGGCCTGTCACTTCATCCCCGCGCACATCTGGACGCCCTGGTTCGCCATGCTCGGTTCGATGTCGGGCTTTGACTCGGTCGAGGAGTGCTTTGGCGACCTGACGCCACACATTTTTGCGCTGGAGACCGGGCTTTCTTCCGACCCGCCGATGAACTGGCGCGTCTCCAACCTGGATCGCTACACGCTTGTCTCCAACTCCGATGCACATTCGCCATCGAAGCTGGCGCGCGAGGCCACGCTCTTCGACTGCGACCTGAGCTACGACGCGCTTTTTGCCGCCATGCAAAGCGGCGATCCGGCTGTCTTCAAAGGCACGATCGAATTCTTCCCAGAGGAAGGCAAATATCACGTTGACGGTCACCGCAAATGCGGCGTGCGCTGGCCGCCGGCCACCACGCTGGCGCACGGCGGCACCTGCCCGGTCTGCGGCAAGGAAGTCACGGTCGGTGTGCTGCATCGCGTCGAAGTGCTGGCGGATCGTCCTGAAGGCGAACGTCCGCCGCGCACCCACCCCTATCTCAGCCTGACGCCGCTGCCCGAAGTGCTGGGCGAACTGTACGGCGCTGGCGCCGGGTCGCGCCGCGTACAACAGGAATACTGGAAGTTGCTCAGCAAGTTAGGCCCGGAACTGACGATCCTGCGCGAGACGCCGCTGGAGCAGATCGCGTCCGTCGGCGGCGCGCAACTGGCGCAGGGCATCGACCGCATGCGCCGGGGGCAGGTCGACGCCGAACCCGGCTACGACGGTGAATACGGCGTCATCCGCGTCTTCAGCGCCAAAGCGGTGGGTGACGATGCGCCGCAATTAACGTTGCTTGACGACATATTGGCGCCATCAAACCTTCCCGGAAGCTCGCAGCTTCCGGGAAGGTCGTCCGCCGTCGCATCACAACAGCCCGACCTCTTCACCGTGTCGCTCGTCGGCCTTGACGCTCCGACTACGCCGCTTACCATCCAGGAGACGCCAACGGGGATGGCATCGCCCAGTACGCATGGGACGATTACGTCTCCGACTACGCCGCTTACCATCCAGGAGACGCCAACCGCCTACGTCCCGTCAATCTCTCAATCTCCAATCTCCCAATCTCCAATCTCCAATCCCCCAATCTCTCAATCCCTCAACCCCGAACAACTTGCTGCCGTCCTCTGCACCGACGCGCCGTTGATCGTCGCTGCTGGTCCCGGCACGGGCAAGACGCGCACCCTCACCGTGCGGATCGCGCACTTGATCCGTGATCACGGTGTGGCGCCGGAGAGTGTGTTGGCGATCACCTTTACCAACAAGGCGGCGCAGGAGATGCGCGAACGGTTGGCGGCGCTGCTCGGTAGGGATGAGGCGGCGCGCATTACGGTTAAAACCTTTCACGCCTTTGGCGCCCAGTTGCTCTACACCTACGCCGCCGCGGCCGGACTTGACGCCAATTTTGCGATCCTGAGCGACGAAGAGCGGCGGTTGGTGATCGAGCAGGTTGCGCCCGATCGCGATGCCCGCGCACGTGACGCCGCGCTTGACGTGATCGCGACGGCGAAGAATCAGCTTTCGGCGCCACCCGCAGAGTTTGCCGCGCTCCTCGACGCCTATCAGGCGGCGCTGCGCCGCGCCAACGCCGTCGATTTCGATGATCTGATTGCGTTGACGGTCAACCTGCTGGAGACAGCGCCAGCGGCGGCCGCCGCAGTGCATCAACGCTATCGCTGGATTTCGGTCGACGAGTATCAGGATGTCAACGCTGCGCAGGTGCGGCTGCTGCGGTTGCTGACGGCGGGCGGCGCCAACCTGTGCGTCATCGGCGATCCGGATCAGGCCATCTACGGCTTTCGCGGTGCGGATCGACGCTACTTCCTGGATTTTGTGGCGGACTATCCGGGCGCGGTGCGGGTGCAGTTGACGCGCAACTACCGTTCACAGCGCGCCATTCTCGACGCCGCGCAGCAGGTGATCGCCCATAACGCCGGGCGCGAGGCGCTGCCGCTGCTGGCGAGCTTTGCCGAGGCAGTGCGGCTCGACGTGCACCCAGCGCCGACCGAGAAAGCCGAAGCCGAGACCATCGTCCACCAGATCGAGCAGATGGTGGGCGGCACGAGCTACTTCTCGCTTGATTCGGGGCGCACCGATGGCTTGCCGTCCGCCGCACGCGACTTTGGCGATTTTGCTGTGCTTTACCGGCTCAGTGCACAGGCAACGCCGCTGGTCGAAGCGTTCGACCGCTCCGGCATTCCCTATCAGGTGGTGGGGCAGGCGTCGTTCTGGGCAAGTCAGGCGGCGCGGCGCGCGCTGGCGTGGCTGTGGCTGCTGGAAAATCCGCGCAGTGCATTGCACCTGACGCAGGCGCTGGCTGACGCCGGCGTGGCTGACGCCGCGGCGGGTGCAGCGCGCATCGTGGAACTGTTGGCGACCGAAGCCGATCTGGCGGCGGCGTTGATGTGGCTGGCGGCGGAATTGCCCACACGCCAGCGCAGTCGCGTGGGAAAACTGGCGGCATTTTGGCAGAGTCTGCGCGCCTCGGCGCCGGTCAGCGAACTGCTGGCGCAAGTGTGCGACTTTCTCGGCATCGAGCTGGAGTTTCGTACTCGCATGATCCAGCGCGCCCAACCGTTTGGCGACCGCCGCCGTGAGTTTCTGGAACAGGCATTGCTCGAACGCGAGGCAGATAATTATGACCCGCGCGCCGACCGTGTGACGCTGATGACGCTGCACGCAGCAAAGGGACTGGAGTTTCCGGTGGTCTTTATCGCTGGCTGTGAGGAAGGGGTGCTGCCTTATATCCGCCATGACGAGCCGCCGGACATCGAGGAGGAGCGCCGCCTCTTTTACGTGGGCATGACGCGGGCGCGCGAGAAGCTGATCTTGAGCCACGCGCGGCGGCGCACGCTTTTTGGCAGGCGGCTGGAACCCACGCCGTCGCGCTTTGTGGGTGAGATTGAGGCGGCGCTGCTGGAACTGCGGCAGCGCGCTGCCTTCACGCCGGAGAAACGCCCCGGCGCTGAGCAGCTTGGGCTGTTTGGATAAGCGCCCGCTTATCGTTGCTTGAGCAAGTCACGAATCTCCGTGAGCAGTTTCTCCTCCGCAGAGGGGGCGGGGGGCGGCGCAGGGGCCGCATCCTTCTGCTTCATCACTGCGTTGGCGCCCTTGACGACAAAGAACATCGCCGCCGCAATGATCAGGAAGTTGATGATCGCCTGGATAAAGTTGCCGTACAGGATCTGTCTCTTATACACATCT
>DGFH01000262.1 GCA_002391565.1 Anaerolineales bacterium UBA3905
GAGGGGCGGGGGGCGAGGGGCGGCGTGTCTTGCATATGAATATCTGCTCTCGCGCGCTCTCGGTCTGCTGGCTGCGCTGGCGTCAATGCACGTTCTATGCGCGCCAGCATCAGCCGCGTGGCCTTGATTTTGGTTTCGTAGCCGATAAAGAGACGGGTGGGGTAACGCTGTGCGCGGTCAAGCAGGAAATCGCCGCGCCCGCAGCCGATCTCGATCTCTAGCGGGCGCTCTGATGCCAACAGCGCGCGCAGGGCGGCGCCGTTGGCGCTGCGCGCGTCGTCCAGCGCCAATGCCCGGAAGAAAGGGCGATCAAGCCCCCACATTGGCAGCAGATGCGAGCCAGGGCGCTTGCGCGGGTCACCGCCGATCAGCCCCCGGCCTGCCTCCCAATCGGCGTATGCGCGCACGCGGTCGTCGTCGGTCAGTTCCTCCCAGGTGAAGTCCATGCGGCCCTGGGAGAAAGTTGTTGGAGTATAACCGATTGTAGACATCTTTGGCGGGGCTCACAGATTACCCGTGTACAAATCCGCAATAGGAAAGATAACGATCAACTCAGCCTTGCTTTCCGCTCCCTGGCAACGCCCATGCACATGAATTGGTTCATGCTCGTTTGAGTAGACCAGGATCAGCAACTCGAAGTATCGATAAAGGATCGGCATAGCGCAGGTGGTTTCTGGGGCGCCAGCAGATCACAATTGCAGCTTCCGCGCAATCGCCTCTTTCACCACCTTGACATCCGCCGGCAGATAGACAGGCGGATTCGCCAGCTCGCTCTCCACCTCATCCAGTTTGCCTTCGTGATAGCCGACCTTAAAACTGGTGAATTTCAAGCCATGCGCCGTAGAGATGACGACCACACGGTCGCTGGACTTGACTACGCCGCGCGCCACCAGCTTGAAGAGCGCCGCCAACGCCACGCCGGTGTGGGGACAGGTGTACATGCCGGTGAGATCAGCGCGGGCGGCGGCGTTCGCCAGTTCATGCTCGGTGACTGCCTCGACCAGCCCGTTGGTTTCGACCACAGCCTGCACTGCCTTTTCGTAGCTCACCGGGTCGCCGATCTGGATGGCGGACGCCAGCGTCTTGTCGGCATGGATCGCCACTTTTTCAGCAAAGCCGTTGAGGAAACTGCGGTAGAAGGGGTTGGCTTTGCTGGCTTGCGCCGCCACCAGGCGCGGCAGCCTGTCGATCAACCCCAGATCGCGCATCAGCTTCAATCCTTTGTAAAGTGCGCTGATGTTGCCCAGATTGCCAACGGGAATGATGATCCAGTCCGGCACTTCCCAATCGAACTGGCGCACAATCTCGATGCCGACGGTCTTCTGCCCCTCGATGCGGATGCTGTTCATCGAATTCGCCAGGTAGATGCTGTTGTCCTGCGTCACCTCTTTGACGATGCGCATACAGCCGTCAAAGTCGGTGTCGAGCGCCAGCACGTGCGCGCCGTTGGCGACCGGCTGGATCAACTGCGCCGTACTCACCTTCCCCGACGGCAGGAAGATGATCGCCGGAATGCCAGCGGCAGCCGCATAAGCCGCCAGCGCCGCCGATGTGTCGCCCGTACTCGCCGCAGCGACTGCTTTGACGGGGCTGGCGCCACTCGCCATCATCTGCTTGACGACGCTCACCAGCACGGTCATGCCCAGGTCTTTGAAGCTGCCGGTGTGGCTGTTGCCACAAAGTTTGATCCACAAATCGGGCAGCCCGATCTCGCGCCCCAGCCGCTCCGCCCAGAAGAGGTTGGTGTTGCCTTCGTACATGCTGACCACATTTTCATCCCTCAGGTCAGGCATTACCCACTCGCGCATGCCCCACACGCCGCTGCCATAGGGCCAGACCGAGGTGCCAGCGCGCCGCTCAAAAAGGCGCTTCCACTCATCGGCGGTGCGGTCGCGCAAGGCATTGATGTCGTGATGCACCTCCAGCAACCCACCACACGTCGGGCAGGTGTACATAACATCATAGACGGAATACTCGCCTGGGCAGCCGCGAAAACAGCGGAAATGGGCGTTGTAGGTTTGGGCAGGGGCAGGCGCAACTTCAGCTAACATTCGGGATCAATCCTCTTCAGTTGATGGACGCACTTTATTTGCTGTAGAATCTATTGACTGATTGTACCATAATGCAGATTTGCTTCCCATCTACTCACCCAAAAAAGACAGGAAAGAAGGCAGAAAGGAGTGCTCCAATGTTTCCCAAAGACTTCCATGTCAACCTTGCTGACTTGACATTTGTGGGGGCAGAACTTGCCCGTCCCGAAAGTGTATTGGCTGAACCCGATGGCACGCTATGGTGTTCAGATGCGCGCGGCGCCGTGACACAAATCGCACCCGGCGGAAAACAGACATTGTTGGGTGCACAGGGACACGAACCTAACGGGCTGGCGATGAGCGCCGATCGACAGACATTGTACGTCGCCAATATTGGGGATGGTCGCGTCTATCGTCTGGATCGAGACGGCAACGAACAGGTGCTGTTGGACGGCGTCGATCGCCTGTCTCCACTTGGAGCCGCCAACTTCGTCTACGTCGACAGTCATGACCGTCTGTGGCTTTCGGTTTCGTCGCGCAGACTGCCATGGTGGCCAGCGGTGCAGCAGGCGCGTCCCGACGGCTACCTTGTGCGCGTTGACGCGCGCGGCGCAACGATCGTTGCTGACGGTCTCTACTTTCCCAACGAAGTGCGCATGAACCACGACGAATCCTATCTATATGCGGCGGAGACGATGATGCGCCGCATCGTGCGGTATCCCGTGCTGGCGGATGGTGCGCTGGGTGCGCAGGAGGTTGTTGCGCCCGGTGACTTGGGACATGGCGCGTATGTAGATGGTTTCGCCTTTGATGTGGAAGGCAATTTGTGGGTGACGTTGATCCTGCGTAATGAAATTGTAGTTGTCACCCCTGAAGGAGAGGTGCACACTGTTCTGTCAGACATCAACCAGGCGGCAGTCGATACTGTCGTGGCAAAAGTGGCAGATGGCTCGCTGACGCCGGCAGAGATGATTGCGTGCGCTGGACCGAGTTTGCAGTTGCCCACCAGCATCGCCTTTGGAGGCGCCGATCTGCGCACAATTTATGTTGGCTCGTTAGGGATGCAACGCCTGCCAACTTTCCGCTCACCGATTCCCGGCCTGCCTATGCGACACTGGAGTTGACGCTGTCAGACACAGCCCGATGCAGCTTCTGCGAAAACCGGGTTTCCCTGTGCGGGAAACCCGGTTTTCTTGCATCCATTTTACTACCCGATGTCGTCGAAGTACTCCATCTCCTCCATACTCCAGCGTTCCGGTGAGCGCCAGAGACCGGAGAGCAACAATTCGCGGATGAAGGTCATCTCTTTCGGCAACCGGTCATAGAGCTTGAAGAAGAGGTCGTCGTGAGAGGCGATCTCCTTTGTCCACTCGTCGCGATCGATCGTCATGATGGCGTCGAAGTCATGGCGGCTAAAGTTCTCCAACCCGCGCCAGTCCAGATGTTCGTAGCGCGGCACCCAACCGAGCGGACACTCGACGCCCAGGCTCTTGCCTCGCACGCGCTCAACGATCCATTTGAGCACACGCATGTTATCGCCAAAGCCCGGCCACAGGAAGTTGCCGTTAACATCGCGGCGGAACCAGTTGACATTGAAGATACGCGGCGGATTCGGAATGTGGCGGCCAAAATCCAGCCAATGGTTGATGTAATCGCCCATGTGATAGCCACAGAAGGGCAACATGGCGAAGGGATCGCGGCGCACTTCGCCCATCTTGCCAAAGGCGGCGGCAGTCATCTCCGACCCCATGGTGGCGGCGCTGTAGACGCCAAAGGCCCAGTTGAACGATTGATAGACGAGTGGCACGACGCTGCTGCGACGCCCGCCAAAGATGAACGCCGAAATCGGCACGCCTTGCGGGTCATCGTAGGCCGGATCGACCGAAGGGCACTGGCTGATCGGCGCCGTAAAACGGGCGTTCGGATGCGCCGCCTTGCGACCACTGTCCGGCGTCCAATCCTGTCCCTGCCAGTCGACTAGATGGGCAGGCGGCTCATCGGTCATGCCTTCCCACCAGACATCGCCATCATCCGTGAGAGCGACATTGGTAAAAATCGTATTGCTGCGGATCGAATCCATCGCGTTCGGGTTACTCTTGTAATTCGTACCCGGGGCAACGCCAAAAAGACCAGCCTCTGGATTGATGGCGTAGATGCGGCCATCGCTGTTGGGTTTGATCCAGGCGATATCATCACCGACTGTCGTCACTTCCCAGCCTTCATCCTGGAACGGCTTGGGTGGAATCAACATCGCAAAGTTCGTTTTGCCACATGCGCTGGGGAACGCCGCCGCCACATAAGTTTTGCGCCCATCCGGGCTTTTGACGCCGAGAATAAGCATGTGTTCGGCCAGCCAGCCTTGCTCACGCGCCAGAACGGAGGCGATGCGCAGTGCAAAGCACTTCTTACCCAACAGCGCGTTGCCGCCGTAGCCAGAGCCATAGCTCCAGATGGTGCGCTCCTCTGGGAAATGCACAATATATTTTTGCGCCGGGTCAGGATTGCAAGGCCAGGCGACATCCTGTTGCCCCGGTTCCAACGGCATCCCGACCGAGTGCAAACAGTGAACGAATTCGCCATCGCCCAACGCGTCGAGCACCGCGCGCCCCATACGCGTCATGATGCGCATGTTCACCACGACGTAAGGCGAGTCGGTCAACTGCACGCCGATATGGGAGATTGGCGAACCGATCGGCCCCATGCTGAAGGGGATCACGTACATTGTACGGCCACGCATCGAGCCATCGAAGCGGGGGCGCAATTCTTCCTTCATTTTGCGGGGATGCATCCAGTTGTTGGTCGGGCCGGCGTCGCCGCGACTCAAAGAACAGATGAAGGTGCGATCCTCCACACGCGCAACGTCACTTGGATGTGACCGCGCCAGAAAACTATTCGGTCGCTTCTCAGGATTCAAGCGGATGAACGTTCCACTGGCAACCATCTCCTCACAGAGACGATCGTATTCTTCTTGCGAGCCGTCGCACCAATAGACCGCTTCCGGCTTGCAGAGCCGGGCTTTTTCCTCCACCCAACGACGTAGTTCTTCGTTCTTCACATATTCTGGTATTGCGAAATCCATAGGTTCCCTGTCTTTCATTGTTTGCGGAATGCCCGTGTTGCCCAATACACATCAGGATTTGCCAGTAATGCAACTATACCGTGATTTGTTTTGGTGTCCAAGTGACACTTATCCTACAGATTATTGGGACGATTGCCCCCCAAAATAGGCGTATGTTATTCTGAAAACAGTGACCGATAGGTAGAAGTAGCGGCGCCAACTGACCACCGGAGTGGCTGGTTATCTTCCCGAAAGCTGCAGAGCTTCAGGAAAGATTGGAGCAGTTGTAGATGGCGTTGGAGGTGAACGTATGCACAGATTGCGGCAGGCGACGCTCATTTATAACCCGCACGCCGGATTTGACGACTGGCAATTGCACATAGAAGCAACCGCGCAATACTGGCAGGCGCGCGAGTGGGAAGTCAGCTTGCGCCAGACTGAGTATCCTGTGCATGCCACCGAACTGGCCGCCGCTGCCGCGCGCGCCGGGCATCAGCTTGTCCTGGTCGCTGGCGGGGACGGCACGATCCACGAAGTGGCGAACGGGCTGCTCGGTTCGACAACCGTCCTGGCGCCACTGCCAGCCGGCACCACCAACTGCCTGACGCGCGACCTGGGCTTGCCCACCCCTGGCAATGGCAACCCCTCCTGGCTTCTCGAAGCCTCGGAACGCTTGCTGGCTGGCCACGTACAGGCGATGGATGTGGGCGAGTGCAGCAATGGCCGTTCCTTTCTGTTATGGGCGGCGGTGGGGTTGGACAGCCGCATCGTGGAAAGCGTAGAGCCGCGTTCGCGGCTGCTCAAACGTTTTGGCATCGCTGGTTATGTGGCAAAAGCAACGTTGCCTTTCCTGACGTATCAAGGACGTCACACACGCGTCAGTGTAGACAGCGAAAGCGTGGAAGGCGACATGCTGGCTGTAATTGTCAGCAACACGCGCCTCTACGCTGGCGGGCTGTTCAACCTCAGCCCGCAGAGTGTATTCGACGACGGCAAGCTGGACGTGTGGATTTTGCGTGGCCGCTATTCGCCGCGCATGCTGTTGCACAGCGCGTTTATCGTCGCAGGTCGTCACACCCGTCGCCCTGACATCATTCACCTGAGCGGAAGACATGTGATCGTCGAGACGGATAGACCGCAGCCCTTCCACCTGGACGGTGAGCTCAACCGCAGCACGCCGATCGCGTGCACTGTGGAGCCTGGGCGCCTGCGCATTTTGGCGCCACAAGGTGCAGCAGCGGATCTATTCAAGCAGGAAGGATTGGGGTTAGCTCAGTACATAAAAGAACTCGATAGATCACCCGCCATACGTTACGGTGACGCATGACGGGTGACGCATGAGACGCGTTATCGATTCTTCTTGAAATAAACATCAGCATACACGGCCAGGACGAGCACACCGCCCTTGACCAGATATTGCCAGGCTGGTGCAACATTGAGCATTTGTAGGCCGGTGGTCAGGCTAGACATGATCAGCGAACCAATCAGTGCGCCGAAAACGGTGCCCACGCCGCCCAGCGTTGAGGTGCCGCCAAGAATAGCGCTGGCGATGGCATCAAGCTCATAACCTTGGCCGGCGGCGGTTGTACCATATCCCACGTAAGAGGCCAACACAATACCTGCGATGCCGGACAGCAACCCCATCAGGATGAAGATGAGGAAGATGCTGCGCCGGATGTTAATGCCAGAGAGACGCGCCGCCTCGCGATTGCCACCGATGGCGTAGGCGTAGCGACCAAAGCGTGTGTTGTTCGAAATATACGCCATAATCATCGCCGTGATCGCCAGCAATAGCACAGGCGTCTGCACACCGCGATACTGATTTACCCAATACACGTAGCCGATCACGAGCAGTGAGAAGAAGATCGTAACGATCAGTTCCAGACCAAGATTCGACAACTCAAAACCGTGACGCGCCCGGCTCTGGCGGCTGCGAAACATGTTCCAGAAGAGGAAGACTACCACAATCGCAGCAATAATCCAGCCAGCGATGGGCGGCAGATACCCCTGCGCAATCTCCGAGAAGTAAGGTTGATTGGCAGGAATCGTTTTGCCCTGCGTCACCAGCAAGATCAGACCGTTGAGCACAAACATGCCGCCGAGCGTCACGATAAAAGCAGGCACATTGAGAAAAGCGATTATATACCCCTGAAGCACACCAAAGAGCACACCCACGCCCACACCAATGATCACCGATAGAATTGCCGCAATCAGCGGCTGATCTGGGATCATTTGATACCAGACGTTAGCCTGAAAATAGGCTGCGACAACCGACACAAAACCAGCCAGCTTGCCCACCGAAAGGTCGATGTTGCCGGTGACAATCACGAAAACCATGCCAATCGCAAGGAATGAGGTGACTGTCATCTGACGGAAAAGATTCGACACGTTTTGGGCGGTGAAGAAGGCGCCATTGGTCAACACAGCAAAAAGAATCCAGATCGCTATGAGCGCCAGAATGATCGTATACGTCTGGATATTGCTGCGAAAGCGTTTACCCAATTCGGCGCTAAGCCCTGTGCTGGGTTTAGGTGCGTTGACATTCGTGGATACAGCCATACAATTTACTCCTCAATCTCGTTTCAAGCAGCCACAAGTTCATCGGCAATGCCGGTTGCCAGCGCCATGATCCGCTCCTGCGTGGCTTCGGCAATCTCCAGCGTACGTGTCGAGCGCCCCTCATGCATCACCATGATGCGGTCACTCATGCCCAGCACTTCTTCCAATTCGCTCGAAATCATGATGATTGACACGCCGCGTTCAGCCAGATCGTTCATCAGTTTGTAGATTTCGTATTTGGCGCCCACATCGATGCCGCGCGTCGGGTCGTCCATGATCAAGATTTTAGGGTTGGTGAGTAGCCACTTGGCGATGACAACTTTTTGCTGATTGCCACCCGACAGCGAATCGACGCGCACTTGTAGATTAGGCGCCTTGACGGCTAATGCCCTCGCCTGTTGTGTCGCCGCTGCCAGTTCAGCATCGCCGTCGATGCGCATAAAACCAGAGAATTGATCCAGGTTTGCCAATGAAATGTTTTTTAAGATTGACTGCATCAGCACCAATCCCTGGCCTTTGCGATCCTCCGGCACCAGGCTTATGCCCTTGTGCATGGCGTCGCGCGCATCACTGACGTGAATTTCCTCTCCCTCTAGCTTGATACTCCCGCGCGTAATCTTGCCATATTCGCCAAAGATCGTCGTGACCAGCTCGGTGCGCCCCGATCCCATCAACCCGGCGATGCCCAGGATTTCGCCGCGCCGCAAGTTGAATGTGACGCCATTGAGCACCTTGCGGTTGGTTTCGTTGGGATCGACAGCGTGCAGATCGTTGACCTCGAATATCACCTCACCCGGCTTGCGATGGCTGCGCGGGAAACGTTCTTTCATTTCACGGCCAACCATGTAACTGACTAACTTTTCTTGCGTCAACTCTCTGGTCGGCAAGGTTGCTACCGTCCTGCCGTCGCGCAAAATTGTCACTGAATCTGTAATACGAAAGAATTCTTCTAACTTGTGGGTAATATAAATACAGGTCACGCCATGGCTGCGCAGATTCTCCAGAATCTCCATCAGCTTGTCGATCTCGCTTTCAGTCAATGCACTGGTTGGCTCGTCAAGGATCAGGATCTTGGCGTTTTCGGAAAGCGCTTTGGCGATCTCCACCATCTGCATCTTGCCGACGCCTAGATACTTCACAACTGACTGCGGCGATACTTCCAGCCGATACTTGGCCAGGATGTCGCGCGTATCAGCATAGAGCTTATTCCAGTCAATTGCACCTCGCTCGACCGGCTCCTTGCCCAGAAAGACATTCTCACCCACTGTCATGTTTGGGACAAGGGTTAATTCCTGGTACACGATGGCAATGCCTTCTTCGCGCGCCTGGCGAATAGCGCCGACGCCGAGGTTCAGTTCTTTGCCATCGTAGATGATGGTGCCTTCGTAGTCTCCGTGCGGATAGACGCCCGAAAGAATTTTCATCAAGGTCGATTTGCCAGCGCCATTTTCACCGCACAGCCCATGAATCTCGCCGCGCCGAATTTGGATCGACACATTGTCCAACGCAGTAACGCCAGGGAAACGCTTGGTGACATTGCGGATATCAAGAATGATGTCTTCGCTCATTGCTTGCTCCTGTTGACCAGGTCACTCTGCCTGCGAAACAGGCGCCCGGAAGATGTGCATCCTGGTATGATATACAGAAACCCGGCGTCTGCAGAGAGCCAGACGCCGGGTTTAGGCATGTCGCTACGTACCGATTAAGGCTTGGGCGGGCGCTGATCTTCAGGAATGTCGCGATAGACGTCGTCATACGACTGGAAGCCGTTGGCAACGCACAATTCGTAGACATTGTCCTTGTTGACCTGTTCCACCGGCAGGAACAACGCCTTGACATTGCCCTGCAACGCATCGTTGAGGGTCAACTCTGCCAGGGTGTATTCCTGCAAGCCTTCCACCGCCTCACCCTTCAGCAGTGCGTCAACCATGTCAACGGCGATCGGCGCCAGGTTGCGAATATCCTTGAGGATCGAAACGGTTAACTGCCCCTTGACAATGCTGTTGCAGCCGTCAGCAGTGGCATCCTGCCCGGAGATCGGAACTTTGCCCGCCAGCCCCTGAGCATTGAGCGCTTGCAGCGCACCCAACGCCGTACCGTCGTTAGAGGCCACGACGGCATCGACATCGTTGTTCACGCTGGTCAGGATGTTCTCCATCAGCTTCAAGGCATTGGCCGGGTCCCAGTTTTCCACCCACTGGTCAGCCACGATCTCGACCTTGCCAGCCTCCACCAGCGGATCAACGATCAGGTCCTGCCCCTGGCGGAAGAGAATGGCATTGTTATCAGTCGGGCTGCCGCCCAGCTTCACGACGCGCGCCGGGCCATTGGCCGCCACGTCCCAATTCTCAATGTCCAGCGCCTTCATCACGCCATCGGCCTGTTGGCGACCGACCTCGACGTTGTTGAAAGAGATGTACCCGGCAATATTCGGAGACTTGATCAGGCGATCATAGGCGACCACCACCACGCCAGCCTCTGCGGCCTTATCGACAGACGTCACCGCAGCGTCGCCATCCTCGGCTACGATGATCAATGCCTTGGCGCCCTGACTGACCATGTTGTCGATCTGGTCGTTCTGAAGCTTGACGTCGTGATTGGCTTCCTGACTCAGGACTTCGTAGCCCTTGGCTTCGAGCAAACCACGCAGGATGACTTCCTCGTTCTTCCAACGTTCAGTGGCAAAGTCAGAGAAGGAAAGCCCAACCTTAATCTTCTCGCCTGCCGGCGCCGCCGCCTCGCCGCCAGCTGGCGCTGCCTCACCACCTGCCGGCGCCGCCGCTGGCGCAGTGCAAGCCATAACAATGCTGGCAAGCAACGCAAGCACGATCAACAACGATACTTTTCTGTGCATACAGAACCTCCATGACAATACTAGATAGATTGACGGACTTCACGGATTTGTAGAACGAATGAAACTCTGAGCATAGAAAAATTCACCCAGCGTTTCTTTCGCAAGACACAAGTGATAGCTCTGGTTTACCGGGTCTGCAGTGGACTGCTGCCAACAATCATATATGCAGTATGTAAGTGCTGTCAAAGCCACTGCATCGGTAGTTTTTCGTGGAAAACTGTCAGCGAAACGAAATGCGGAATTACCCTACCTCTGCTAGAATCTACAGAATATGGCAGGTATCGTGATTATCATGCAGAGATATCGCAAACGGAGTGAGGAAGGTAAATCATGAAAGTTCTCGTCACCGGCGGCGCCGGTTACATCGGCAGCATCACCGTCGAGCAGTTGATCAAAGGCGGTGATGAGGTCGTTGTCTTCGACAATCTTTATCAGGGGCACCGCGACGCTGTCCATCCTGACGCTGCCTTTGTGTTGGGCGATCTCAAAGATCGCGCCGCCATCGACGCGGCGCTGGCAACGCACAAACCGGACGCCATCATGCACTTCGCCTCCTATACGCTGGTCGGCGAGTCGATGCAACAGCCCTTCATGTACATCGGCGACAATGTCACCAACGGCCTGAATCTGCTACAAAGCGCGCTGGCGCACGGCGTGAAAAAGTTCATCCTCTCCTCAACGGCCAATCTGTTCGACAAGCCAGAGCGAATGCCGATCGACGAGAATGAGCGCATCATTCCCGGCAGCCCCTACGGTGAGTCGAAAAACATTCTGGAGCGGATTCTCTACTGGCTGGATCGCACGCAGGGGATGCGTTACGCCTGTCTGCGCTACTTCAACGCTTGCGGCGCCTCCGCAGAACGCGGCGAACACCACGACCCGGAGACGCACATCATCCCGTTGATCTTGCAGGTTGCACTCGGCCAGCGCCAGGATTTCGCCATCTTTGGCGACGACTACCCCACGCCTGACGGCACCTGCGTGCGCGACTACATCCATGTCATTGACCTGGCGCAGGCGCACATTCTGGCGTTGCGGGCGCTGAATGAGGGCAGCCGCACCTACAATCTGGGCAACGGGCGTGGCTTTAGCGTCAAGGAAGTGATCGACACGGCGCGTGCGATCACTGGTCACCCGATCCCGACGCGCGTGGTGGCGCGACGCCCCGGCGACCCGGCCGTGCTTGTCGCCAGCAGCGAAAAGATTCGCCGTGAGCTAGGCTGGACGCCGCAATATCCGGAGTTGCGCACAATCATGGAGACGGCGTGGAACTGGCATCTGGCCCATCCGCACGGCTATGCAAAGTAGAGCGGAGTACGCGTTGCAAAGGGCGACTCCACCGGAAGTGGCTATCTCGATCAACATGGCGGTGGAAAAACGTACGGCGTGGCGCCCGTTTTTCCATCGCCATGGCTATGCTTGATCAGGCGGGAACTTTTTCCGGTTCGGCGACTTCCACCAGTTCCAGCTCGATGTCGATCTGAATCTCCTTGCCGACCAGCCAGCCGCCCGTCTCCAACGCCGCATTCCAGGTTAACCCCCACTCCTCACGGTTGATCTTCGTACTGGCGCTGAAGCCATGACTCACCGTGCCCCATGGGCTTTTGGCATTGCCCTGATATTCCACCGTCAGCGCCACCGGCCTGGTGACGCCGGCAATCGTCAGATCGCCCTGCAGTCTGGCGGTGTTGTCGCCGCCCAATTCGACCTTCGTGCTCTTGAAAGTGATCGTGGGGTGTTGCTCAACATTCAAGAAATCGGCCGAACGCAGATGACCGTCGCGTTGGGCGTCTTTGGTGTTAATGCTGGCCGCGTCGATAGTGATGTCAACCGTCGTGTTGGCCGGATTGGCCAGATCAAGCGCCACAACGCCTCCCCACTGCTCAAAGACGCCGCGCACCTTCGAGACCATCATGTGGCGCACCGAGAACTGAATTTCCGAATGTTTGTTGTCGATCTGAAATGGCATGCTGCTCTCTCCTTATCCTTTACAATCTTGTGTGCTTACGATCAAAGTTGATACGTTATGTGCGTCAACACTTGTGTTGCTCATTGCCAACACAATATAGTTTAATATCAAACGATTTAATGTGGAAATTCATACAATCCCAGGCGCTTTTTTCAGTTGACCTTGCAGACATCGGGCGCAACGCTGCTCGCCATCGTTAGTGTGGCAGCCCACCTGACTTCCATGCCAGCCCAGGCCAGATATGTAGCTGCCCCCGCTCACCTTAAGAATAGAGGATTTGGCGCGCCTGCGATACAATTCAGCTTCTATGGATTTTGGCGCGTTTTTTCACGAATTTTGGAATGCCCTCCAAACCGGCCAGTTGCCCGACCTGGGCTTCTGGAGCTATGTCATCCTGATGGTGCTCGTCTTCATCGAAGGGCCAGCCGCCACGCTGGTCGCTGCAACGATGGCTGCCAGCGGTATTCTGCGCGCCGATCTGGTCTTCTTCTTCTCCATGCTCGCCAACTTTATGGCGGATGTTTTCTGGTATTTGCTGGGCTACTTTGGCGGTGATCGTCGCCTGCTCCTTCGTATTGGCTGGGTGCGGCGGCGTTGGTTTACGATTCGACGGCTACAGCGGAGCCTGCAGGGCCGCGCCGCCAAAATCTATCTGCTGACCAAACTGTCGATGGGGTTATTGACGATTCCTCTGCTGATTGCATCGGGGCTGGCGCGCGTGCCCTGGTATCGTCTGGCGCTGGTCAGTCTGGTCGTAGAGCCAATCTGGAATGCGCTGCTCGTTCTGGCAGGGCTACGCCTGGGTGAGTACGTGGCGCAGATGGAGCGGGGGTTGCAAGTCATTGCAGTTGTAGGAACGGTCGTCGTACTCTTCGTTCTGCTTATTCTCTACCGTCGCATCTTTGCGCGTCTGGCGCAACGCATGGGCGTCAACATCGATGAACGCTCCAACGGAACGCCCTCCTGAACCGCGTTCAGCAGAGCGTTGACCTGCCCAAATTCCATCGCAAAAGCAAAACGACGAACGCTATTCATAGCACTGCGCAGTCCTTGCGCAAGGCGGGAATGCCATGAACAGTCTCTACGATGAGCTGGCCGACAAAGTGAAGCGGGACTCCAGAGTGACCAAACCAGGCATGGCACGGGTCGACCTGGGATTGTTGCTTTTCAATGCAGGCGATGACATACGCGAATTGTGGGCCGCGGCGGATGCAGAGCTTGCCGCAATTCGGCAGGAAGGGCGTCAACCATCCCCACGACTAGAGGCGGCGGTCGAGAAATTGCGCCTCATCTTTGGAGTGCGCCCACCACGGGCTTAGGTTTTTTCCACGATCACCCAGGCGTTGAAGCCCGAGGCTTCGATGCGAATGCTTGCATCGGTGTGCTCAAAGAGGGCGGCGATCTGGGTTGGGGTGAGGAAATGGCTACGCATAAGCGCCGCCTTTTCGGCCAAAGCAAGCACTTTCACAGTGAGGGTGCGCACATCCGGCTCCTCGATGACGATGCGTCCACCTGGCTGCAGCGTGCGCCAGAGTTCGGCGGCAGTGGCGCGCTGGTCGATGACGTGATGAAGCGCATCGACCATGACAATGCGCGCAAAGGCGCCGTCGGCAAAGGGCAATCGTTCACTGTGCGCCGCAACTGACAGGAGGGCATCCTTGCGCTGCGCCTCCGCCAGCATCGGCAACGAGAGATCGGCCACCACGACAGAAGATGCGTAGCCGGTCAAAAATTGCGCCACGCGTCCGGTGCCGCCGCCAATGTCGAGCAGCGCGCCTTGCGTCGGCAGATCTGCCAATGTCAGCAATGTTTGCGGAACTTTTGGGGGGATGACGGTCTCGTAGAAAGGAGCAAGAAAGTCAAAATGGTCGAAGATCGGCATACAATCCTCCGCAACGAATCAGTATGGCTTATGACGCTGGGATAAAAACAACGGCTCCGGCAACATTTGCCTGGAGCCGTTGCTGGTGTGAGCCGACGCACGGTCAGCTTTTCCAACGAATGCCTCAACCACCACCGGTGGAACAGTTGTCGCTGGTCGCCACACTGCTGCTCGCACCGGCGCCGCCTTTCACGCCAAAGGTGGAAAACTGTTTACTGACTTCCACGCTCTGGCACTGTGGGCAGGCGATCACCTCTTTTGATGAAGCGCTGCGCACCCACTGCTCAAACGCAGCGCCACAGTGTGCACAGACATACTCGTATAATGGCATAGGACCTCCTGTCACTACGTTGATTTATATCCATCCCATTTTGCCAGCGTTGTCCACTAACAGAAAAACCGCCAACAGGATCACGAACACAGCAAAGGCTTTGCGCAGGTGATCTGGGTGAATGATACGCGTCAGGCGTGCACCGACCAGTGCACCGGCCAACCCGGAAGCGACGAAGATCGCCACCACCTGCAGGTCAATCGGTGGCCCATCCAGGTGCCCTAGAAAGCCAGCCAGACTATTCATCGCAATGACAACCAGCGAGGTGCCCACCGCCTGGCGAATCGGCAGACCAACAAGCATCACCAGCGCCGGCACAATCAGAAAGCCGCCGCCCACGCCGAGAAAGCCCGTCATCAAGCCGACGCCGATGCCGCTGGCGATCGTCACTGGCCAGCCGCGCCCGCCATCTGAGCCGGTCGGCTGTGGCTTGAAGATCATAAAGAGACCCACCACCAGCATCAGCAGAGCAAAGAGCGCCATCAGCACGGAGGGCGGCAACAGCTTCGACCAGCCAGCCGCCAGGTACGCCGCCGCCATGCCAACGCCGCCAAAGACCAGCGCCACTTTCCAATTGAGGGTGCCCTGCGAGCGATGCGTGAACGCGCCCATCGCGCTGTTGGCGCCCACAATCACCAGAGAGGCTGTCACGGCGGCCTGCGGCGACTGACCGACAACATAGACTAACGCCGGCACGGTTAAGATCGAACCGCCGCCACCCAACAAACCGAGCGACACCCCAATCGCAAACCCCAACAGGATGTCGATGCCAACTTGCGTCACCACACTGCACCACCTTCTAAACAATCTCCAATCTCGCTTGGAGAATCGAGATTGGAGATTGGAAATTTCTTAAGCCGCCACTGCTTCCATCGCCACGCCGCTTTCGGTGGGCAGGAACTTCGACCAGCACTCGGCGCCTTCGTTGAGCGCCACCACATTCTCAAAACCGGCAGCCTGCAACAGGCTGGCGGCGATCTGCGACCGATAGCCGCTGGCGCACAGCGTCACAATGGAACTCTCTTTCGGCAACGTATCCAACTGGTCGGCCAGGTAGCCTAGCGGGATATGTCGGGCGCCGATGATGTGCCGCTCGGCGAATTCGCTTTTGCCGCGCACATCGACGATGACGATATTGTTTTGCGGCAGCCGCTTTGCCAGCTCACGCGCGGTCACAACGGGCAGCGCCTGCGTGCGGTGCGTGAGCACCTCCGGGCTGAAGTAGCCAGGTACATAATCTATGCCGATCGAACGCAAGTCGGCCAGCGTCTCGCGTTCGGCGTCCACCGACGGTAACAGAATGTAAACCGGGCGGTCGTAATCCACCAGCCAGCCCAGGTAGGTGACGTAGGTGTTGTTGCCCGTCGGCACGTTGATCGTGCCCGGCACATGCGCAAAGGCGAACTGGCCGCGATTGCGTAGATCGAAAACCTGCCCGCCATCCTCAATCACGGCGTCGAGCGTGGCGCGATCGAAGTTCACCGGCGTCGGCAACGAACTGGTCAGCGGCGGGCCGAGCTTGTTGATCTTCTTCATCTGCGCAAAATACTTGGGCGCCTCAGGTTGACCATCGAGCAGCCAGCGCACAAACTCATCTTCGCGTTCGATGGAAAACGCCGGATTGAAGAGCTTTTCGTAGCCCAACGTTGTCGAAGGAATGGCGCCCAACGCCTTGCCACACGCGCTGCCGGCGCCGTGACCGGGCCAGATTTGTAGATAGTCGGGCAACTTCTTGAAACGCGCCACGGTCTGGAATTGTTGGCGGGCGCCAATTTCTTTGGTGCCTTTATAGCCAGCGGCTTCTTCCAACAGGTCGGGACGTCCAACGTCGCCCACGAAAAGAAAGTCGCCCGTGAAGATGCCCATCGGCTTGTCGGCGCCGGCAGTGTCGGTAATCATGAAGCTGATGTGTTCGGGCGTATGGCCGGGTGTGTGC
>DGFH01000047.1:0-1971 GCA_002391565.1 Anaerolineales bacterium UBA3905
GGTGGAAGGGCAGCGGATTGGCGTGCGCCGGACCTTGTTCTGGCACGGTCGGGTCGAGCACGGTGGCAAAAGCCGCAGGCACACCGGTGTAGGCTGTCATCGCAGCGCCGGCGAAGTGATTGGTGGCGTCTGGCGCATCGCCCACATCCAGCCCGCGCACGGTCAAGGTCACCGGATTGGTCTGCCGGATGACCGGCGAATCGTCTGCGGGCCAGGTGCAGGGTGCGGCGGCAGGTGGCATGGATGCGCTCTGCTGCGCCGGCGCCGGGCAGGCGATGAAGCGCCCAATGTTGACAAGTTGACCATCCGCTGCCATGTCCTCGACCAGTTTGGCGCGGAAGTCGAAGGTCTTGGTTTCATTCGGACCCAGCCGGAAGATCTTATCGAAGATCGGGCCAACGCCGCCTTCATCCACCGTCACCAATCCTTCCGGCAGACGGTCGCGCAGCGGCACGATCACCGGTGTGGGGCCGCCGTTGACCAGCGTGAAGCGGAAGCGCACGATCATGCCTGGCACGATGTCGGCTTCCTGCAACTCTACGGGGGTATTGTTACGGAACTCGACAATGCTCTTGTGCACGACAATCGGCGGGGCGGCCGGGCACTCCACCGGCGTTTCCACTGTCGCCTGGATGCGGCCGCCGTTGGTCTGGTTGGCTACCGCCGTGTTGACGATGACCTGTGGCGCATTGATGCAGCGTTCCAGGCGCACCGGGAAGGTGATCGCCACCTTGCCGCCAGGCGTCAGCGAGCCAGGCCACTTGAGCGTGCGCCCGCTGTAGAAAGCCATCAGCGGCGCCACCGAGGGCGAAAGCTCCTTCACCTGGATGGGGCCAGCCAGCACAACGCCCGCAGGCAGCTCATCCTGCATCACCGTGACCGCCGGGGCGGTTCCGCCCACATGCTCGATCTCGATGGTGTAGGTGAAGATGTCGCCCGGCTTGACCGGCGTGGTTGTGGTTTCGGCGCGCTTGGCAATGCGCAACTCACCCGGCTGGCCGGATTGCTCCAGACGGCGCAGGTAATCTTCGGTTTCGCCAAAGACAAAGGCATTGGGCGTATCGGGGCCGCGACCATCCGCTAACCCGGTCGCCGGATCGACGATGGCAGGGATTTCGCTCAGGGAGAAGCGCATCCAGTGCAAAGCGGCATCCAGTTCAGCCGGCGTGTTGAAGACCAGCTTCGTCGTGATCGGAACGTCGCTCGAGACGCCGGCCGGCAGCGCCGCCATGTTCACGACGAAATTTTGGATGATCCACTCGAAGGAACGCGCCTCGCCGCCGGGGAACTGCTCTCCCTGGCAAAGGCCTACATCCGCCCAGTCGCCGTCGCGGTTGCCGTCGAACCAGACGTTGAGATACATACGCTCCAGCGTTGAGGCAGGGTGCCGCGTGAAGCGCACGGTCAGCGTGGCTTCCTGGCAGTTGACCAGCGGCGCGCCGGGATTGCGCCAGCCGTCGTCGCCAAGATCGTTGTTGGCGTTGTCTGCGCTACCGGCCAGGATGTTGTTGATGATATCCTGATCGGCAGCCGGCGGCGCGGCATCGACTTCAGCGGTCAGTCCGCGGCCCAACACCGCTTCCAGATGTGGATTGACATGCTTTGGCCCGGTGGCGCCGGCGGGCGAGCCACCCCACACCGTTGGGAAGCGTCCGAACACACCCGACGCCGGATACGCCGTGTTGTTCAGATCCGCACCGCCAGCGCCAGCATGATTGGTGCTGTCGGGGGCGTCGCCCAGGTCAGGCCGATTCTGGCCGTCTGGCGGCGGAACCTCACCCTTGACAACACAGATATCGTCCAGGAAAAATTCCTGCCCACCGATCTCGAAGCTGGAGACAGCGCCCTCGACGCGCAACTCCCCGGCGTCGTTGCCCAGCCCGCCGGTGACGCTGACGACGGCGCCGCCGATGGTCATGCCATCCAGCGCGGCCAGATTTTCGACATTTTGCAAGACGCCGTTGATGAGCA
>DGFH01000047.1:2169-16647 GCA_002391565.1 Anaerolineales bacterium UBA3905
GCGGTGACCGGCAACAGCAGCCGCACGCGCGCGTTGTTGACCGTCAGCTCCTGACCAGAGCCAGCCGCCATCAAGCCGTTGCTCACCTCGACGTAACCGGCGGTTGTGTCGGTCCCGTCGAGCCACTTGAACGGCTTTACCTCGAACTGCAGGGTGCTGGCGAAACTGTTGCTCACGACGTACCGTGCGCCCAGCGCCAGGTCTTCGAAAGCGGCGCACTGAAGCACGCCGCTGCTGGCCTGCACCGGTGCAGCGATGAAGGCCGCCAGCATCCCCAGGATGACCAGCAGCGCTAACCAACGTGGGGAAGAATTGCGATACCATTGACTGCGAGACATAGTTTACCTCCTGTTGTGACTGAAACCCTTGTGAAGCTATCTGAACAATCAGTTCGTTGATGGCTGTACTCCACTTCCTGCATTGTCGTGGCGATAGCGCGGCCACGGCGCGGCGCCGTAACCTTGCAGCCCGCTGTTGTGGATCACCGTCAACGCGCCGGTGACATCCACAACGTAGATCACGCCGTCGGCAATCATCGGGCTGGCGATGACATTCGCCGACGAGGCCAGTCCATAGCTCTTGACGATGTCGCCGGCCAGCGTGCGGATCTGGATCTGACCGGCGGAGATGGTGAGGACGCGCTGGTCATCGGCGAGCACCGGCGTACTACTGCCGCCCTGGGGCAAGTCGGCCAGTTTTGTCCCCTGACAGTTTGAGGTCACCTTCCACAGCTGGCCGACCCCGTTGCCGCCTACGCCATTGGGGGAGATAAGCACGTAGACATTGCCATCCTTGTCCACCGTCGGCGACTGGTAATACCCCGTCATCATCAGCAGGCTGCTTGGCCCCTCGAAGACGCAGATCGGCGCCAGATTGGCGTCAAGGTGATAGAGCGCGTACACATTGCGGTCATCCACACCGTGCGAGAAATTCACCCACAGCGTGCCGTCGCCCGCAATCACCACTTCGCCTGCCACGGCGTCTTCATCGTTTTGCCCTACGCCGCTGCGATGACAGCCCTGAACGCCGGGGTCGAAGGTTGCCACGATATTCAGCTGCTGGTCGAGTTTCACCACGGAGCAGCCATACAGATACGCGCTGGATGCGTCGCCCAGGAATTGCTCCGCCCCACCCGCATAGATGAACTGACCATCGCTGGTTAAGCCTGCGCCGATCCACGAGCGGAAGCCGTCGTCCAGATTGAGGCTATGCACGAGTGCGCCGCTGGCATCCAGGGCGAAGACGCCGCCACAGTTGGCGTTGACAGGGTTCTGGCAGACATCGCCCGGTGGGTTGATGGTTCCGAAGTAATAGAGGCCATTCAGGTAGACGCCGGAAGCATCTGAGGTGGCGCGGAAGCCTTGGGGAACGCCGTAGAGCTTGTCGAAGCGCGCTGTGTCCAGCGCAGAGACCGTGTTGCCGCCAAAGACAACGTTCTGGAAGAGCAGACCGTTGTCGGGCTGGTGGAGCAGCGTCGCTTCCGAGCTGCCGCTTTGCGCCAGGCGATAGAGCTTCCCCGTCCTGATGTGATACCCCAGCAACGACGTGTAGTGAGGGCTGTGGCTGCTACACCCGCTGAGCTGATCGTACATGCCCCACACGACGAAATCGCCCACCAGAATTGGGGAGGAAGAGACTCTTGTGCAGGGGCTGTACGGGATGGTCACGGTGATGACGTCGCCGCTCTGTTGGTAGACGGCGTCGCTGACTTCTGCGAAGGCGATCGGGGTAGACGTCGCAGTCGGCGTGAGCGTCGAGGTGGGCGTCGCAGTCGGCGTGAGGGTGGACGTGGGGGTGTGGGGTGCCGCGGGAGTCTCCGTCGGGCGGGGCGCCGAGTTCACACCGCTCACCAGTGGCAGGAAAGCTGTGTGGTCAGCGTCAACGAACGCGGCGGGCGTCGCGGCGTTGGTCGCATGGACGATGGGCATCCCTGCGCGCGTGCGGGCGTGCTGTGCCGCCGCCGAAAGCAGAGGATGCCCATCATCTGCAGCGGCGGGTCGCGTCAGGTGCGGCGCAGCGATCAGCAACCCGACCAAACCCAACAAAACGGGTGTAGCGATGAAGTGGGTGAAGCGTTTCACATTATCCTCACAAGCGAGTATCTTGAACCTGGCTCTTGACCGAAGCGCTCACGCGTGACCGAGACTTTTTGCCGTCTGACGGCTTACGGGCGCTGGGTGACGGGCAGATAGAGCTGGTGATACGCAACGCTGGCCGACAGGGCAACGGTCTGCTCATCGGCGTCGATAGCCGCCACGCGGAAGCGCCAGTCGCCGCCGCTACTGTTCGAGAGCGTGTATTCCAGCACGCCGGCGTCCACCACAGCCAACAACACCTCGTTGACGCCGCCCGGCTTGTGCGCCAGGATGTGGTAGACGGTTGGCGCACCGCCGCGCGGGGCCGACCATTGCAGACGCATCTCACCGGCGCCCGTCGTTTGCAGCGCCAGCGGCAGCGTTTCCACCGTGCCGGAGATCACGACCGTGGGCGGCGTGTAGGTGCACCATTCGCCGATGGTGGGGGTGAGAGGCTGTGCATACCAGACGGCCAGGAATTCATCCCAGCGTCCGTCGTCCACGAAGGCGAACGATTGCGTCACCTGCACTCGCTGTGTTGGGTCGGGCGACCAGATGGCGTTGAAGGGTGCGCCGCTGCGATAGATGCTGGCGCGCCAGACCACAGAGGCGGGCAAGTCGCGCGCCAGCGGCGCCAGGATCGACAACTTATCGTCGTAATCCCAAAATTCGTCGGGCTGGATGTAGGGATAGCCGACGCGGAAGGTGTGCTGCACCCGCTCCAATACCTGAAGCAACTGCGTCGCGGCGGCTACGATGGCCGGGTCGTCGAGATCGGGCTGGCTGAAACGGGCGCGCAGATTGAGCGCCAGCCGCCCCGCTCCGATCAGTTCGTCGGGTGGGCCTAAATGCAGATTGCCGCGTCCGCATTGCGTTGTGTCGGCATAGCGCCCATTGCCCGCAGCCAGCAGGATCGCCTCGCCCTTGCCGGCTTCGACGGCGGCGCGCAACGCATCGCCCAGGTCGCTCACAGCGGCGGCAATGTCATCGATATCGGCGCCCCGCAACCAGAAGATGGCGTTCGGGTTGCCATCGCTCAACATGCGCTGGTAGATGTGGATGATGGCGTCGGCCATCTCCTCCGGTGTGAGCGCCGGTGCGAAAAAGGGTAAATAGAGATGGTACGGCGCCACCAGCCAGGCATAATTGGGCGACGCAACAAAGACTGTAGCTGTGTTGCGCACTTCGTACAAAATGTCGAGATTGCCCTGGAAGCACTGATCGAAGAAGACCAGATCAAACGGATTGGCGCCGTTGTCGGTGGCGGCAGCCAATGCCTGTCCCAGCGCCGGCGTGCTCATGTAGGCGCCATCGGTGACATCGGTGGGCGTGTAATCGACCCCGCGCGGCAGCGCCGGGATGCCGGGTTGCGGCGTGGCAGGCGGCTCGCCGGGCGCGGTCGGCGGCGTCCAGGCCAGTTCCGGCGCCAGCGCGACGCCGTGTCCAACGATTGACACGATGGTGCGGGTGGCGTCCTGTCCGAAAGTCGCGCGCGCCTGCGTGAGGAAGCGAGCCAGCACGGCCGGGTCAGCCGTGTTGAGTTCATCCACCCCCCACCAGCTCTGCACCAGGTCGGTCAACAACACCTGTCCTTGCGCGATCGTCCAGATGCGCGTGTCACCGTCGGCGCTGCCATCAGCCAGATAGATCACCTGGGCGCTGCGGTTCTGGATGGAACCGCGACGCAACCGGTCGCGGATGGGCGCAATGTAGGGATCGAGGTCGTTGTCGGCGGAAAAGTAGACCAGCACGAGCACGCGCTGATCGGAGAGGGTGGTGAAGACGATCTGCACCGGCGCGCTGCGATGGTCGTCGGGCTGACTGCCGTGTGCAGGCGTAACGGTGGTCAGCTGCACCTGATAACTGCGCCCCGGCTGCAAGCCGGTGATTGCCAGCGATGCACTGAGCTTGTCCGAGGTGCGCAGCGTCAGCAAAGGTGTGATGATGGTGTTCTCGGTGATAACGGCTTCGTAGTAGCCGCCATCCAGCGTGTAGCTGATCGGCTGCCACTCCAGGATGACGCTGCTGCTGGTGACAGCGGTGGCATGCAGGCCGAGCGGCGCAACCGTCTGCGTTTGCTGCCACCCAGGCGCCACAGTCTCGACGCACGCCGCCACCGGTGCACCCTGGGCAGTAAGCAAGTTATAGTCCAGGGTGAGCGTGGTCAGGTGCGCAGTCAGGTCACAGAACTCAGCAGGAATTGCGCCGCCCAACGAATTGTTGTCGAGGCGCAGCGCCGTGAGCGCAGTCAATGCGGCCAGCTTGCGCGGCAACAGCCCGATCAGCCGGTTGGCGGCAAGATTCAGCTCGGCTACATGACCATTGCGGCATGTGACGCCATACCAATTGCATGGAGTGGTCGTCGTCAACCAGCCGGCGCGTTGCGTCCAACCGTCGCCGCCGGTGCGCAGATACAGATCGGTCAGCGCCTCGCACTCGGTGCGCGGGAGCTCGGTCTGTGTCTGGCAGAGCGTGCCGGGTAGTGTAGCGGCCTCCTGCGCCAGTGCTGGGCGCGCCTGGAATGCAGCGACGCCCACGCCAAGCAAGATCGCCAGGCATATCATTGCGATCCATCTTGTGATGACGACAGCGCCATGTTGACGCCGCTGGTTGCCGGATTGGACGCTGCTCCAACTGGCAGTGATTTCCATACATCCTCCTTACGCTGCGAGTATGCAGGTCAGGCATGGTTGGTTGCCGCAGCAACCGGTTCAGCCAGATCATGTGGGTTGCCTGTTGTGACCGCTTTGTCCTGCATGGCGAAAACACGCTCCCACATCAACAGGCTTTGACGGAGCAGGGTGGGAAACCCTTGCTGGGCAGGGGCGGCATCGGCAGGCGCTACGCGATCGGTAAATCCAGGCGTCGGTGGGGCGTTCACGGCATCGGCAAACATAGGCAGACTCCTGATGTTGCAGAACAATTATGTTGCTTTACAGCATAGTAACCTGCGATATTGGGTTCAAGTGGCATTTGCAGGGGATTTTTCGGCTCAAATCGGCTCATGGTATACTGAGAGTCATGCCTCAGTTCATCGATATCCAATTTATCGAGCAGGTCAATGAAGCCTACAAGGCCTATGGCAGTATCCTGACATTGTCGCGGTCGCCGCTGGCAACCTCCCCGCTGGTGACTCCGACGCTCGTGCTCGACCCGCTGACGCCGACGCCAGAGGAGCGCGGGCGCGGTTTGCAACTGGCCTTGCGCTGGGCGTTGGGACAGCTTGCTCCCGAAGCGCCGCGTTATCCATTGGGCGAGTTTCGTCCGCTCGACGACCCCACCTGGCGCGACCCGGCGTGGTGGCGCTACAACATCTTGCGTCATCGCTACGTTGAACCGCTTCACCCGGATGACTTCGTCGACAGCGGGCGCTACACAGAAACGCTGCTGGCGCTCACCGGCATCCCCACCGCCGACGCCTTCTTCGATGTTCGCAATCGCGCCATTCGCGCCGCTGCCGCCGCCCTGGAACAGTTGCAGAGCACCCAGACGGCGCAGGATGATCTGCAACAGCAGGCGTTGACGTTGGTTTGCGCGCCGCTGACGCGCCGGCCTGAACTTTGGGCCATGCTCGGCATCGCCGCCGTGTTGGATGGCGTCTTTCCGCGCACACTCCTCTTGACGTTGGCAAACGCCGAGAATGTGCACGCACCCGACGCTGTGTTGGATGCGCTGATTCAGGAGCGCTTTATTTTGACCGGCGACGCGGGCGTCAATCTGTGGATGGCGCCCGCGCTGCGCACCTACATCTATCACCGGGAAGAACGCGCGCGGCTGCGCGTGCGTCACGACCGCGTGGCCGACTACTTTGCCAACCGCCATCAAGTGCTAGATGTTGTGCATCATCTGCGCCTGGCGGAGCGTGCGGAGGCCGCCGCCGATCATTTACTTACCCACGCCGCCGAATTAAGCAGCGATGCGCCCGCCGCCGGAGTACGCGCCGAGGTGACGGCGTTGCTTGCCGATCGTCTTCACGACGGGCAACGACGCCGCCTGCAAGTATGGTTGAGCGATCTCTACGCCGCAGCCGGTGAGACGGACGCTGCCATCGATGCGTGCCGGGCAGCGCTCAAAGCAGCGCATACACCGGTCGAACAAGGCGCCATCTTCCGCCGGATGGGGAAGCTCTATGAGATGCGCAATCAGCTCCATGCCCTCGCCTATTACCGCCAGGCTGAGGAGGCGCTTGGGAGCGAGGGCGCCGAGCTGGTGACGCTGCTGAAGGATCGCGGCTGGCTGCATATCCATCGCCGCGCCTGGGACGAAGCCACCGCTGACTTGACGCGCGCGCTTGCGCTGGCGCCCACCGCCGACATCATCACCCGCGCCGATGTGCTGGATGCGCTGGCGGCTTTGCATCGGTATCAACACGACCTGCCCGCTGCGATCCAGTGCGCCCAGGAGTCGTTGGCGCTGCGCGAACAAAGCGGCGATCTGTTGCGCGTAGCCAAGTCATTGGGCAACCTGGGGCTGCTCTACACCGCCACAGGCGAACATACACATGCCATCGCCGCACACGAAGAGGCGCGTGCAGTAGCGCAGCGGCTGGGCAACCCCGAACTGGCGGCAACGGCGACGCTCAACATCGGACTGGCGCATCACCTGGCAGGGGATCGGGTGAAGGCCGTGGAGGTCTACCGCACAAGCCTGGCGCAGGCCCGCGAGATCAACTATGTGCTGGTTGAGTTGCGGGCGCTCTCGAACCTGGCCGAAGCCCTGGCGGAGTTGGGTGAGCTGGAAAGTGCACAGCGTTACTGGCAACGCGGCGTGGAACTGGCGCGTCGCGAGGAATTCGACGACGAGCGCGCCTATTTGCAGGAACTGGCCGAACGCTTTGGCTTTCGCAAGAGCGACGCCCGTCAGGCGCCAATTGCGTCAGATGCAGGTATACCTGCACTGACTTCGGCCAGTTCCCAACCCGCCGTTGACCTGCTAAGCGCCGAAGATGCCCTGGCGCTTGACCTGGCGCGGCGTGAGGGCAAGGTTACGCCGCGTCGGCTGATGGAGGTTGCCTATCTGAGCAAAGCCACCGCCACGCGCCGTCTGACCGCCCTGGCCGCCGCCGGCCTGCTCACGCCAGTTGGACGCGGGCGCGGGACGAGTTATGTGATAAGAGGAGATCGGGTAATGAAGAGATTGGAGACTGGAGATTGGGATGGGCAAGGGGAGGCGAGGAGCGACAACGACGAGCCGCATTCCCTTAATTTCCAATCGCCGATCTCCCAGGCGCATAGTCCTCCTATCTCGCTTCCTTACGCCATCTGCGCACGCTACGGCATCCTCGCTGTGGGCTGGGTGGTCGATGCACCGATCCTGGCGCTGCGCTTTGCCCAATTCCCTGATCTGCTGACCTTTCTCGCCTTGCGGGCGGAGGTGTGGCAGGAAGTTGGTGAGACGGTTGAGGTGCTGCCGGTTGAGGCGTTGGCGCCGGGGCAGGTTGTCGCCTGGCTAGAGGAAGCTGCCTGAAAATCTTGTAGGTTTCAGCTGATATCACGCTAGAAATCCGCTGTCTTTCGATATAGAATGGTAGTCAGGAGGTGGAAATATGGCTACCAATCTGGCATCGAACAAAACGGTCAAATGGTCGTCCTGGCACACGCTCTTGCTTTTGATCATCATTGTGGGCACGCCCCTGCTCGTGCGCTGGATGTTAGCGCCCAATCCATTTCTCTTCGACGGTGAAAGCGCGCTTGCCCCTGGTGGTGAGCTGCTTTGGGTCTGGTGGACTTGGGTGCTTGGGCTGCTGCTCTTTGCCACAGTTGCCGGCGGCGGTATTACTGGTTGCTGGCCCTTTGGCTGGCTCATCAACGAACAGTACCGCATGAGCCTGTCGCGCCTGCAGATGTGCCTGTGGACGATCGTCGTACTGGCCTCTTTTGCCACCGCTGTCTCTATCAATCTGGTCAATCGCCATCTTCAAGATGCGCTGCATGTAGCGATTCCCGCCGACCTGTGGCTGCTGCTTGGCATCAGCACGACGGCGCTGGTCGCCTCGCCGCTCATTCTGGCGGATAAGAAGAAACAGAACACCAACATACCGGAACGGCAACGCACGCTCGCCAGCATGGATATGCGCTATGCCGATGCACAAGCTGTCCCAGAGCAAGAAGCCAAAGCCCGGTCGAGCGGGCAGCTTGCACGCAACACCAGCCCCGCCGAAGCTTCATTCGCCGATCTACTGCGCGGTGAGCAGGTCGGCAACTGTAATGTCGTCGATGTAGCGCGTCTGCAAAACCTGTTCTTCACCTTGATCCTGGTGGTGGTCTATACGTTGGCGCTGCTGGAGTCGTTCGAACTGCAGATGATTGACGGGGGTGTGATCAGCGCGTTCCCTGACGTGGATGCTGCCTTTGCTGCGTTGCTTGGCGTCAGCACGACTGGCTATCTGGCGGCGAAAGGCGTCAATTACCAACCGCTACAGAATCCGTAGCGCTCGCCAGGCAGCCTGCATCAAAATGGGTTTGCGCATGGCAGCTTACGCTACGGATGTGCTCGATTTCTCTGCGTTCCCTTGCATCTTTGCGTCAAATCAGGCGAATTTGCAGGCAAGTTTTCAAGCCCTGGGCAGCGTAAAGTAGAAAACGGCGCCTTCACCGGGCTTGCCGCTGCTCTCGACGCCAACTGCGCCACCCAACTGGGTGACGATGCGCTTGACAAGCGCCAGCCCCAACCCATGCCCGCGCATCGACGATCCGCCCTGTCGATAGAAGGGATCGAACAGATGTGGTTGGACATCAGGCGAGATGCCGTCGCCGTGATCGCAAACCCAGTAGCGTGCTGTGCCATCACGCTGCAACTCACCCCCAAGCTCAATTTGCGCTGGCGGCGGGCTATACTTGATGGCATTGGTGATCAGGTTATCCCAGACGCGTTCCACCAGACCAACGTGACCGATGGCGGGGGGCAACTCCGTTGTGCGCGTGATGCGCGGGGCTTGCTCCTGATTGAGCAAGCGCAGCATGGTGCACACGTCATCAACAATCCGATTCATGTCGAGGGGTGTGAGCGTCAGGTCGTCGGGCTGTGACAGGGAAAGCAGGCTGTCGATCACATTCAAACCGCGTTGCGCCGTCCCGTTCATCTGTTGGACAAGGAGCGCAAAGTCGTCGGCGCTCAGCTCCGGGCCGATCTCCATCAGCAACTCGCTGCTCATCAGGAGGAAGCCTAGCACATTACGCAGATCATGCGAGACGCTGCGGTCATAGGCGGCCAGGTCCTCGTTGAGCTGGCGCAACCGCTGCAAGTCGGCGAAGCGCGCCCGCGCCACAATCACCGCCCGTTCGATCTCGCGCGCCTCCGGCGGTTTGAGCAAATAGGCGCCGACGCCAGCCAGACTGGCGGTCGCCACCAGCGTCGGGTCGTCGTAGGCGGTCAGCAGCACAACCGGCGTGGGGCATTCCGCCTGGATGCGCGCTGCCGCCTCCAGACCGTCCATTGCGGGCATGCGAATGTCCATCAGCACGACATCAGGGCGCAGCGTGGCGGTCAGCCGGACGGCTTCCAGGCCGTCATACGCCTCGCCGACAACCATCATTCCCACCTTCTTCAACTCGTGGCGGATCACGTCGGCGACCAGGATATCGTCCTCAACCATAAGGACGCGTATGGATGGATTCATATCATCACCCCTTTGCCAGTGTGTTCACTGCGGTCAACAGGGATGCGGATACGCGTGACGGCGCCGCTGTCATTCGTCAGCGTCACGCTGCCGCGCAACGTTCCCTCTACGATGCGCCGAATCAGATAGATCCCTACTCCATACCGCTGCCCACAGAGCACATCCTCGCGGTACCCAGAACCGTTGTCGCAGTATTCGATCACGATGTCACTGTCTGTGGCGGTCAATGCGACCTTTACCCGCAATAACGTTGACCTGGCGTCTGCGGCATGTTTGCAACTATTGGAGAAAAGCTCATTGATGATGATGGCCAGGTTGCTGGCTTTGCGCGGCGACACCTGGATCGTTGACGGCGTCACCTGCACCTCGATGTAGTCGCCCTGGGCGTGGCCGCTACGTTCAGCATGAATCACGCGCTCGATCAATTCGCTCAAGGCGAGCGATGACCACTCGCTCGCCGACAGCATCTGGTGCACCTCAAGCAGGCTCTTAATACGACGCGCAACGTTCTGGTACGTGGTTTCCACCAGGGGACGTTGTTCGGGCGCCGCAAACTCGCTTTCCGCCAGCAGCAGACCGAGGATCGCCATTAAGTTATTTTTTACCCGGTGGTTGACCTCATTGAGCAGGATCGCCTTTTCCTCGGCGTCTTGTTGTGTACGCAGGTACAACTGCTCCAGTTCAGCCTGGACGCGTCTGCGCTCGTCGATGTCTTGCACCTGGCCGATCAGGAAAAGGGGGGCGCCATTGGCATCGCGTGCAATCGACGCTGTCAACAAGCCCCATGTAATGCGTCCACTTTTCGTCACATAGCGCTTCTCCATTGTATAGGCGTCGATGGCGCCGGCCACCAGTTCCGTCAGCTGTGTGGCGTCTGCGGGATAATCGTCAGGATATGTGAGCTGGGCAATGTCCATCCCGCGCAGTTCCGCCGTTGTGTATTCCAGGTAGCGGCTAAGCGCCGGGTTGGCCTCGATCAGGCGTCCATCTGTGCCCACGATGGCAGTGCCGATGTTGGTCGCCTCGAAGAGCGCGCGAAAGCGCATCTCGCTGGCGCGCACCGCCTCCTGCGCCGTCTTGATGGCGGTAATGTCAGTGACGAAACCCTCCAGTGCCACAACTGTTCCATCGGGAGCGCGCACAGCGCTGCCCTTTTCCCAGACCCATTTCTGGGCGCCTGTGGCGGTGCGGATGCGGTAGGTAAGCTCGAAGGAGCGGTTTTCACCCACGCCGGCCTGCACTGTCTCCCACACCATCGCCCGATCCTCCGGTTCGATCAGGTCGGCATAGGCAAGACGGCGATTCTCAATCAGGTCTTCAGGGGCGTAGCCGGTCAACTCAATGCTGCCATCACTGATGAATTCAGATGTCCACAATGGTTCATTGCGACAGCGATAGACCATCCCAGGCAAATTGTGGAGCAGGTCAGTGATGCGGCGCTCGCTCTCGCGCAGCGCTTCTTCCATCGCTTTGCGTTCGGTGATGTCGATCGCTGTGCCCTCCAGCAAGTTCTCTTCCGGATAGGCCGTAATCGACAAGAGCAGAGTACGCACCTGGCCGTCACCCGTCAGCGTCGGTATCTCGAACTCGGCGATATGGTCGCGCGTCTGGAACATGTGCAGCATTTCCGTGCGCTTTGCCGGTTCTGCCCAATTAAAGAGTGTGGGGCGCCCGACGATCTCCTCCACCGGCTTGTTCACGATCTGCGCCAGTTTGGCATTGACCTCTAGCACGGCGGAGCCATCCATCCGTGTGCGGAACATGCCTGCCTGGGCGTTGTCGAACAATCGCCGATATTTCTCCTCACTGGCCTGCAGCGCCCGATTCGCCGCCTCGAGCTGTGCAGTGCGTTCGCGTACGTGTGTTTCGAGACGGGCGTTGGTCTCGCTGAGCATTTGTTCGGTGCGGCGTTGCTGGTGCAAAGCAGCCACCTGATGGGCGCAGGCTTCGATCAGGTCGGCCTCCACCATGCTGGCTTCGGCCATGCCAAACATGATGCAGCCAACGATGGCGTCGCGCCAGACCATCCCCACGACGTAACACGCCGTAATACCCAACATCTTGCGAGCATGGATGCAGACCTGGTTAGGTGCGTTGCCAAAGAGCAGCCCCTCATCGCCCCCCATGCTTTGCAGTTTGCCGCATAACAGCGCCTGGCGCACGGCGTCAGAAGGGATTGGCAGTGTGACGCCAGGCGGCCACGGTGTGAGGTCGGTCTGCAGTGCAGCTTCTGTTGCAGATGGCGTCACGATCGCATGACAGGTCAGTGCATCGGCGGCGGGGTTGTAGGTGCTCAGCGCCAGCAAGCGGGCGCCGATCAGGTGCGCCATCGCCGTCGCGGCCGCTGTCAAAAAATCCGCATCAGGCGGCAAGGTCGCAATACTGGACAGGAACGCGTTGAACCGGCCGACCGTCCCCACTGGCTCAGCCGGTGGCGGCGCAGATTCTACAGATATGCGGGACGGGTGACTTGGGGCTGCGGTGGCGGCGTCTGCGTGGCAAATATGCGTAACGTGCATAGACATCCTTCTCACCATTGGGGGGCATAACAGCTTTCTAACGCCATTATACCAGAGGTAGGGCGCCAGGCGTAGCGACTTTACGCCAGGATGCTTGTAGCAATAGAATGTCGCCTGGATCGGCGTAAGTTGTGTGCAAACGCTTCTTGCTACGTTGCAGGAACTTGGTCTCTATGTTACACTGCGTCCAATTGATTTGGGTTCCTAGCTCAATTGGCAGAGCAGCGGCCTTTTAAGCCGCGGGTTCTGGGTTCGAGTCCCAGGGAACTCACACCGCATGGCCGGGCCAACGGCAGCACTGGAGACCGTGTCGCATCTGAGGACACGGTTTTTCATTTTGATTAACCTGCACCCACACAGCTCCAGGAGGGGACGATGTGCCGCAACATCACACCACTGTTCAATTTTGAGCCGCCAGCGACCGATGCGGAGATTCATGCCGCCGCGCTACAATTCGTGCGCAAGGTGAGTGGTTTCCGCCAACCCTCGCAGGCCAATCAGCTTGCCTTTGATCGCTCAGTGACGGAGATTGCCGACGCCGTGCGTACGCTGTTAGCCGACCTGGTGACCACGCAGCCGCCACGCGACCGGGTGGTCGTGGCGGCGCGGGCGAAGGCGCGTGCGGCGGCCCGCTTTGCGCGCACCGATGGCTGACCGCATCATGACAGACTATCTCATTCGCAGCCTGTCTCCTGATGACCGCATTGCCATCGACGAAGCAGCGCAGATTCTGACTACAGCTTTTGCCGAACACTGGCCCGGCGCCTGGCCCACCCATGCCGAGGCATTGGCCGAAGTCCACGCCATACTGACGCCTGGGCGCATCTGTCGCGCCGCCTTCGATGCCGCCGGCCATGTGTTGGGGTGGATTGGCGGCGAGGCGCAATATCATGGGCATGTCTGGGAACTGCATCCCCTGGCTGTACGTCCAGACGCGCAAAGACGAGGGATCGGGCGCGCGCTGGTGGCGGACTTCGAAGCACAGGTGGCGCAGCAGGGCGGCGTCACGATCTTGCTTGGAACGGACGACGAAGCCGGTATGACTACCCTCAGTGGCGCCGATCTCTATCCGTATGTGTGGGAGCACATCGCCAATCTCCGCAACCTGCGCGGCCACCCCTACTCGTTTTACGAGAAATGCGGCTTCGTGATTGTCGGCGTTGTACCGGATGCGAACGGTGTGGGCAAGCCCGATATCTTGATGGCAAAGCGGGTGCTGCGAAGCAATGGCTGAATCGGCGCGCGTTTTCACCGCAACCCTTCTCTTCTTTGTCGCGTTTTACATGCTGCTGGTGCCCCTGCCACCCTATCTGGTGGCGTTGGGGCTGGCGGATTGGCAGGTGGGGCTGGTGTTGGGCTCCTTCGGCATTGCTGCCCTGGCCGGGCGCCCACTGGCCGGCCTGGCCGCCGATCGTTGGGGACGACGCACGGTGATTCTTGTCGGCGTCGCTATCTTTGCTGTCGGTGTGATCGGTGTGCTGTTGACGAGCGCTGTGCTGTGGCTGATGTTGGCGCGCATCCTGCAGGCGCTGGGCTATGTTGCGGTCTCTACAGCGGCTACGGCGCGCATCACCGACCTGGCGCCGTCTGCCCGTCAGGGCGCCACGCTGGCGCGCTTTGGCATCGCCGCCAATGTGGCGATGACGATGACGCCTGCCGCCGTCGATGCCGCTCTGGGTACGGTGACGCCGGAGCAAGTCTTCGTGGCGGCGGCGCTGGCAGCGCTGCTCTGCGGTATGCTGGCGCTCACCTTTGGCAACCGTATTGTGACGACAACCGCACGCGTGCACGATCGGCGGCTGTGGGTGCTGCCGCCCGCACTGCGTCAACCCTGGCTGGCCGCCGTGTTGATGGGCGTGGGCTTTGGCGTCTGGCTGCAATTTCTCCCCTTGCTGGCGTTGCGGCGGGGCGTTGAACCGGCCGGGTTGCTCTACGCTGTCTACGGCGGCGCTATCATTCTCACCCGTCTGGTGACCGGCCCCTGGCAGGATCGTGGGCGTGATCGCACCTTGCTCGTTCTGGGCTTTGCCATCTTTTCCCTGGGCTTAGGCTGTTTTGCCTTCACAGCCAGTTTGCCCACCTATCTGCTGGCGACAGCGCTGGTGGCGGCGGGCGGCGGCATCCTCCATCCGCTGCTGATGGCGTTGCATGTGCGCACCATGCCGCCGACGCTGCGCGGGCGCGCCGTCTCGACCTTCTACCTTGGCTTCGATCTCGGCAATGGCATGGGCGTGTGGGTGCTCGGTTTTGCACTGCAATGGTGGGG
>DGFH01000047.1:16717-19119 GCA_002391565.1 Anaerolineales bacterium UBA3905
GGCATGGGCGTGTGGGTGCTCGGTTTTGCACTGCAATGGTGGGGCCTGACTGCGCTTTTTGGGCTGGCTATGGTAACATCACTATTTGGTTTACTGTTGACAGCGTGGCGTGGTGGACGCTGGGGCGTCACAGACGACATAATGAATATTGGTCAAGCGGAAGGTGAAGCATAATGAACGAACTCGAGACCCGGCTCAATCAACTGGTTGAACGCGTAGACGCCATCCGGGGGCGTCTTTGACATCTCAGGCAAAAGTGAACGCATCAAGGAATTGGAAGCGCGCGTCCAGCAGCCCGACTTTTGGGACGATCCCCAGAGCGCCCAGAAGGTGATGCAGGAGATGAGCAGCCTGCGCGAAAAGGTCGAGGATTGGGATGCCATCGGACGACGAGCGCACGACGCCCTTGATCTGTACACGATGGCAGAGGATGATCCTGCGCTGCTGGCCGAGCTGGAAAACGAGGCCACCGCGCTGGAAGCCGAGCTAGAGGCGCGCGAATTTGCCCTCGCCATGAGCGGCCCACATGACAGCGCCGCCGCCATTCTCAGCATCCACGCAGGGGCAGGCGGCACCGAAGCGCAGGATTGGGCGCAGATGCTGCTGCGTATGTATCTGCGTTGGGCGGAGAAGCACAAATTCAAGACTTTCATTACCGACGAGACTGAGGGTGAAGAAGCCGGTCTTAAGAGCGTGACGGTCGAGGTTAACGGGCCAAACGCCTACGGCTTGCTCAAAGCTGAAAAAGGCGTGCATCGTCTGGTGCGCCTCAGCCCCTTCGACTCTGCCAATCGCCGCCACACCAGCTTTGCCAAAGTTGAGGTCATGCCTGTCCTCGATGAGGACATTGAAATTCAAATCGACCCCAAAGATATCGAGGTTGAAGTCTTCTTGAGCAGTGGGGCCGGCGGACAAAATGTGCAAAAGAATCAGACCGCCGTGCGCATCCGCCACCTGCCAACCGGAATGATCGTCACTTCACAGAACGAACGCAGCCAGACGCAGAATCGCGAGATGGCAATGCGGGTGCTGCGTGGTCGGCTCTATGAAATGGAACAAGAAAAGCTGGCAATCGAGAAAGCTAAATTGAAGGGCAAGGTTGAGGACGCTAATTTCGGCAGTCAGATCCGCAGCTACGTGTTGCATCCCTATCAGATGGTCAAAGACCTGCGCACCGACGTCGAAACTGGCAACACCACCGCCGTGCTCGACGGCGACATCGATATGTTTATCGAAGCGTGGTTGAAGAATAATTTGCAAGAAGCTGAGTGATGAGTGACGGATGACGGGTGACAATTCACTCGTCATCCGTCATCCGTCAATTTACTTGTGTGCGTATTTGCCCAGACATTCCGGGCAAAAGGCGCGCTGACCAACCGGCAATCCCTCACGGTCGATCAACATCGTGTAGCAATAAGTCCACTGCTGACAACAATCACATACGGTGTAGGTGAGTTCGCGTCCTGGCGCTTCGAGATCGAGCACGTCTAGAGTGCGCGGCATCTCATCGCCCCAGATTTGCTCTGGGCAAGGCTTGTGTTCGATGGTGGCTTCCATTGCTGGGCTGACAGACATAGTCATGATTGGATCTCCGATGATCATCACGTGATAAGTTAATTCAGGTCAAATTCATAGTGCAGATTTGTGATTTTATTCACAATATCAGGAGTCTAACGAACTGCGTCGCTGGGAAATAGGGACATTTGTCATCATTGTGGATGGATGTCAGCCCCCAAACCCACAGTTGACCCCCAGCGCCCAGTTGCACCTGCTTATGGAGTTTAACCAATCGATTCGGTCATTGTAGGTTCGGCTTCCAGCCGGACATTTCCGGTCAGCCACGCCGTCGCGCCGGAGGCGATAACCTGCAGGCGAGGACGCTTTGTGCGCTGAAGGCAGCAACGTCAATTACAGGATCATTTTGTACATCCTCATGAGTAGGAGTCATTTGATTCTGCGCCCCACGATGGTCTGCACCACCACCGAAAGGACAATGATCAGCCCATAAATCAGTTCGGTCCAGAAGCCTGACATGCCAATGGCAACAATGCCAGCATTGATAGCGCCGATGATGAAGGAAGCAACAAAGGTGCCGTAAATGGTGCCGGCGCCGCCGAAGACTGAGGTGCCACCCAGAAAGACCGACGAAAGCGTATTGAGTAGATACCCGTCACCCAGTGTGGGCCAATAGTAGGTGACCTCCAGGCTGGCGACCAGTCCCGCAAATGCCGCTGAAAAGCCTGCCATCCCAAAGACGATAATCTTGGTGCGGTCGACATCGACGCCCATCAGCCGGGCGCTGTCGGGATTGTCGCCGGTGAGATAGACGTGCGCGCCAAAGCGATGACGATTGAGCACCATCCAACAGACGATGGCGAAGATCACCATCCACACCATCTGCA
>DGFH01000327.1 GCA_002391565.1 Anaerolineales bacterium UBA3905
AGATGTGTATAAGAGACAGCCCCACGCCCGCGCCGCCAACTTCTGTGCCCACAGACGCTTCCGTCGGAGAAGTCAGCCCAGTGGAAGCGCCGTGAGCCGTAAGGCTGCAGGAATTGTCTCCTTTCCCTTCACCAAAGTTTGACCCGGACGCCGCTTGCCGGTACAATATGGTGTCTTTGAGAGTGAAAATGCCCGAGGGACGTCTTCGGAGCTCACTGCGACTTTTGTGATCCTGCCATAGTTGGCGTAATTGTCGGCGTAATAGGGTGTTCTTGTGTTCGAGAGCTTAACCGACAAACTACAAAGCGTCTTCGACCGACTTGCCACCAAGGGCAAGTTGTCGGAAACCGACGTCAATGCCGCCATGCGCGAGGTGCGCCTGGCGTTGCTAGAAGCCGACGTCAACTACAAAGTCGTCAAGGACTTTGTCGAACGAGTCAAAGCGCGGGCAGTTGGCGCCGAGGTCATGCAAAGCCTGACGCCTGCGCAACAGGTCGTCAAAATTGTCCACGAAGAGTTGATCGAGTTGCTGGGCAAACCGGCGCCGCTCAACACCTCCGGGCAGCCGCCGCACGTCGTCATGCTGGTTGGTTTGCAGGGCGCAGGCAAAACTACGATGGCGGCAAAGCTGGCGCTGCGGCTCAAGAAAAATGGACAGCGACCGCTCCTGGTGGCTGCCGACATCTACCGTCCAGCAGCTATCAAGCAACTTGAGGTGTTGGGCGCGCAGATCGATACGCCAGTTTACAGCGCTAGCACGCAGACGCCTGCCTCCACGATTGCCAAAGATGCGCTCAAGCAGGCGCGCGAAAAAGCCTTCAACGTGGTCATCATCGACACTGCCGGCCGCTTGCAGATCGACGATGCGCTCATGCAAGAACTGGAGCAGGTGCGCATGGTGGCGCGCCCGGCTGACATTCTCCTTGTCGTTGACGCCATGACCGGTCAAGAGGCCGTCAATGTTGCGGAAGGCTTCAACGCCCGCGTGCCGCTGACTGGCCTGATCATGACCAAGATCGACGGCGATGCGCGCGGCGGCGCGGCGCTGAGCGTGCGACAGGTGACCGGCGTGCCGATCAAGTTCCTGGGCACAGGCGAAAAGCTGCCCGACCTGGAACCCTTCGACCCGGAGCGGCTGGCGGGCCGCATTCTCGGCATGGGCGATGTTCTCTCGCTCATCGAACGCGCCCAGGAGAACATCAGCGAAGCTGACGCAGTCGCCATGGAAAAGCGTCTGGTGGAAGGGCAGTTCGACTTCGAGGACTTCCTGGAACAGCTCAAACAGGTGAAACGCCTCGGCCCGATCACCGATATCCTGGGCATGATTCCCGGCATGAACCGCATGGTCAAGGATATTGACCCAATGCTGGCGCAAGATAGCCTGAAGAAAACCGAGGCCATCATCAACAGCATGACGCTAAAGGAGCGTCGCGACCCAGATTTGCTGAATGCCAGTCGGCGCCGGCGGATCGCAGCAGGCAGCGGCACGACTGTGCAGGATGTCAATATGCTTGTCAAGCAGTTTCGTGAAATGCAAAAAATGATGAAACAGCTTGGCATCATGGGGCGCGGTAAGAAGAATAAAAACAAGAAGGGGCGCGGCGGTATGCCCGGCGCACGCGGGGGGATGCTGCCTTCTGGGCTAAGCGACCTCTTTGGCGGACGCTGATCCTCTGGTTGGACACGGGCCGATTCGTTTTGAGGCCACTGGCGCGCACCGTCCACAGCGCAACCTCTCCAGTGCAGCCCAAAGCGATTTCGACCGTTGAGCCTATAGATATGCACATGGTTTCGATTGGATCAATTGTGATTTCCTATCGGATGGACAAATCAGGAGAGTTCTGAATCATGGTTCGTATTCGCTTGCGCCGCATGGGCGCCAAGAAATCGCCCTTTTACCGCATCGTGGTGGCCGACAAGCGCTCACCGCGCGACGGTCGTTTTATCGAGAGCATCGGCACCTACAACCCGCACACGCAGCCGGAAACAGTCGAGCTGCAGATGGAGCGTGCAGCCTACTGGCTGAGCACCGGCGCCCAGCCCAGTGATGGTGTGACGCCGTTGTTGCGCCGCCTCAAGCTGCTGGACGAAGCCGGCAAGCCGATCCCATATGCACCACCTGCCGCCGAGACGACGGCTGCCGCCTGAGCCTGGCATACACACTGATCATGGAAGAGTTGATCCGTTTTCTTGCCGAATCGCTGGTGGAAGAGCCAGAGCGTGTGCGTGTTTACACCAAAGAGACGCGCCGCGAGACGATCATCAAGCTGCGGGTGGCGCAACATGACATCGGGCGCGTCGTCGGACGCAGCGGGCGCGTTGCCAATGCGATGCGCTCCTTGCTGGAAGTGGCCGCGCGCAATCATCGGAAGCCTGTGCTGCTTGAGATTGATTGACAATCCAGCCGGCCTGACGCTTCAGGTTGGTTAAAGCAAGGGCTGCCAATGGCAGCCCTTGCTTTGTTGTACATGAATGGAATTGAGATGTCTGAACCAAACCGCTCTACTCCGTCGCCCCGACCAGCGCGCCGCAAACAGCAGACCTACCACGTCCGCAATCAGGAAGTCATCGTACCCGAAGGCTGTCTGGCAGTTGGGCACATCGTCGGCGTGCATGGGCTGCGCGGCGAGGTCAAGGTGGAACTCTACACCGACTTCCCCGATCGCTTTGCGCCAGGCGAGACGTTGCTGCTGGGCGTTGAACTGGACGAGATCGAGGTCGTCGGGGTGCGCCCGCATAAACAGAATCTTCTGGTGCAATTTGATGGCGTCACCGACCGCACCGCCGCCGAAAGCCTGCGCAACTTGTGGCTCTTTGTGCGCGAAACCGACGCTGCCGAGTTGGACGAAGGCGTCTACTGGGTTCACGACATCATTGGGTTGCGCGTGGTGGAGGAGAACGGCGTTCCGTTGGGCGTGATCACCGACGTGCTGGTCACAGGAGCCAACGATGTTTATGTGGTGCGCCCCCAGGCGGGTCAATCACCTGCCCAGGATGTGCTGCTGCCCGCCATCGCTGATGTGGTGCGCGCCGTCGATCTGGCGCAGGGCGTGATGACTGTACACCTGCTGCCCGGTCTGTTGGACGCTGAAAGCGTGGATTAACAAAAGGACAGTCACCGTCCACAGGATCGTTGATCCGGCGTTGCGCCGGGCAAAGACCACCATCCTCCAAGAAGCCTGTGTGGGTTGCGTCGTGGAAAAGAAAGCCTACTGGATTGCCTTCAATCGAGTTCCAGGGATTGGGCCGGTGCGTCTCGCCGCCTTGATCGAAGCGTGCGGCGACATTGACGCAGCATGGCGCGCCTCGATTCAACAGATGCAGGCTGCGCGCCTGGATCGGCGCACCATCGAACTCTTCCTTGAAGCGCGGCGCACTATCGACCCGTTGACCGAATTGCAGCGCGCCGCCGCTGCCGGCGTCGAGGTGCTCACCTGGGACGACGCTGCGTACCCTGAGTCCTTACGCAGCGTCGATGGTGCGCCACCTGTGCTTTACGTGCGCGGGCGCCTCCTCAGCCAGGACGAATGGGCAGTAGCCGTGGTGGGGACGCGCCATGCCAGCAGCTATGGGCGCGAAGTGGCGCGCCAGCTCGGTGCTGAACTGGCGCAGGCCGGGGTGACGGTCGTCAGCGGGCTGGCGCTGGGGATTGACACGGTCGCCCATCGCGCAGCGCTCGACGCGGGCGGGCGCACGATCGCGGTGCTGGGCAGCGGCGTCGATCAGATTTACCCGCCGCAGAATCGTGGGTTGGCGCAGGCGATCGTTGAGCAGGGCGCGCTGGTGAGTGAATATGCGCTTGGCACGCGTCCTGACGCCAATAACTTCCCGCCGCGCAACCGCATCATCAGCGGATTAAGCCGGGGCGTGATTATCGTGGAAGCCGGCGAACGCAGCGGCGCGCTGATCACAGCCAGGTTCGCCGCCGAGCAAGGACGCGAGCTGTTTGCTGTGCCGGGCAGCATCCTGTCGCCGGGCAGCGTTGGCTGCAACACGCTGATCCAACAGGGGGCAACGCCGCTGCTCTCGGTGGACGATGTGCTGGAGCAGTTGAACATGAGCCGCATCGCCGAACATCACGACGTGCGTCAGAGTGTGCCTCCTGACCCGGCTGAAGCTGCGCTGTTGGCGCACCTGTCGCACGAGCCGACGCACGTCGATGACCTGGTGCGCGCTACGGGGATGACGCCAGGGCAGGTCAATAGCTTACTGGCGCTCATGGAGTTAAAAGGAATGGTGCGACAGGTGGGTGTGATGACTTATTTGCGCACGTAGTTTGAAGATAGGGCGAGGGGCGAGTTGCGAGGAGCGACGCCAGGCAGAGGAACGCCGCTCAAGCACACAGGTTTTTTCACTGCGTCGTAGCGCCTTTGCGTCAACACAGGGATTTTTCCAACGAATACTCAATTCAGGCCGAAGCGGTGTCCAGGCATTGGCAAACACGATACAGTGATCTGACATGGAACTCTATCTTTCTCTCTTGCGGCGAAACCGCCACTTTCGCAATTTGTGGTTTGCGCGTGTTGTCAGCAACCTGGGCGACTGGTTCAATCTGTTGGCTTCGGCAAGCCTGATTGCCATCCTGAGCGGAGCAGGCACAGCGATCAGCTTTTTGTTTCTGGCGCGCTTTCTGCCGCTCTTCCTGATGAGTCCCTTTGCTGGCGTGCTGGCCGACCGCTTTGAACGGCGCAACCTGCTGATCTGGACTGATGTGCTACGTGCGTTCACCGTGCTCGGCTTTCTGTTTGTGGATCGCCCAGAGCGCATCTGGCTCCTTTACGTGTTGACGGCGCTGCAATTTGCCTTTAGCGCCGTCTTCTCGCCGGCAGAACAGGCGTATATCCCCGCCATCGTGGAACAGGAAGACCTGGTCACCGCCAATGCGTTGGATAGCTTCACGTGGAGCACGATGCTGGCGATCGGCGCACTGCTCGGTGGGCTGGCGACGGCGTTTCTCGGCGTACAGACCGCCTTCATCCTCGATGCGCTGAGCTTCCTGTTGTCGGCGTGGTTTGTCACGCGCATCACCGTGCGCAGTCGCGGGCGCGCTCAGGAAGAGGGGCATGTCACGACCCCGCGCACGGCGTTTCTCGAAATTGTCGAAGGGATGCGTTACCTGTGGGCGCAACCGGTGTTGCTGGCCTTCGCCTTGATCAAATCCGGCGGTTCGCTGGTGTGGGGCGGCGTCAACGTACTGGAGGTTCCCCTGGCGGAGCAGGCGTTTCCCTTGAATGGCAACGGGACGCTGAGCCTGGGATTGATCTACGCGGCGGTGGGGATCGGCACCGGGCTTGGGCCAATTGTAGTGCGGCGCTGGTTGGGCGACTCCTGGGGCGGCATCCTCAAGTCAGTTTCGATCGGCTATCTCGCCATGACGGCGGGCACACTGGGGCTGGCATTGGCGCCGTCGCTTGGCTGGGTGCTTGGCGCCACCGCCATGCGCGGCATTGGCACCGGCGCCATCTGGGTCTTTTCGGCTGTGCTGTTACAAATCCTGATCCCGGATCGGCTGCGCGGGCGCGTCTTTGCCTTCGAATTTGCTATGTTCACGCTGGCGCAATCGTTCAGCACATTGTGGGCGGGTTACGCCTACGACAACCTGGGCTGGAGCCTGTCTCAGGTGCTTTTCAGCGCAGCATTGGGCAGCGTGGCGGTGATGGCAGTATGGGTAGTCATCTATCTGCGTGTGCGTCATCGTCCCCGCTTTGCCGGTGCGTGATGCCGCTGGCCAGCGGCATCTACAGCCGCCAAGAACTGTCTGTAAGGTCACATGATTTGACGCAGAGAACATCGAGGGAAAACGCAGTGGCGGACGGCGCTGCAACTCCTCTGCTCCGTTACGTCTCTGCGTCAGCTTTAGCTTTTTTCAAGCAGTTCTGATAGGGTGATTGAATGATGCACCCGGCAAAATCACGCAATCGCTCAATCTCTAATCTCAAATATCAGTGTGCACCTGCTATAAATGCTGTTTGCCGCACCGGGCTGCTCGCGCTGACCAGCGCGCCGAAGAGCGCCTGCGACGCCTTTTCTTGCGGCAAGGCCTCCGGGTGCCATTGCACCGCCAGCGCAAACGGGTGCTCAGCCACTTCAACCGCTTCGACGATCCCATCGGGTGCGAAAGCAACAGCGCGCAGTGGTGACGCCACGATGCGACACGCTTGATGATGCAGGCTGTTGACGGCAATGGTCGTTGCTCCCAGAATCGTCGCCAGGCGACTGCCCGGCGTGATGGTGATCGAATGCGCCAGATAATCGTGCGGATAGTTGGGATAATACGCGTGCCGCAGCGCGCCGGCATGTTCGCTGATATCGCGATAGAGCGCGCCGCCGCACGCTACATTGAGCAATTGCAACCCGCGACAGATGCCAAAGAGTGGTTTGCCCGTCTCTAGCGCCCAGCGCGCCAACAGCAACTCGGTCTGGTCGCGCTGGACATCCACCCCGCCGACGGCAGGAATCGGCGTCATACCATAGCGCGCAGGATCGACATCGCCGCCGCCGGAAAGGATCAATCCGTCCAGATCCGCAAAACGTGCGTAGAGCGTCGTCTCATCCAGGTCGGGCGGGATCATCACCGGCGCGCCGCCAGCGGTAATGACACCGGCGGCAATCTGGCTTGCCAGCAGGTCAAGCTCGGCGCGGTCGGGCGAAGTCAACGGATGTAAGGTGATACCGATCCTGCTCATGCGTCTGTCTCCTTCATGGCTACATTTCCATCTTTTGGCGTCGGATTGTACCATAGAGCGGTTGCGATTTGGAGAGAGCGCCATGACAACGATCACGCATCGGATTCCCGGTCTGGTTTTGACCGACTACACCTTCACCGTCCCGCTCGATCACGCGCGGCCACAGGGCGCAACGATCGAGATCTTCGCCCGTGCAGTCAGCGCCGCCGGCAAGGAAACAGAGGCGCGACCCTGGCTGCTCTTTCTACAAGGCGGCCCAGGTTTTGGCGCGCCACGCCCGTTGACGAACAGCGGCTGGATCAAACGCGCAGTCAACGATTACCACGTGTTACTGCTGGATCAGCGCGGCACGGGGCGGAGTTCGCCTGTGACGTTGCAGACGCTGGCGCGCTTTCCCACGCCGCAAGCGCAGGCGGAGTATCTAAAACATTTCCGCGCCGACGCCATTGTGCAGGACGCCGAGTGGATTCGTCATGCGTTGCTCGGCGCAGCGACGCGTTGGAGTGTGCTCGGCCAGAGCTATGGCGGCTTCTGCGCCACCCACTATCTTTCGGTGGCGCCAGATGCGCTGCGCGAGGTCTTCATCACCGGTGGGCTGCCACCACTGACGGCGCATCCCGACGAAGTCTATCGCGCCACTTATCGGCAGGTCAGCGCCCACAACCGGCGCTATTACGAACGCTACCCAGGCGACATCGCCCACGTACAGGCAATCGTCGGCTATCTGGCCAGTCACGCAGTCACCCTGCCCACGGGCGACCGTCTGACGCCACAGCGGTTTCAACAGCTGGGTCTGGAATTTGGCGCCAGCGACGGCTTCGAGCGAATTCACTATCTGCTGGAGGAAGCGTTCGTGACTGGCGCCCATGGCGTGGAGCTGAGCTACACATTTCTGCGCGGGTTGGAAAACATGCAGGCTTACGACACCAACCCGATCTTTGCCATCCTGCATGAGGCGATCTACTGTCAGGGCTTTGCTGCGCGCTGGTCAGCGGCGCGCATCCGTCATGAGTTCCCAGAGTTCGAGCTGCGCCCTGACGCGCCCATCTATCTCACGGGCGAGATGATCTATCCCTGGATGTTCGACGAATACCAGCGTCTGCGCCCACTGCGCGATGCCGCCAATCTGCTGGCCGAAGATGCAGCGTGGCCGGCGCTCTACGATCCGACTGTATTGCGCGCCAACTCTGTCCCGGTTGTTGCCGCCATTTACTACGATGACATGTACGTCGATCGCGAATTCTCTGTTCAAACGGCGGCGACGATTCGTGGCAGCAAAGTCTGGATCACCAACGAGTATGCGCATAACGCGCTGCGCGCCGACGGCGAAGCACTCTTGGGGCGGCTACTCGAAATGGCGCGCGGACAGTGGTAACCATTCCACAAATTTGTAGATAGTCTTAACGAATCGCTGAGCAAAGGAGAGAGTCGAATGCATTATCGGTCATTGGGTCGTTCAGGGGTGCAGGTTTCTGTAATCGGGTTGGGCGCCAATCAATTTGGCGGCAAGGTCGATCAGGCGGGCGTCAATGAAATCATCGCCGGTGCGCTCGACCTGGGCATCAACTTCATCGACACTGCCGATGTCTACCAACAAGGGCGTTCCGAAAGCACGTTGGGCGTGGCGCTCAAGGGCAAGTGGGACAAAGTTGTGCTGGCGACCAAAGCCTTTCACCCGATGGGCGACGGGCCAAACGACAAAGGCGTCTCGCGCTATCACCTGATCAACGCCGTGGAGGCCAGCCTGCGTCGGCTCCAGAGCGATCACATTGATCTCTACCAGATGCACCGGTGGGATGCCGCCACCCCGCTCGAGGAGACGCTGCGCACGCTGGACGATCTCGTGCGCAGCGGCAAGGTGCGCTACATCGGCGCTTCCAACTACATGGCCTGGCAACTGGCGCGCGCCAATCTACTGGCGGAATTCAATCACTGGACGCCCTTCGTCAGCATCCAGAATCACTACCACATGTTCGAGCGGGCGCTGGAGCGCGAGATGATCCCCTTCTGTAATGCGCACAACATCGGCATCCTGCCCTATTTCCCGCTGGCGGGCGGCTTTCTCACCGGCAAGTATAGGCGCGGCGAGGCGGCGCCGGCGGGTTCGCGCGGCGAGTCCAGCCCATATGTGCAGGGCTACATGACCGACGCCAACTTCGACAAACTCGAGGCGCTGGAAAGCTGGGTGCAGGCGCGCGGGCGCACCTTGACCGAGCTGGCGCATGCCTGGCTGCTGGCGCAACCGCAAGTGAGTTCGGTCATCTCCGGAGCGACGAAACTCGCACATGTGCAGGCCAATGTCAAAGGCGCCGACTGGCAACTGACGCCCGCCGAACTGGATGAAATCAATACACTGCTGGGGCCGATTCCCGCCTAGCCACAGTCACACGGAAAGGGACACATTATGCTGGTGCAAAATCCACGCGAGTTCTATCGGAACGTTTACGAGCAGCCTTTTGCCATGCCTGCCTTCAATGTCTGTAATCTGGAGATGGCGAAAGCCGTGATCGAAGCTGCTGTGCTTGAACGCGCGCCGGTCATCGTACAGACCTATCCGGGCGACCTGGCGCATGCCGCCTTTGGCGCCGATGTTGGCCCGCTGCCACTCTTGATCCGCACCATGGCGCAGGAAGCCCCTACACTGGTGATCCTGCATCTGGATCACGGGCCGGGTCTTGAATATAACCTGCGTTGTCTGCGCGCCGGCTACAACTCCGTGATGTACGATGGTCATGATCTGCCGCTGGAGGCAGCGCTGGCGGAGACGGCAGCCATCGCCCGTGCGGCGCATGCTCTCAATGCGGCGGTCGAGGGGGAGTTGGGCACCTTCGGCGGCGGGCAGGGTAGTCACGAATACACCAATCCCGATGAAGCGCCGCTGATGTTTGAACGCGGCCACGTAGATATGCTGGCCGTCTCGGTCGGCTCGGAGCATGGTCAGGCCAGTCGGCTCAAGCTTGACCTGCTGGCTGCCATTGACGCCAAAGTGCACGCGCCACTGGTGTTGCACGGCGGCAGCGGCATCCACGAAGAGGATGTACGTGCGGCGGTGCGGATGGGCGTCGTCAAGATCAACATCGGTGCAGCGTTGTCGCGGGCGTGGTGTCAGGGGTCGCGCGAAGGACTGGAGGCCGGCGAAGATCACTACGGCGTATTAACGCGCGCCATGCAACGCGTGCGCGAAGTCGCCCGCCATCGGCTGCAACTGATGGGCGCCAGCGGTCGCGCCTGAGAGACTGTTTGAAAAGGGTGGAAGTCTGACGCGGCGACGCAGAGATTCGCAGAGGAGCTAGATCGCTGGCTTTTGGTTCAAACCAGCGCCAACACCACCGTCAAGGTGACGGCGCTGGCTAATGTCGAAAAGAGCACGACCGTCGTCACGAAATCGGGGATGAGGTCGTGCTCTAACGCGATCAGCGAGGTCAACACCGCCGCCGGCATCGCCGTCTGGATGATGCCCACGCTGCGTGCGACGCCGCCAATCGCAAAGACTCCGGCTAGGGCAATCGCCAGCAGCGGCGTAACGAGCAGACGCGCCAGGCTCGACGCTACAACGTGTCGGTCAATGTGCGGACGTCCCATCCCTGCCAGTTGAATCCCCAACGTGAGCAACATCAGCGGGATCAGGGCGCCAGCCAGCAGAGTGACAGCGCGGTCGACGAAGAGCGGCATTGGAATCTCCAGCCAGTTGACCAGGAATGCGGGCACAACGGCGATCACGCCAGGAGTGGTGAGCGCTGTCCACAGAGCCTTCCCGTGGGCGCCGCCCCGTCGCCAGGTTGCGGCCATCACGCCGACCAGGAAGCCAAAGGTGCTCCCCGCCAGAAAATAGATCGACGCTGGCAACATCCCTGCGCTCCCCACCTTGAACTCCACCACCGGCAGGCCGAAGTTGCCGATATTGCCAAAGCCAGCCACCAGCACATACGCTGCGGTCAGTTGGGGACCTGCGCCCAGCAGCCGGGCAGTCATAAAAGCCACGATCACAGCGCCAAGCGTCACGACAATGGCGTACAATGTCATCCGCACCGCCAGATCGACCTGCACTTCGGCCTTACTGAAGACGTTGAAGATGAAAGCAGGCGTCAGAACGTAGTAAGCCAGCTTCGAGAGGGTGCGCGGCTCCATCCCCAGCCGAGGGCCGGCAATGTAACCGATCAGCACCAGGCTGAACACCGGCAGCAGAATGTTCAGGAAGATCGCAGCAAGTTCTGGCATGAAGTGGATGACCGGACGGGTGGTTGCCTCGTTCTGATTGGGTTGGCGGGTTGCCCCGTCACCAATCGAGGGAGAGCAGGCGGATGAGATCGTCTGGAGTGGCGTCTCCGCGCACGCGGATGCGCGGCAGCTCGAAAGGCTGCGCACTGTTCAGCGAGGCGCCCTGTTGCGTCGTAAGCCCCGCCCAATAATTTGCGCTGTGAAAAATATCGATGGTGCGCTGATCATACTCACCAGCGGGATAGGAGACAAAACGAGGGCGCACGCCCAACTCATACTCGATGGTCTCCAGGCTACCCAGCGCCTGCCACACCAGATAGTCATCGTCTTGCCCGGCCAGGCTGAAATGGTTGCGCCCGTGCGATTCGATCGATATGCCTGCATGTAACATCTCTCGCGCCATATCCCATGTCAGGTACTCTGGGCGTTGCTCGTCGATGAAGTCAGTGACAACAAAAATGGTGGCTGACATGTTGCGCGCCCGTAAGAGCGGAAAGGCATTTGCGTAGTTGTCGCGATAGCCATCGTCGAAGGTAATGACGATCGGCTTGTCAGGAAGCGGCGCTCCCCGCTGCAACGCATCGATCACTGCATATAGGCTTACGGTGGTGTAGCCCTCGCTCTGCAAACGGTCAAGATGGGCGGCAAACGACTCCGGCGATACAGAAAGATCGCGGCGATAGATGTCGGCGTCGGCGGGCGGTGCACTCAGGTAGTGATACATCAAGATCGGCACACGCAACGTGCGCACCACACCATCGGGCGTCGGCGCATAGGTCGGCCAGGGCGTGGCTGACGGCGTGGGCGTGGGCAGCAGTGCGGTGAGCGAGATTGGCGTAGCAGTAGGCAACGGCGTGACGGTGGCGGTGGATGTGGCGGTCAGGGTTGGCGATGGAGAGGCGACCACCGGCGCTCCGGTTGGCGTCAACTCGGCGGCAACGACGCTGGCGCCGCGCGTGCAACCGCCCAACCACACCAGGCTGAGCAGCAACCACGCCAGGACGCCATAGCATCGGATGTCTCCACGCAGCCGCACCGGCAACTCGACCCTGCTGATCATGCGCGCATCATAGCACGCTTACCGTTGTGTTGCCAATCTTGCTGAGGTTTTCAGACCACCTGCCGCACCTGCAACTCATGATGCGCCTTCCCGATTTATTTGTCGCGCACTTTGCCCCCAAAATGCAACGTTTGTCGTCAATCTATGTTTCAATTGGATGGCATTTTTGATTTGGTGATTGACAAAAACAATTGTCCAGTCTATACTTTGCAGATGGAAGTTTCAACATTTTGCGATTGGCTACTCCTGCATTCATCAAGGAAACGCGCATGATCCGATAGACAACAGATTTTGCTCATCACTCATACATTCTAGGGGGGCCAGATGTATAGGGAAAAGATCCGTGAGTACTACGACCATTTGAGCCGTAGTTACCGTAAAGTCGCGGATTATATCATGAGC
>DGFH01000328.1 GCA_002391565.1 Anaerolineales bacterium UBA3905
AGATGTGTATAAGAGACAGGGATGACTCATGTAAACAGTCAACCTAGCGGTCAGTAGTTAGGCTGTTTACCGACGGATTCGCGTTATTTCTGAGTACAGAACGCTTACTCATCACTCATGAACACCAACGATCGCCCCATCATCTTCCTGGCCTTTGCCAACGACTACGAAGGCGGATACGGTTATCTGCCCGAGCTGGCCAGCGAGCGGCGCAATCTCCAGGCTGTGCTCGACCGCGCCCAGCAAGAGGGGCTCTGCGAGGTCGTCCTGCGCAGCGACGCAACGTTGGATGACCTGGTCGGCGTCTTCCAGGACGCGCGCTATCGAGGGCGGATCACCATCTTCCACTTTGGTGGTCACGCCGGCGCCTACGAGCTGCTGCTGCAGAACGCCGACGGCAAGAACGCAACCGCTTATGCGGACGGACTGGCCGCGTTTTTTGGGCGCCAGCCGAACTTGCAGTTGGTCTTTCTCAACGGCTGCTCGACCCAACCGCACGTGACGGGACTGCACGACGCCGGCATCCCTGTCGTGATCGCCACCCACGCCGAGATCGGCGACCAGTTGGCCGGCGACTTTGCGCTGCGCTTCTACCAGGGGCTGGCGACGGGCGCCACCATCGAGTCCGCCTATTACACAGCCGAAGCTGCGTGCAGAGCCGCCAATGCCGAAGTCGGCGAGTTCTTGGAGGCCGGCTATCTGCCGTGGGCGCTGAGCGTGCGTCCGGGCGCCGAGGCGGTGTCGGGCTGGAGCCTGCCCGAAGCCGCTGGCGACCCGCTCTTTGGCCTGCCGCCGCTGCCGCCGGGCGACCTGCCGGATAAGCCCTTTCGCAACATCCTCTGGTTTCGCCGTGAGGACGCACCGATCTTTTTTGGCCGCGGCTACGCCATCCGCGAACTCTACCAGCGCGTCACTGCGCCCGGCGTCGCACCGATCGTGCTCTACTACGGGCAGTCGGGCGTGGGCAGGTCCTCGCTGCTGGCCGCCGGGCTGCTGCCGCGCCTGGAGCAAGTGCATACGGTAGTCTATACGCGCCGCGACCAGGCGCTAGGCTTGGTAGGAACGCTGGCGGCCAGCCTGTTGGCAGCATACAAATCTGGAAGCGCTGACGATCCCACATGTGCGTCGGGCGCCGAACTGCTCGATCGGTGGCGTGCGACCGAGGCGGAAACGGGCAAGCCGCTTACTGTGATCCTCGACCAGGTGGAAGAGGTCTACACACGGCCCAATGAAGCGATGCCAGGCGAGATGGACGATTTCCTCGCCGCGCTGGTCGTAATCTTCGCCGATCCGGCGATGCGCCCACAGGGCAGGCTGATCCTCAGCTTCCGCAAGGAGTGGCTGGCCGAGATCGAGAAATTGGTGGCCGACCGTCACCTGCCGCGCGCCAGAGTCTTCTTGCAGCGTCTCGACCGTCGCGGCATCATTGAGGCAGTGACCGGCCCAGCGCGCAGCGAACGGCTGCGCCAGCACTTCGGCCTGCGCATCGAAGACGGTCTGGCCGCCGAGATCGCCGCCGACCTGCTGGCTGACCCCAGTTCGGCCGTGGCGCCGACGCTGCAGATTCTGCTCAGCAAGCTGTGGGAGCAGGCAAAGGCGCGCGACTACGACCGTCCGCACTTCGACCACACCCTCTACCACGATCTGCGTCGCAAGGGGCTGCTCCTGGGTGACTTCCTCGACCAGCAACTGGCAGCACTGCGCACGCAACAACCTGCCGCCGTCGATTCCGGGCTGGCGCTCGACCTGCTGGCCTTTCACACCACACCGCTGGGCACCGCCGAGCAGCGCACGCTGGCCGAGCTGCGCAATACTTACGCGCACCAGTCCATGACCGTCGACAGCCTGCTCGTTGCCTGCCGCGACCTCTTTTTGCTCGTCGACCCGGCGGAGAATCACCCTGGCGCGAAACATGAGATCACCCGTCTGGCGCACGACACCCTGGCCCCGCTGGTGCGCCACCGCTTCGAGGAGTCGGACGCACCGGGGCAGCGGGCGCGACGCATCCTGGAGAGCCGCGTCCCAGCAGGAAAGGGAAATGCACCGGCACCCCTGGAACAGGATGTAACGCCGCTCGGCGACGCTGATCTGGATGTGGTGGTGATGGGACGGGGCGGCATGCGGACATGGAACTCTCAAGAACAGGCGTTGGTCGCCATCAGCATGTCTGACCGAGCACGACGTCTGGAAGAACAGACGCGGATTGCACAGGAAAGAGAAGATGCCCGCCAGCGAGAAGTGGCTCAGGAGCGAAGGCTGGCTGAGGCGCAACGTCTGCGCGCCGAGGAGAGTGAACAGGCTGCGGTCAGGTTGCGTCAGCGACTCCGAATCGCCATCGTCGCCTCTGTGATCGCTGTGATTATGCTGGGCATCGCCGGATATGCGGTTCAGGTGGCCAACCGTGCGCAGGAGACGGCGCAGACAGAAGCTGAGAACGCCCGCCTCGCTCAGGCCGTAGCAGAGCGCCAGGCAATGATTGCCCGCGCGCGTCAGTTGGCTACGCAGTCAGCCAGCGAACTTGGCAACGATCGGTACGACCATGCCCTGTTGCTGGCGATCGAGGCAGGCCGCGCGACTCAGATGCTGGATTACACCGTGCAGGAAGTATTTGACGCCATCCAAAACGCGATTGCTCGCCCTGATCGCTCGATACCCCATCGCACGATACTCCTCGGCCACACAAGCGAGGTCTGGCAGGCGACATGGAGTCAAGATGAGTCGAAAGTCCTCACTAGCAGCGCCGACGGCACCGCCCGTATCTGGGATGCCGCCAGTGGCAAGGAACTGATCAAACTGGCAGGCCACACAAAGCAGATCACACAGGCGACGTGGAGCCAGGATGAGTCGAAAATACTTACCGCTAGTGTGGACGAAACCGTGCGCATTTGGGACGCGGCCAGCGGCAAGGAACTGGTCAAGCTGGAAGGCCACGTCGGGTCGGTCTGGCAGGCGACATGGAGCCAAGATGAGTCGAAAGTCCTCACCGCAAGCTCCGACAGCACCGCCCGCATCTGGGACGCGGCCAGCGGCGCGGAACTGGCCAAGCTGGAAGGCCACGTCAGGTCGATCAGGCAAGCAACATGGAGCAAAGATGAGTCGAAAATACTCACCGCTAGCTGGGACAACACCGCCCGCATCTGGAACGCAGCCAGCGGCAAGGAACTGGTCAAGCTAGATGGCCACACAGAGATGATCACTCAGGCAATGTGGAGCCAGGATGAGTCGAAAGTCCTCACCAGTAGCGCCGACGGCACCGCACGCATCTGGGATGTAGCCGGCGGCAAGGAACTAAGCAAGCTCGAAGGTCACACAAGGGTGGTCATTCACGCGACATGGAGTCAAGATGAGTCCAAAGTTCTCACTGCCAGCGACGACGGCACAGCCCGCATCTGGGATGCCGCCAACGGCAAAGTGCTGGTCAAGCTGGTAGGCCACACATGGACGGTCAGGCAAGCAACATGGAGCAAAGATGAGTCGAAAATACTCACCGCTAGCAATGATGCAACCGTCCGCATCTGGGACGCTGATAGTGGCAATGAACTACTCAAGCTAAAGGGTCATACCGGAGCGATCAATCAAGCAACTTGGAGCAAGGATGAGTCAAGAATCCTTACGTTCAGTTGGGACGGCACCGCTCGCATTTGGGAAGCTTCAAACGGTGACGAACTGCTCACGCTTACGGGTCACAGTAGTGTAGCTGTCCAGGCAACATGGAGCGAAGACGAGTCCAAAGTTCTTACCGCGAGTTATGATGGAACCGCTCGCATTTGGGAGACCGCTAGTGATCAGAAGCCATTTACATTGACTAGTCACACACCAAGGATCTTGCAGGCGATATGGACCCCGGACGAATCAAAAATCTTCACCACCAGCGAAGACGGCACCGCCCGCATCTGGGACGCGGGCAGTGGCAAAGAGTCGATCAAGCTCGAAGGTCACACAGCAAGTGTCTTGCAGGCGATGTGGAGCCAAAACGAATCGAAAATCCTCACTACCAGCGCTGACGGTACCGCCCGCATCTGGGATGCAAGTAGTGGCAGAGAGATGGTCAAGCTCGAAGGTCACACAGGAGCAGTCGAGCAGGCAACGTGGAGCCAAGATGAGTTGAAAGTCCTCACCACCAGTGCTGATGGCACTTCCCGTATCTGGAATGCAATAAGTGGTAAGGAACTTGTCGTGTTAATGGGACATACAGGATCATTCTATCGCACAAGACCAATCCATCAGGCGACTTGGAGTCCAGATGAATCGAAGATTCTCACCAGTGGCGGCGATGGAACCGCCCGCATCTGGGATGCGGCCAGTGGCCAGGAACTGGTCAAGCTGGCAGGTCAAAACTATCAGTTCTTAGTCACGCTAGCAGACCAACCAGGAGAATTGGATGAGGATTTGGTCAAGTCGATAGATCACATGATAGAAATCTACGAAGCGACATGGAGCAAGGACGGATCGAAAGTCCTCACACATAGCTCCAGCCTTTTCTTTCCCAACGCCGTACGCATCTTTGATGCAGCAACCGGTGAGGAACTGATTAGGCTAGAAGGCCACACAGGAATGATCACTCAGGCGATGTGGAGCCAAGATGAATCGAGAGTCCTCACCGCAAGCTGGGACAACACCGCCCGCATCTGGGACGCGGCTAGCGGCAAGGAACTGCTCAAGCTAGAAGGCCACACAGGAATGATCACTCAGGCGATGTGGAGCCAAGATGAATCGAGAGTCCTCACCGCAAGCTGGGACGACACCGCCCGCATCTGGGACGCGGCTAGCGGCAAGGAACTGATCAGGCTGACAGGCCACACAGGAGCAGTCGGGCAGGCAACGTGGAGCCAAGATGAGTCGAAAGTCCTCACCGCAAGCTCCGACAGCACCGCCCGCATCTGGGACGCGGCCAGCGGCAGAGAGCTGGTCAAGCTGGAAGACAGCGGGGCAAAGTGGAGTAAGGATCAATCAAGAGTCCTCATTATCAGCGCCGACAACATCGTCCACATAATGTACATAGAAGTGGGAGAAATTGTAGCAGCCGCTTGTCACCGCGCACAGCGTAATTTCACATGGGAAGAATGGAACCGCTTTTCATCGATTGAGGGCTACCGGCCCACTTGTGATGAAGCACTTATCCCTCTGGATGTGATTGACGCAATTCGCGCCCAGGCCGCAACTGAGGTGCAAGCCGGCAATCTTGTGACCGCAACCGCCATGCTCAATCAGCTCGATGGGTGGCTGCGCACAAATGGACAATACTCCACCTTTGAGGTAGAGACCAACCCCTATCTCAATCTCGCAAAAACGTTGTTTGAAGCCAACAGCTATGTCGAAGGAATGGTGGCGCTTGCCAATGCACAAGCCATTAGCCCGACCATTAACATCACAGAGGCACTGTCTGCTAACTCCTGGAATGACGTATGTCGGCGCAGTGCGCTCGCCGGCGCAGCGATCGAAGCCATGCCGGCCTGCGAACGCGCAGCGGCGCTTATGCCAGAGCACGGTGGCTATCGCGATAGCCGTGGTCTGGCGCGCGCCCTCACCGGCGATGTGCCGGGTGCCATCGCCGATTTTCGGTTTTTCGTGGAGTGGGCAAAAACGACAGGGCGTGGTCGCAATGTAGATTGGAGAGAGGCGTGGATCGCCCGGTTGGAAGCCGGAGAGTCGCCGGACGCAGTGTTCGATGCTGAAACGCTAGAGCGGCTTCGCAATGAGTAACAGGCGTCTGACAGGAGTTTTGTGCATCCTGGCATGGGGGCAACCTCGGCAAGATAGCCGACCAACATCTCCAACCGGCTGTTTGTGGTGCAGTGCTGGCCTTCCAGGCAACCATCGGGTAGCGCTGCTTGCAATTTTCTATTATACCGTATAGCAGTATAATCGACACATGGCGATCCAATCCTATCGGGACGAGGGCACGCGCGATATCGCTGAAAGCGTCAACTCGAAAGCCGCTCGGCGCACCTTGCCGGCTCACCTCCACCCGCAGGCACGCCGACGGCTCGCAGCGTTGGATGCAATGGTGACGCTCGCCGATCTCGCACTCTTTCCCGGCTGGCGAATCGAGCAGCTCAAGGGAGACAGGATGGGCCAGTACAGCATTCGCATCAACGACCAGTATCGGATCTGCTTCGAGTGGAATGGGCTCGATGTGCTCGATGTCGAAATCACTGACTACCATTAAGCACCGTAGCGGAGAGCATGATCGCAGAATGGAGGTTGATATGACGGTAGCGCCACGACGAGCAATTGCAGTGCATCCAGGTGAGATCCTGCAAGAGATTCTCGCTCAAAATCAGATCACCCAGTCCCTGGTCGCCGAGCGCCTGGGCATGGCGCAATCCAAGATTAGCGACATCTGCCGCGGCAGGCGAGGCGTGACGCCCGACATGGCGATGCGGCTAGGCAGGCTGTTCGGTCAGAGTCCACGCTTCTGGCTCAACTTGCAGGAGAACTGGGAGTTGAGCCAACTGGACGAAGCGGCCTATTCCGGGATTGAACCGATTCATCTGGACGCGGGGCGCACCATCAGCCCGACCGAATCAGCCCGATCGCCATCACCAACACGATGACATAGCTCATGAAGAGCGGCCAGTCGTGCATTACCAATACGCCGAGCAGCGCGCCTGCCACGGCCAGCTCGGCGACGACCCAACCCAGCGTCGGCAGCGCGCCGGCCAGTGCAAGCGCGGCGCCCATCAGCGCGATCGCGGCCAGAATGCTGAGGGTGTGAGGCCAGAAGCTCCATGCATTGCGTCCCACTTCCACCGGCGCACTGGGGTTGAAGGTGCGGAGCATTTCTGCCGCATTAGCCCCCAGTTCCAGGCGATGCAGGCTGATCGGCAACCAGAACACGAACCCCGCGACAACCAATAACGCAGATATCATTGCCAGCCAGCGCGGGGCAACATCAGGCATTCTGGCCACCATCACTCCGAAGAGGATGGCGGTGGCCAGGAAGGCGAGCGGAAAGATGATCGCCTGCGCCGTCCAGCCGATGCGGTCATTGGCAATGAGCGTCAGTTGCTGCAGCGGGTCGGTGGGCAGCGGCGCCTGGCGGAAATAGGCCGCGGAAAAGGCGCCGATCATGAAGACGACAACGACCGCCAGCAGCGCAATGCCGACGTCGCGCAATCCGGAAAAGTTTGTGACGGTGTCCATGAGCTATCGATTACCTTTTGGGCGCAGGGCGCACGCGCGGTGCGGGCCGTCCCTCTTGCGCCAACTGCGCCTCAAGCTGTTTGCGCCACTCGCCCATCATGCGCCCGGCCTTCTTGCTGCCTGCGCCCCGGTCGTCCTCGCTGCCCGACCAGCCGACCACCTTTTCAGGAATCAAGGCGCCGTCGGCGGCGAAGTGTCCACGGATCATGAAACTGTCGTTGGACAGCACATCATGTCGTGCAAAACTGACTTTGGCGTTGCTGTTCATGAGCTTCCTCCGGTATGGTTAATGGGCTGGATTCGCTGCTGCGACCTCCGCCTCAGCCTGGCGGACAAACAGCACACCGGTCACGATGATCGCCAGATGGATGGCGATGAAAACCAGGTAGCCGACCATGTCATACCCGCGCCAGATCAGGTAGATGTCGTCGAGCACGCCGTGCAGCAGCTCCAGCCAGACCAGCAGCCAGATCGCGCCCAGATACCGCCGCGGGTTGAACGACGCCCAGAGCATGAAGGTGGCGATGCCCACAAGCTCGAACGCAAAGGGCGACCAGCCGTCCACAAAGGCCTGAGTGGTGTCCGGCGTGATGGGGAATGGATATGACGACATTGAGGTCATCCCGCTGGGATTGATCAGGACGAAATATAGATTCATTGCTGCCAGCAGCAGGTAGAACCCGCCGACGATGCGAAACCACCAGGTAAGTTTTCTCACGTTGATTCTCCTTTCAAGAAACATCTGTAGGATTGCTACTGCACCGGAGCAGTCAGATAGGCGTATAGCGCGGCCAGGTCGTCGTCGGTCATCTTGCTGGCGGTCCCCCAAGGCATGGTCTTTGGGAAAGCGACGCCGCCGGGCTTGACGCCAGTGCGCATCATCGTGGTGAACTGCTCCAGGCTCAGCGTGCCCACCAACGGGCGCGGGTTGGGGATGGCCGCGCTGACCGAGGTGGCCGGCGAACCGGTGGCATCCGGCCCGTGACAGCCGCGGCACTCACCGAAAGTCGCCACGTATTTGCCGTATTCGGCGGTGACGCCCTGCGGCGGCGCGGTGACCGTGGCTGCGCCCTGCTCTGGCGTGCCAAACATGCCGGCGCCGAACATGATCGCGCCAAGGAAGCTGAGGCTGTCGCCCGTCTTTGCCGTTTGTTCGGATGGCGGCAGCGTGCGCAGATAGGCGACGATGGCTTCGGTGTCGGCGTCGCTCAACTGCGCATAGGGCAGGAGCGACATGAAGACGAGCAGATTCCCGTCCTTGTCCACCCGGTGACGCAGGGTGCGGAACAACTCGCCATCGCTGTAGTCCGCCAGTTTGCCGCCGGGCGTCAGATTCTCCGCCACCAGATCGCCTACGAAGCCGAAACCCTCCGCCGCTGCGATGTTCCAGCCGCCGCTGAGCGGATGCTGCAGCGAAGGCGCGCCGTCTGCGCCGGGGGCGCTGTGACAGCCGATGCAGCTCATATTCACCAGATACTCGCCGCGCGCAATCTGCTCCGGCGTGGCGGCGACGGTCAAATTTGGCGCGGCCGGCGCACCGGGGAAGTAAACAGTGGCGATCCCGCGCCCACCGAAGAACGCAATCGCAGCAAAGAGCAGTGTCAGGAGCCCGGCGCCGATGCCGCCAGCGATCTTGACCCACATCCGCCGCGCGCGAATCGCCCGCCAGGTCAGCCAGCCGCACAGCACGGTCAGACCGATGAACAGAACCAACCACAACAGATTGCCAAACATAAACCCCCTCCTTGTGTCCGATATGATGCATGATTGTGAATTGCTGTGTGTGCTGCAGTGTCTGGCGCCATCCTACACGGCGAGCATTTGGAGATCGTTTGTTGGCGCTAAAACTGAGAGGAACTCATGACGTTGTTGAGTCAGGTATAACAAAAAGCAGATAAAGTTGACCAAATCATAGGACTTGTTATACTTTCTGTATCGATGTATGATTCCCAGAGAGGTTAACAATGACAATCGCCACGATTTCATCAAAAGGCTGGATTGTGATTCCGGCGGCGCTACGCAAAAAATATGGCCTGCATCCTGGCGACAGTGTTGCGCTGGTGGATTACGGCAATGCGCTGATGATCGTGCCAGCCGCCATGGATCCGGTGCGCGCAGCGCGCGGGCTGTTCAAGGGTGATACTTCGCTGGTGAACGCGCTGCTTGAGGAGCGTGCGCAGGAGCAGTCGCGTGAGCGATAGCGCTGCCTGCTACGTGTTGGATAGTTTTGCCCTGTTAGCGTATCTGGAGAATGAGGCCGGCGCTGCGCTGGTGGAGGAAATCCTGCTGAACGCGAAACAGGGAGCCAACCAGGTGCTATTCTCGCTCATCAACTACGGTGAATGCCTCTACATCGTCGAGCGAGAACGTGGTCTACTTCAGGCACAGATGATGATCGGCCTGCTTGATCAATTGCCGATCGAGATCGTGGAAGTTGACCGCACCCATGTTCTGGCTGCCGCGCACTTGAAGGCGCACTACCCAATCTCCTATGCCGATGCTTTTGCTGTTTCCCTGGCTCAGCAACGACAGGCCACCCTGTTGACTGGCGATCCTGAATTCACCAAGCTACAACACCTAATTTCAATCCAATGGCTGCCGCAACGTTGACTTTTGACGCGCCGCGGCGTTTTCAGTAGACGGCCAGCAGTAAGCTTTGCGGCTTCCTGCTGGCTCAGGCGCATTGGTCTTTCACCCGCAGCACTGTACTTCACGTCGCCTGCACCACCATCGCGCTGTGTCTGAGCAGATGCCACCCAAGCCATCCCAGCCAGACCAGATATGGCAGGCTCAACAGCAGGTTGAGCAGCCCAACCATATCCGCTGCTCCAGCCAGTATGAACGGAACCATGGCCAGGCTGAGCGCCCCGGTCAACAGCGCAGCGATGCCGATGCCTTTGCTCAGGCGTGGACTGCGATAGGCAAGCCAGCCCAAAATCAAGCCGCCAACGCCATAGCCGATGGTCAAATAGAGCACCATTGGGTTGCTCGTGTCGGTCGGATCGACAAAGAAACTGGCAGCGATGCTGATCCCCAACACCAGCACACCGACCAGGATCAGCGCAGGCGATTCGTCGCGATGGATCAGGTAGAGTGCATAGAGCGTCACAAAGAACATCGCCTGGCTCGCCATGTAGGCGGCGGTGGCAAGCGGCGGCGAACTCTCCGTGCCTGCGCCCATCCACAGCCCGATGGATGCAAAATAGAGCACGACACAGACGATGGCGGCGATGCCGCCGAGACGGATGATTGATTGCGTGTTCATGGGTTCTCCTGTTTGTGAATTACGATTCGCGTGGATCTGATGTGGGCGGCAGCAGCGCCACCCACTGGTTGAGAAAGCGGGTCAGTTCCGCTACACTGCGAAAGCCAATGCGCTCGCCAGTGTGTGGATTCTCCAGCGCGTAGCGCCAGACGGGCGGGGCGTTGGGTAGCCCTTCTGGCTCGCGCCACAACGTCAGGATGAAACTGTGATAGTGCATGGTGGGTCTCCCTGGGCTGTTTGGCATGGTTTCACCATTCCGGCTATGTGTGCTACGCTACGCCCATTCTGGCAGACAATCATTTAGAGATCATTTGTTGCGGGCGAATGATGACAGCCAATCTGGAAATCCGGTTGTTTGGCGGTCTGGAGCTACACGTCGATGGCGCGGCGCTCACTGCCTTTATCTCCACCAAAGCGCCGGCCCTGATCGCCTACCTGGCCGTCAGCCGCCGACCCGCCTCGCGCGATCTGCTGGCTGCCCTCTTCTGGGGCGAGATGGGCGACGCCGACGCCAAAAACAACCTGCGCCAGGCGTTGACCAGCCTGCGCAAGGGACTCGACCCATTCCTGGAGATCACACGCGACACCGTCGCCCTGCGCACCGATGCACCGGTCGCCTCCGATATTACAGCCTTTGAGAGCGCGCTGCGCGCAGCCCGACGCACAGACGGGGCGGAGCGTATCACCCACTTACAGGCAGCCGTCGACGCCTATCGCGGCGACTTTCTGGAGGGTTTCCTGGTGCGCGATGCGCCTGAATTTGAGGAATGGCTGCTGGCGCAGCGCACGCGCTACCGCGAGCTGGCGCTGCAGGCGTTTCATCAGCTCACGGAAGACTACCTTGCCCAGGCGGATTACCAGGCTGCCATCGACACGGCAACACGATTGCTGGCGCTCGACCCGTGGCGCGAGGAAGGGCATCGCCAGTTGATGCTGGCGCTGGCGCGCACCGGCCAGTACAGCGCCGCCATGACGCAATATCAGCGCTGCCGCACCTTGATGCATGAAGTGTTCACCGTCGAACCTGCCGAGGAGACGACGGCGCTCTACACCCGCATTCGCTCGGCGCAGGCCGGGCTGCGCCACAACCTGCCGGCTGCCTTGACTGGCTTCGTCGGTCGCACTGCCGAGATCGAGACGATCCGGCGGCGATTGCTCATGCCGTCTTGCCGTCTGCTGACCATCGTCGGCGCCGGCGGCAGCGGCAAAACGCGGCTGGCGCTGGAGGTGGCTGCGTCGCTGGCGCCCAACTTTCTCAACGGCGTCTGGCTCGTCACGCTGGCTGCAGTCAACCCTGCCGAACCGGAGGCGCTCATCGCCAGCCTGGCCGCTGCCTTGCAGATTCCTGTCGTTGCCGGCAACCTGCGCCGCCAGGTGATCGAGTTCCTGCGCCCGCGCGAAGTGCTGCTTGTGCTCGACAACCTGGAGCACCTGCTCGACGACATCGGCTGGTTTGGTGAACTACTCGCCGCTGCGCCCGATGTGAAGCTGCTGGCGACCTCGCGCGAACGGCTCAATTTGCAGGCGGAGCAGGTGACTCAGCTTGGTGGATTGCCGGTGCCGCCGCACGACGATCCTGCGCCGGAAAGTTATGCCGCCGTGGAGTTGTTTGTGCGTCGCGGGCGTCGCGTCCAGTCGGACTTTGCCCTGACACTGCACAATCGCGCCGCCGCTGTGCGCATTTGCAGCCTGGTGGGCGGGCTGCCGCTCGGCATCGAGCTGGCGGCGGCTTGGGTGAATCAGTTTTCCTGCCAGGAGATCGCCGACGCGATCGCCGCCAACCTGGATTTTCTCACGACCACCCAGCGCGATGTTTCCCCACGCCAGCGCAGTCTGCGTGCTGCGTTTGACTACTCATGGCGGCTATTGAAACCGGTGGAACAGGCTGCATTTGCACTACTGGCGGTCTTTCCCGGCAGCTTCACCCGCCAGGCCGCTGCCGAAATCGCGGGCGTGCGTGCGCCGACGCTGGCCGGGCTGGTCGATAAATCCCTGGTGCGCCGGGACGAGCACGACCGTTACGACCTGCACGAAGTGGTGCGCCACTTTGCTGCAGAGCAGCTGCACGTCCTGCCCAACGCCGCTGAAGTGCAGAAACGCCATGCAATCTATTATCTCCATTTCTTGCAAACGCAAACGCCGCGTCTGAGAAGCAGCGAACAGATCGGATCGCTCACAGCGATTGCAGCCGAGATCGACAATGTGCGCAGCGCCTGGAGAGAGGCGACCGCGCAGCAGGATGCCGGCTCCCTGTACGCGGGGGCGAGCGGGCTGTATCACTTCTTTGTACTGCGCAGCTGGCTAGTGGAAGGAAAGGAGTTGTTCCGGCTGGCGCGCCAGGCGCTGGAAGCAGTGGCGGCGCCGGATGATGGACAACGGCTGGCGTTGGCGGAACTGTGCACGCGCGAGGCGAAGTTCCTGTTCTTGTTGTCGCGCTTCGACGGAGCCGAAGCGCTGTTGCAGTGCGCCCTGCGCAACCTCGATGAAACGACGGCGCCGACGAACGTCGCCACAGCGCGTCACTATCTGGGACAGGTCTATGTCTCGCGCGGCGACTACGCCGCCGCCGCCGGATTGCTCGCATCCAGCCTGGAACTGCGGCGCGCTGCCGGCGACCGCTGGGGAGAAGCCGTCACGTTGCTTGAGTTGGGCGCGCTCGACTACTATCAAGGCAACCTCGCCGGTTCACACGCACACTGTCTGGCCGGGCTGGCGCTGGCGGAGCAGGTCGGCGACCCGGAGACCATCGCCCATCTGTTGACGGCGCTGGGACTCATCACGCGCGAACTGGGCGATTACGCCGCCGCCCGTCATTACGCCGAACGCGGGCTGCGCGTCTACGAGGAGCTAGATAGCGTCTACGGTCGGATTCAGGGCTTGCTGACGTTGGGCGGGCTGGCGGTGGCGCAAGGCGATTCTCTGGGCGCAGAGCCAGCCTTCGCCCGCGCCCTTGCCCTCAGCCAGTCAATCGGCTTCCGTTCGGGCGAGGCGGACAGCCACTATCGGCTGGGACAGACGGCGACTGCGCTGGGGCAGGCGGACGCCGCCGCCAGCCATCTGCGCCAGGCTGTACGCATCGCCGCCGCCGCGCAGGAAACGCCCGTCCTGCTCGACGCGCTGTGCGCAACTGCGCGTCTGCTGGCATTGCAGGCGTCGCCCGATGTTGCGCCGTTGATCGGCTGGCTGCTGGCCCGTCCTGACGTGGGCGAGCAGCGCCGCAGCGAGCTTGCCGCGCTGCCTGCTTCGAGCGAAGCAAACAAGACCATGAATCTGACTCTGCATGACGTTGCTGATCTGGCGATCAACCTGCTCGACTGTTTAAGCATATAAAGTTAAGCGCATAAAGCAGTGGCGTTGACTGCAACGAAGAGACGGAGTTTTGATGCTTGAACCCATGACGCGTCCTATCCTTTGCCCCGTCCTGATCGGTCGCGATGCCCAACTTGCCGCCTTAGTGCGTCTGTTGGATCGAGCGCGCGCCGGTCACGGTCAGATCGCGCTCATCAGCGGCGAGGCGGGGATCGGCAAATCGCGGCTGGTGGGGGAGGTGAAGCGCCACGCGGCGGCGTTGGGGCTACAGGTCTTACAAGGGCGTTGCTTCGAGACCGACCGCACACTGCCTTACGCCCCTCTACTCGAACTGTGGCGTTCGCCCTCTGCCGAAATCGCCTTGCCGACGGAGTTGCTTACCAGTCTCAGGGGTCGGGCTGGTGACGCCGACGAGCCGCCCGACCAGGCGACGCGCCGCCTCTTCGAGCAACTGGCGAAACGCTTGTTCAGCGCAGAGAAGCTGCTCATTTTCGAGGACTTGCACTGGTGCGATGATGTGACCCTGGACTTCCTGCTCTTCTGCACGCGCCAGCTTGCCCACAGACCGGTGCTCCTGCTGCTGACCTATCGCAGCGATGAAGTTGGCCCTGGACTGGGACGGCTCCTGGCCGCGCTGGATCGCGAACGCCTGGCAAGCGAGATGCCGTTGGTGCGGTTGAGCCAACCAGAGACTGCCAACATGGTTGGCGCCATCTTCGGCTTGACGCGCGCGCCGCAAGTTGATTTTGTCGAGGCGCTCTACGCGCTGACCGATGGCAATCCCTTTTTCGTGGAAGAAGTGCTCAAGACCTGCGTGACCGAAGGTGACATCTTTCAACTAGGCGGTCATTGGGGACGCAAGCCGCTCAGCCAGCTTCAGATTCCACGCACGGTGCAGGTGGCCGTCCAACAGCGAGTGGCGCACCTGACGCCGCCCGCGCGTGAGCTGCTGTCGCTGGCCGCAGTGATTGGGCAGCAATGGCGCTTCGACCTGCTGCAAGCCGCCAGCAGGTGCGATGAGCACGCGCTGATTCTGCTGCTCAAAGAGGGAATCGCAGCGCAACTCATCACCGAGGAGGCGCCCGATCATTTTGCCTTTCGTCACGCCCTCACGCGCCAGGCCATCTACAACACACTGCTGGCGCGCGAACAACGGCTGCTTCACCACGCCGTGGCGGCGGCGCTGGAAGACATGGCGGAGAGTGAGAAGGGACAGAGTGGAGGGGTGGCGACCTCATCACGGTGCGCCAGCCTGGCCTACCACTGCGAATTGGCTGCGCTATGGGACAAGGCCTTGCACTACGCTCGCTGCGCCGGCGAAGAGGCGCAGCGGCTTCAGGCGCCCAGCGCAATTGTAGAGCAATTTACGCGCGCGCGCCATGCCATGACCCAGCTTGGCCTGCCTGTGGACGCAGCGCTATTACGCGCTCGCGGACAGGCATATGAGATGTTGGGGGATTTCGCCGCCGCCCGCGCCGATCTGGAAGCTGCGCTGGCTGCGGCGCAGGCTGCTGACGATCCCCGCGCGCTCTGGCAGTCGCTGCTCGCTTTGGGCTTCCTGTGGACCAGCCGCGACTTCGCCCGCGCCGGCGCCTATTTCCAGGAAGCGCTGGCTGCTGCCAGGACGCTGAACGATCCAGCCGCGTTGGGCAGCACGCTCAATCGCGTCGGCAACTGGCACGTCAATATGGATGACCCGCGCACAGGGCAACGGTATCATGAAGAGGCGTTGGCGATCTTCCAGCAGATGGGAGACCAGGCGGGCGTCGCAACCACCCTCGACCTGCTGGCAGGCGCCGCTCACCTGGGCGGCGATCTGCGTCTGGGCATGGCGCTCTACACACAGGCAGC